>DNRP01000118.1:16909-19233 GCA_003499955.1 Cyanobacteria bacterium UBA9971
GACAAAGGCTACGGAGCTATTGACTGGAATAATGACAACAAAATGGATGGTTATATTGCAAACCACGGTGATTTTGATAATTTCTTTACAAAATTTGGTAAATACTGGCAATTACCTGACCTCGAAAAAATAGTCAACAATTCTGATAATTCAGTTACTGATACAGATAAAAGAAATAGTTTTGTATCTAACGGAATAGTAACTGCTCATAAAATTTCCAATACAAAAATCGGATTTAATGTTACATCTAAAGACATGTCCAGAGTTCCCGGATTCAATTATGATTATGCTGTCTGGGATAAAGAGAAAAATTCTTATATCGTCGGTACAGACAAAAATAAAGACGGCAATCTTATCGGCGATGAAATCAAATGTATCGTTGAAAACGTCGGTAACAAAGCATGTTCTCCTTTAACCTTTGATTTAAATGGAGATGGTGTAAAAACATCTGATAAATTAACTCAATATGATATCAACGGTGACGGCAAAGAAGAAACAATCAATGACGTGGCTGACGGTACGCTTTCTATCAGAGGCGGCAATTCCGGTAAAGATTTATTCGGAGACAATACCGATCTCGATAATGACGGACTGTCTGATGGCTTTGGAAACGGTTTTGACGCATTAAAAGCATTAGCTGCAAAAGAAGGTTTAATTGACAGTAAAGATGATATGATCCTTGACTCTAAAGATATTAAAATTCTTGAAGACAAATATCAATTTGGAATGAAAACAGGCGGTTACAATAGCAGTGCAAAATCTTTAGCAGCACTTGGAATTACCGAAATATATCTTGGTAAAACAGATGCAGTAGAAACACAAAACAACTTTGACGGTCAAAACAATATGTTAATGACTCAAGAAGGTTCAATATTCGCAATTAACGGCATAAAAAGAGAATACGCTGATGTTTGGCACTCACTAACAGTTTAATAAAAATCACTAATTTCCTTACACTTACATAACTTATAAAAAATCCCTCTTGTTTCCAAGAGGGATTTTTTTAGTTCTGAATAAATTATATAGCGCCTTCGCCTCGTTCGCCGGTTCTGATTCTGATTGTTTCTTCAATTTGAGAGATAAAGATTTTTCCGTCGCCGATTTCTCCTGTTTGAGCTTTTTCCTGGATAATTTGAACAACCTGTTCAACAATATCGTCATTCACAACTATTTCTAATTTAATTTTCGGAATAAACTGAATATGATATTCAGCGCCTCTGTATACTTCTACGATACCTTTTTGACGACCAAAACCTTTGACTTCGGTTACCGTCATGCCCTGAACGCCTATATCATTCAAAGCATTTTTTACTTCGTCAAGTTTAAACGGTTTTATTATTGCATCAATTTTCTTCATTAATTTCTCCTTTTGGATTATTTATACCACCCACCCCCTACCCCCTCCCTCGAGGGAGGGGATGAGGTTTTGTTTTGGGCTCGCTTTTCGCCGCCTTCGGCGGCTCGCTCGCCCTTTATTATTTTAACAATAATACTATTTAAGTAAACTATAGTGAATAAGCTCTTTCACCGTGTTCGCTCAGATCAAGACCGACGTTTTCTTCTTCTTCCGTAACTCTAAGTCCCATAGTTGCATCAAGCACTTTAAGAATTATTATTGTAACAACAAATGAAAACGCCCATGCTGTTATCACGCTGATTATTTGCGGACTTAAAAGCCCTGCACTTCCATAAAATAAGCCTGTTTTTCCGTTAATGGCAGCGCTGGCGAATAATCCGGTCGCTATAGCGCCCCAGGTTCCGCCTACACCATGAACGCCAACGGCATCAAGGGAATCATCATAACCGAATACGGATTTGAGGTTTACTGCAATGTAGCAGACTAATCCGCCAATTAAGCCTATAATAAGCGCACCGAATGGAGTAACAAATCCGGCAGCGGGAGTAATTGCGACAAGACCTGCAATCGCACCTGATGCTGCACCAAGAGCTGTAGGTTTATGTTGATGAATCCATTCAGCGAACATCCACGATAAAATAGCCGCAGCAGTTGCGATATGTGTTGTTACAAAAGCCATTGAAGCTAAGCCGTTAGCAGCAAGAGCGCTTCCCGCATTAAATCCGTACCAGCCAAACCATAACAAAGCTGCGCCAAGTAAAGTTAAAACAAGATTATGAGGAGGAATTGCTTTTACGCCATAATCTTTTCTTTTTCCGACAATAATTGCAGCGGCTAAAGCAGAAGCCCCTGATGAAATATGAACAACAAGACCGCCCGCAAAGTCAAGAGCGCCAAGTTTTGCGCCTATCCAGCCTCCGCCCCAAACCCAATGAGCGAGCGGACAATAAACAACAGTTACCCAGAG
>DNRP01000162.1 GCA_003499955.1 Cyanobacteria bacterium UBA9971
CCTTCAGCCTCAGCTCGCAATCCGCTTTCCGGCGACTTCGTCGCCTCGCTCGCCCTTTTTGTTTTTTTATTTTCTATTTCGCGTTTTCTTTTTGAAATTGGCATAACAAAATTTTAAATTATAAAAACTTTAAAAGCCAATTTTTTATAATTGTTAATATAAAACCCTGTCCAGAACTTTAAAAGCTTTAAAGTGTTTTTCTGTATCGTGCACGCGGATAATGTTTACTCCCTGCGAAGCCAGATAAGAATTAAGAGCAATATTTGCTTCTTCTTTTTCTTCCGCGGGAAGATTTATAAGAGATTTTCTTGAAACACCCACTAATAAAGCACATCCTAAAGTTTTAAACTCGTTTATTCTCTTTATTATTTCAATATTATGCTCTAAGGTTTTTCCAAAACCTATGCCCGGGTCAATTATTATGTTTTCAGGTTTGATTCCCGAAGAAATTGCCTTTTGTACTTTATCTGAAAGGCTTTCATAGATTGCATCTATAATGTTTTTTTCATAGGCAGGGTCTATCTGCATTGTTTCAGGGCTTGATAAAGAGTGCATAATTACAACAGGAGCTTGAAGTTCAGAGGCAACAGTAATCATATTTGAATCCCAGTCAAAGCCTGAAACATCATTTATAATATCAGCCCCTGCTTTTATGGCTTCTTTTGCCATAAGAGAGTGTCTGGTATCAATACTTATAGGGATATTTTTATCAAATTCCCTTATTTTTTTAATTATAGGAAGTACTCTTTTAAGTTCTTCATCGGGAGAAACTTCTTTTGAAAAAGGTTTTGTGGTTTCTCCGCCTATATCTATAATGTCTGCGCCCGATTGAATTAAAATTTTTGCCTGTTCAAAAGCTTTTTCGGGAGTGTTAAATTTTCCTCCATCGGAAAAAGAGTCGGGGGTAACATTTAAGATACCCATTATATAAGTTTTTTGAGACCAATCAAAGGTTTTTTCTCTTATTTTGATTTGTTTAGGTGTTTTGTTTAAGATTTCAAGCAAGTTTTCTGATAATTTAGCCAGTTTAAAAGGCTGTTTTTTAAGTTTTTCGCATAAAGTTTTTAGTTGAGAATCTGTGCAGCCTATTAAAATGTCGGTTTTATCAACTTTACAGGTAAGGACTTCTCTGTGAATAGCGGCATCTGCCCCAATTGAAAGCGCCAGCTGTTTTATTATTGAAGATTGAGGGCAGGTTAAATCATGGATTTTATAGAGATTAAATTTATATTTTGAAAGTGCCTGTCTTATATACGATTCATCAAAACCTATGTCTTGAATAACTTTTTCAGCACTTTCAGGGGTTATTTTTCTTATATAAAAATTGTTTTCCATTATTTCCTTTTCTAGAAATGTGAATTGTTAATTTATTTATTTTATTGTCATTCTGAGGGCTTTAACCCGAAGAATCTGTCCAGTTAACAATTTTAGATAGAATCAAAAATTGGATAGATCCTTCGCTTTGCTCAGGATGACAATAAAAGTTCAGAATAACATGCCATTGATTTTAGCTTACTTTTTCTCAACATTACTTATTTTATAACAATTCAAAACAAAAAGCCCTTCTTAAAGAGGGAGGGATAAAAAGAAGAGCTTTTTTGTTTTTTATACAGTATCTGTTTAAATCAGTGATTTATGTTCAATGTCATTCAATCATTACTGAATCAGGATTTTTGTTGTAATAATCGTAATAACTGAGGATATTTCTTACATAAGTCCTTGTTTCGCGGAATGGAGGAATTCCGTTGTACCTCATGACATTTCCCGGCCCTGCATTATAAGCGGCAAGTGCCAGTTTTGTCGAGCCGAATTGGTCTTTTAATGCTTTTAGGTATTTAATTCCGCCTTTAATATTTTCTTCCGGTTTATAGGGATCTACGTTTAAATCTTTTGCTGTTGCGGGCATAAGTTGAAAAATACCTATTGCGCCTACATAGCTTCGGGCGGTTTTTTCAAAATCAGATTCCTGTTTTGCTACGCTTAGGGCGAGTATGGGGCTTAATCCCTGTTTTGTGGCTTCTTTAATAATTCTTTCTTTTATTGCTTTTTTTGAATCCAGGGGAATATTAATTTCCCGGGAACTTAAATCTTGTGTTTTGTAAACGTTACAGCCTACAAGAAAACTGGCTAAAATAGCGCATAAAAGATATTTAATGCTTCTCTTTATTCTCATCCTTCTCCTCTAAATTTACTTTTTTATAGTATTTAGATTTTGACGAATGAAAGTTAAATGAGTTCCCATAAAAAATTTTCTGAATACATATTTGCATTCAGAAAATAAACCTTTTACATCAAATTTTTAAATTACTAATCGAAGTCTCCGGGTGGAAAAAGATTAGCGTCTTCAAATTTTCCTAAAATAGAACTACGGCGGGATGGTTTTTCAGTTGAGTTTAAATCCGTAAGCATTTCATGGAAAGTAGCAACGGAATTTTTTACAAAATCTTTCATCGGTCTTTTAGCGCTTTTAATAATGTCATGGGAATTAGGGCTTTTAATAAATCCTTTTATGGAAGCACTTTCGGGTTCTTTAAAAAAATGTACTGACAATGGATTTGCCGCTTGATCAGCAAGTACCTTTTTTGATGCTATTAATAATTCATCTGCATCTTCCGGGGAGTGATTGATTACGTCTTCAATAAGATCGCGTTTAAAAGTAAGTTGCATTCCAAAGCCTATTTTTTGTTTTCCATGACTTTGATCTTGTCTTGAAATTATCGGATTAAAATTTTGTTGCAATCTTCCTAACATTTTTATTATCCTTTTTTTATTACAGTATCTTTAATGGCTGTGAATAAAAAAAGTTGACAAATTTCGTTATATTTTTTACAAAACTTAATATTATATTTTTTCTAATTCAGAAAGTTTTGGATCTAAAAGTCTTCTTCCGACATCATCAAACTGGATGCTGCAAAGTCTTTTTTCGTTGGAGCCTATTATTTTTGTTACTGTTCCCAGTCCGTATTTCTCGTGTTTGACTTTGTCGCCTTCCTGAAAATCATCATCATAAGAAGCTTCAGTTTGATTTTTAGGGGTTGAATATATAGGAATATCCGGCATTGAAGGTTTTGCCGATTTTGTTTTTTTAGAAGGTTTTGCAGGTTCTTCATAAGCATTTTCTTCATCATATTCATCAGTTAAATTACTATTATTTTCTTCTTCATCCGAATCATCGTAAAAACTTCCGTAATCCAAAACCGATTCATCTTGAAATTCTTCATTTGAACTATAATCAAAGTCTTCATCAACATGTTCATCTTTAGATGAGTATGAAAGCTGGTTATCATCAATATCATCGTCGAGAAAACTTGATAAATCTTCTTCAGAAAAGCCCGAAGCGTATTTTTTAGGAGGTTCAGAAGGTTCATGTTTAGAAGAGTTATAAATATTTTCGTTTTCATTTGCGTCATAAAAAGAGGAGCTGTTTGAATTGATATTGTAGGAATTTTCTTCCGGTTCTTCATCTTCTTCATCTTCTTCAGAATCAGCTTCATCTTCAGTTTCTTCGTCATAAAAAGAAGAATTGTTAGAATTTGCTTCGTAAGGATCATTCTGTTCCAATTCAAAACTATCATCTTCTTCGTAAGAATCATCCTGTTCTAACTCAATATCTTCGTCTTCTTCATAAGAATCTTCTGAAACAACAGAATATTCATCGGCTTCAGCAGTTTCTTTTTGAGAAATATGAACTTCTTCCTGCAATTTTGAAATGTTTTCGACTAATTCAATTCCTGATTCATCGTAATCAAACTGGTTTGAGTAGTTAAAATTCTCTTCATCATCCTCTTCTTCAATTTCATCGGTCATTTCATAAGAGAAGGAGTTTGTTGTTGGTAATTCGTCTTCTGTTTCTGCTTCATATTCAGTATTAAGATATATTTCGGGAGATGAACTCGCTAAATCAGTTGAATAGTGGCTTTCTTCAAAAACTTCTGTGTCGTAAATATTTGTATATAATGGAATGTTGTTTGTAATTCTTCCTGTAATCACAACTTCGTTATCTTTAAGTCTGATTAAGCTTTCCTGTAAGGCTGTAATTTTGGTTGTGTTTTCCGGCGCAAAGGCAATAATATTCGCTGCATAAGACAATAAAGAAACAGCGGTTTCTGATTCATGCCCGGTAATAATCACAGGACAAACCCCGTTTTTATTGGCTTTTGTGCAAAGATTTTCTATAAAAGCTTTGTCAATGCCGGCTTTATCAGCAGCAACTAGTAAAAAGAACTTTTGTTTGTATTTTTTAGTGTTTGAGTCGATTAAAAATTCAATCAGGTCTTTTTGCCAGTCTGACGGGAATTTTGATAAATCAACTATGACAAGGTTATTAGTTTTAATATTCTCGCTAAAGTTTGTGATTTCTTGTTTTTTATCCGCAAAAACGCCGTTTTTTTCAAGTTTTGAAAGTTTATTTTTTAATAAAACGAGTTCTGTCAGTTTGTTGGTTGCATAAACAGAATCTACGGCCTGTCTGAAGCTGGAGAAAGGAATATTTTCAATTTCGCCTGATGAAAGATAATTTTCGACTTCCATAAAGATGTCTTCAACAGTTGCTCTTGTTTCCGCAGAGGCATCCGAAAGGCTTTTTTTATAAAGAAGTTCAAGTCCTTTTAGGTCAAAAGGAAGTTTAATATTTTTTCCTGCTTCCATAATCAAAGAAACTTTTAAGTCCGAATAGCTGTTATCAAAATCGATTAAGACGGTTTTTCCTGCTGTTTTAGACAATTCGCAGGATAAAAGACTTAAAATATTATCTTTTTGGGTTTGTTTATCGCAATAAATTACGGTTGGTCTTTCAAAAAAAGAGGCTTCAAGGTTAACTTCCGTGTCGGGGTACAAAGATAAAATTCCCACAGGAATAGGATTTTGCGCATTTAAAGTATTTGAGCATAACAGAACTTCTTTAGCTGAAAGTTTATTAATCAAAAAGTCCTGTGACGGAATATTTCCCTGCCAGTTTATTAATTTTCCTGTGTTGTCAAGGGTATATAAAATTTTTGAGTCAGCTATATTGAAGTTAGGGTTTTTTTCCGCGGTAGAAATTCCTGTAACTTGTACAAGAACGCCGTTTTTTCCTGAGGCTGTTATTTTTAAAATATCTCCGAGCAAAAGTTGTTTTTCGTTTATATCGAATTTAATTTTGATTTTTTGACCGCTTATCTGTTCAATAAACATCTTTTTATGTGACCTCTATTTTTTATTGATTATACCTTAAGTTTACATGAAAAAGTCATCATCATCTACAAGTTTGCTAAATAAGTTTTTTGCGTAGTTTTCCGGTGAATCAAAACTCCATTTTATATCATGCGAGTCAGGATTTATAGTAAATGAAATCGGCGTCAGGTGTTTTGTTACTCCTTTCCAGATATAAAGCGGGATTATAGTTGTCTTAATAACATTATCCGGTATTTCTATTTTACCTTTTTGAAAAATTATTCGGTGAAATCTTCCTTCTATAAAAAATCTGTTTTTTCCTTCGGATTTAAAGTTAACGGCGTTACATTGGAGTTTTTTATTTAAAGATTCGGTGATGGTTTGGAAAATACCGGCAAATTCTTCGTTAAAAATTTTGTTTACAACGGGTTCAATCACGGTATTTTTATATTCTTCCGTTTCTTTGGCAAGAGTCAGTTTATTTTTAAATTTTTCTGCCAGATCCTCGATATCAATCATTCGGTTTTTCTTCCAAAAATTAAAATCTTTGATATAAGTTTTTTGTATATTATATTTATCTACAAGAATGCCATTATGAGTAAATTAAATTATATATTATGAACCTGTTTTCAGGAAATACTGCTTATAGTGGGTTTTCATTGTCACCCTGAACTTGATTCAGGGGCTAACCAACGATGGACAGATTCTTCGCTTCACTCAGAATGACAGTCATGCACAACTGTTGGCAGGTGTTTGCAGATAGAAAAAGGTGATTTATGAAATTATTTAAAAAAATTTTTGAATTTGTTTTTAAAAATAATAATGATAATTGGGTTGAATATATTGAATCAGATAAACCTTTTAATTTAACTGACCAATCTTCCTATCAATTTACTTGGGGGCGTATTTCAAAGCCATCTAAAAATATGAATGATTATACATTTTCAAATATGGAATATCAATTTACTTCAGTGGGTTTTTTTAGTCACGATCAAAGAAATGGACATCAATTTACTTGGGGTATAAATAAAAAAGAATATAAAAGACTCAAAAAATTATCCATAAAATCAAAAAAAATAACATTTACTAATCCTCAGGTTATAAATATTGCTGTTTGGGGACTTATTATTCTTCCTTGTATAATTTACGCAGATAAAATTTTTCAAAAATTTATACGTGCATAATACATCTAATTTAAAAGAAAAGAGAAATTAAATGATAGCAAACAATATTATGATAAAATTGTTTTATAAAAAATAAAGGTGCAAAAAGCATGCCGGATAAAAAAATTCTGGACAAAATAATAGAAGCAATCTTGAAAGTTGTTAAACCTGACAAAATAATTTTGTTTGGTTCGCAAGCTCGGGGAGATGCTCGTCCTGACAGCGATTATGATATTTTAATAATTAAATCGGGCATTGAGAATGAAAGAAAAATTGCTCATTCTATCTATAGAATTCTTGTTGATTTTGATACTCCTATAGGTGTTGATATAATCGTAAAAACTCCTGAAAGCGTTGAAGAAAATAAAAAAATGGTTGTTTCTGTGGTAAAGCAAGCTCTTAAAGAAGGTGTTGTTATTTATGGATAATGCACAAACTTGGATTAAAAGGGCAAAAAGTAATTTGATAAGAGGCAAGGATAGTTCTTATCTTGATTTAAAAGATATAAATCTTGAGGACTTATGTTTTGATCTTCAACAGTGTGCGGAAAAATCTTTAAAAGCAATATTAATAAAAAATAATATAGAATTCCCCAAAACTCATAATATATCAGAATTATTGATATTAATAAGACAAAAAACAACAATTATTATTCCTGAAAAAATAAAAGAAGCAGCTATTCTAACGGATTATGCGGTAAACACAAGGTATCCTTCCGATTTTACGCCCGTTTCTTTAGAGGAACATAAAGAAACTTTAGAAATAGCGGAAAATGTTTATAATTGGGCAAAAAATATTATAGAAGCAGGAAAATAAATGATAGCAAATGTAATAACCGGAGCGATAATTGGGATTGAAGGGTATAAAATCACTGTTGAAGTTGATATTTGCTCGACAATACCTGGATTTACCATTGTAGGATTGCCTGATATGGCGGTTTCGGAAGCAAAAGAAAGAATCCGCTCCGCGATAAAAAATTCGGGTTATGATTTTCCCTCAAGAAAAATCGTTATAAATCTCGCGCCGGCGGATATCAGAAAAGAAGGCTCGGGGTTTGATCTTCCCATGGCGGTCGGGGTTTTGGCGGCGAATGGGGATATTAAGTTTGAATCCCTTGAAAACGTTGGTTTTCTCGGTGAATTATCTCTTGACGGAAGCCTTAGAGCCGTTAACGGAGTTTTGCCGATTACGCTTGGTTTGAAAAAAGCAGGGGTAACAAAAATCGTTGTGCCTGAAAAAAACGCGAAAGAAGCCGCTCTTGTTGATGGGGTCGAGGTTTATCCCGTAAATGACCTTCAGGATGTGTTCAAGTTTCTTAATCCGCCTGCTATTGCGGATTTCAGAATCAAGCCTTTTACTATTGATGTTAAGGAAATCCTTGAAAAAACAGCGCAAGAAGAAATACAGTTTGATTTTAAGGATGTAAAAGGACAGGAAAAAGCAAAAAGGGCTTTAGAAATTGCCGCGGCGGGCGGGCATAATATTCTTATGTCAGGTCCTCCGGGGTCGGGCAAAACCCTTCTTGCAAAATGTTTTGCAGCGATTTTGCCCCCTCTGGAATTTTCTGAAGCCATGGAGCTTACTAAAATTTACAGTGTCAGCGGGCTTCTGGAAAAAGACGAGCCGTTAATAACTTCCAGACCTTTTCGCTCGCCGCATCATTCCGCTTCTTACGCGGGGATTGTCGGAGGAGGAACAAATCCAAAGCCGGGAGAAATTAGTCTTGCTCACAGAGGCGTACTTTTTATGGATGAAGTTGTAGAATTTCCAAGGCAAGTTCTGGAAATTCTAAGACAACCGCTCGAAGATGGAGAAGTTACCATAAGCAGAGCCATGGTAAGTGTTAAATATCCTGCCGATTTTACTTTGCTTGCCGCGATGAATCCCTGTCCGTGCGGGTATTTTGGAGATAAATTAAAGCCGTGCGTCTGTTCCGAGTTTCAGGCAAAAAAATATTGGGCAAGGCTTTCAGGTCCGATTCTGGACAGGATTGATTTACAGATAGAAGTTTCAAGGCTTTCCGAAGACGAGCTTTTAAGCAAAAACACTAATTCTGAAAGTTCAAAAACCATAAGAGAAAGGGTTGTAAAAGCCAGAAAGATTCAAGTTGAAAGGTTTAAAGACGAGGGAATCGTGTCCAATTCCCAAATTTCGCCAAAGCTTATTAAAAAGTATTGCCAGCTTGACTCAAACGGCGAAAATCTTTTGAGGATGGCTATTAATAAGTTTAATCTTTCGGGGCGGGCGTATGACAGGATTTTGAAGCTTTCCAGAACTATTGCGGATCTTAAGGACAGTGAAAATATTACGCAGGC
>DNRP01000065.1 GCA_003499955.1 Cyanobacteria bacterium UBA9971
GATGGATTCATTCCATATAATCCATAACCGGGGTTGCCTGTATTGTTGTAATTATACAATGTAGGACCAGAGTAAGGACTTTGTCCGTTAGGCGTTTGTCCATAAGTGGCATAACCGTTGGTATTAACCCCATACATACCGTATGGCGTTGAATAAGGTGACATCATGTATGTTTCCTCCTATGTAAAATATTAAAAGTTGTAGGTAAGGGAAGGTCAACTTTATTTTATATTTGTTGCTTATATATAAAAACAATAAAAGCTATATAAAATTGCTATATTTTTGAAAAATATGTTTATTTTATTACAAAAACTTAACATTCAAATTTTTGTATAAAATTCAATGCAAGTTATAAAGTCAATAATAACAATGTTTTTCGGTGATTTTTATTAAAGTTTTTTGTAAAAGTGCCGATAAGTTTTTTATAATGGCAAAAGTATTTTTTTAAGAAATTGTAATATTTNNAAAAAAATGGCGTTAATAATTGATAATGATAATGGAAGAAGGATGATAAAGCTTTCAGTTGATGATGTTTTGATGGTAATTTCCATGTATCAGCAAAAATGTAATTGCAAAGATTACACTTATGATGAAGTAAGATTGGCACTCAGGAATAATAATTTTTATCTTCCCGAAGATTTCAGGTAAAACAAAGAAATTGTCATTGCGAGCGAAGCAATCCAAGAAAATTAGGCTTTTTCATAAAAAAACCTATCCGAAATTATTTATTTTTAGATTGCTTCGTCGCAAGCTCCTCGCAATGACAAAAAGAGTTATTTCTACTTTATTTTACCCAGATAAAGTTCGTCGATAAGCACGCAAACTGCGGCAACAGCAGGTGGCGCAAGAAGTAATCCCGTGATTCCAAAGAATGTTCCACCTGCAAAAAGAGAAAATATAAATGTAAGCGGGTGCATTTTAAGGAATTTTGCTACTACAAACGGTCTTATTACATTATCAACAAGCCATTGAATAATTCCATAAGCAATAAGCGCAAATACAGCAAGAATCGGTTTTTGGGCGAGCGCGACAAGACCTATTAAAATTGTTGTAATTATTGGTCCAATAACAGGAATAAGTTCCAGAAACGCTGCCAGAACTCCAAGAATCATGGCAAATTCAACTCTTACAAGAAAAAGCCCGATACTTACAAGAATGAACACTGCGGAAATAACGATTACCTGACTTATTACATAACCGCCGACTTTTTTAGAGATTATGCGCAATATTGCTGTGGTTTTTTCTCTTTTTTCTTCGGGGAAAAAACTTAAGACTTTGTCTTTTAAATAATTTTTATCAACCAGCATAAATAAAGTCAGCATTGCCATTGTAAAAATAAACATTATTGAAGTTAAAAAGTTTTTTGTCAGATCAATTGAACTTGATAAAACATTTTGACCGAGTGTTGAAGCAAATGTCATAATTTGTGTCATGCCGGGCAATACACCTATATGTTGCGCATATTCAACCCATTTGCTTAGTCCTAAAATGTTTAATATTCCTATTATTCCCTTGTTGTCTGTTTGTGATGCAAAAGATGCAAGCTTCTCCCAGAAAGCAGGCGCTTCTTTAAGAAAAGCTAAAGTTTGCCCTATTAAAATATTTATAAAAGGCACTAAAAATATTGATATTAAAATTAAACCGATTATGGCTACTGTTATTACTGCAATATTTCGAGGCATTTTTTTACTTAAAAGATTTATCAGCGGATCGATAGCGCTTGCTACGATAAACGCCGCGAAAAATAATATGGCGATAAATTGAAGTTTATAAATCAAAACACCTATAAGAATTACGAAAGTAAAAAGCATAAGATTTTTAAAAATATTATAGTTTTGAGTTGAATTCATAATGAAAGTCCTTTTTGTATATTAATTATTTAAAATTTACCATAGTTAGATTTAAGTTTATATCTTTTTAAAAAAGTTTTAGTGAAATCATTTTTACACCCATCCCTCTGCCCCCTTCCCTCAAGGGAAGGGGGTGGAGTTTGTTTTTGGGCTCGGGCTACGGTCGCTTCGCTCCCTGCTCGCCCTTTTTGTTTTTTTAAATGCCCTTTGCGAAGGTTTCGTAATATTTCATCCTGCACACCGAAGGCAAGCCCGTCTTGTTTGAGGAGCTTGCTCCGAGTTACGGGCGTTAAACGCATTTTGCTTGAATCGTAAGCAGGTAGAAATATAGAAACTGTAGTATAGGGCAAAGTTTTCTTTGCTTCATTTCTTTTGCATCAAAAGAAATGAAGGCGGTTAAAAGGGTGCAGCCCTTTTTATAAACAAAAAAACCTTATTATCCGGCACAGCATTTTTTGAATTTTTTGCCGCTGCCGCACGGGCAAGGCTCGTTTCTTCCAATACTGTAAGATGTTTTTGTCATTTCCAAAGAAGAAGCCATTAAACTTGTGAATGCTTCCGATGCATAAAGCACTGTTGTTGACGAAAACTTTTTGGAGGAGAAGAAATCTTCTTTATATTTATGCAAAAGTTCTTCCATAGTAATTTTTTCATTTTTTAATTCAAGAACATCGAGGACAATTTTCAGGAACTTTTCTCCATATTCTTCATATACTTTTTTAATTATAAACGGAGAAACTTTACCGTTCTTGAAATAATCAGAAATACAATCTTTGTAACCCGCTATTGATTTATAATCTTCTACTTCAAAAATTTTCCTGAAAGTTCCATAAAAAGGCATCACCTGAATTCCGAGTTCTGGATCAAAAACGATACCTACATCATATTTTTCCGTATCGGCTCTTCTTGCGGTCATATCGAACGGATCAACATCTGACTGGATTTTAAAATATGAATATTTTTCGGGAAGTTGAATAATTTCTTCCAAATTTTCTGTTTTAGTTCCTTCTTCTGCAAAGTCGTTAAACGCTCCAAGCAGTTCATCTATATTTTGATTTATAGTAATAATTTCATCTTTTTGGAAAAATTCGTTAAATTTTGTGTTTAAATCTTTAACCATTTTTTCAAGTTGTTTCAGCTTTTTAGTATTGTCTTTGTATAATGACTCGGGATTTTCTACCTGCATGGATACAGCAATTTTATATGCCTGCTGCTTATCAGTCGTCCTCAAAATAGAATTTAAAACAAGCAGATGATATTCTTTTTCAAAAGGAATCAGCCTGCAAGTAAAATAATTTCCTTGCACCACACCCCTGTAATTAACCATTTTTATAAGGCTTTTTACTGTATAATCTTTTTCATTAACGAGATTATACATTTCAAAGCCGTCTTTAAGTACTTTTTTTATTTCAAATACCGAGTTAATCGAGTTTTTGAATTCTTTTAAGACCTTTTTATCCTCAGCGGACAAATCTTTATTTTTTTTGAGATAAACATCAATTACTTTTTGACCGTTTTCAAGAGTTTTATCAAACATAAAATAAGCGAGTGAATCTCTGCTCAAGCCATTTCTGAAGGTTTTTGCATATTCATTAAGTTCTTTTTTGACCTGTTCATCTTCATAAATAAATTTGCTTAAATCTTCATTAAGTTTAAAAATTTTATCGGAAGTTTGCTCCTGTACAGGCATGTTTTCTCCTTTTATAAAAAATTTATTGTTTTAAAGAAAGTATAATTTACACCCACCCCCAACCCCCTCCCTCAAGAATGAGTTCTAGACTTCCAAGCCGGCAAAGCCGTCTTTCAGTCTTTACACTCCCGCTTCGCGCGGGAGGGGGCTAGAGTTAATTTTTTGGCTCGCTACGGTCACTTCGTTCCCTGCTCGCCCTTTTTGTTTTTTTATTTCTCATTTCTCGTTTTCTTTTTGAAACTGGTATAACTCGAATTACTAAATACCTGATAAGCTTGCTATAGCGGCATGTCTTCCTGTTTTGCCTTTTTCTGCTCTATAAGAATAAAATACTGAACTCATGCAACATGTGCAATTATCTGACTTATCAATATTTATTACTCCCGAGTCCTCTAACTGTCGAGCATTAAGTTTTTTAAGATCAACATTAACAAGGTTATTGTCTTTTATATTTGTTGTAAATATGTTATCACAATCTTTCTCAATTGTAATTTCAAGTTCTTTCGAAACTTCTATTGAAACAGGATAGCAGCATTGTCCGATAGCAGGACCTATAGTGGCTTTTATTTTTTTTATATCCGCATGAAATTCTTGATCTAAAATATGAAGTGCTTTTTTAACAATAGATTTTGCTGTTCCTCTCCATCCGGCATGGATAACAGAAATTACATGCCTGTCCGGCGCATAAATTATAACAGGAACACAATCTGCAAAAAGAAGCATTAAAACTAATTCGGGTACATCTGTGATTAATCCGTCGCAATTAGAAACATCATCATATATTGAAGAAATTATTTTTATATTATCAGTATGCTTTTGTTGTGGAATAATCAGGTTTTCGTATTTTACACCAAGAATTTCACAGATCTTTTTTCTGTTTTCTTGAACATAATGAAGCAATTCAGGATTTTCCGCAGACCCCATGCTAAAAGTTTCCAGCGGTGAAGGAGTTTTCCCTCCAGTTCTTGTTGTAAAAGAATGAATTAAATTTTCATCATCTAAAATTGATGATTTGTATAGATTTATATTTTGTTTTTCCTGAAAATAAAACATATTACAAAATTAACTCTTTTTTTAAAACTCACTAACTTTTTATAATATAATCTAAACAATAATAAAGGTAATAGCAGGAGAATAAAAATGTACGATATTCTAACAATCGGCGGAGCAACGCAGGATATTTTTGTTGAATCAGACGAGGCAAAAGTTCTTAATATGGAAACAATTTCATCAAAACAAAGTTATTTATGTTTTGATTACGGCGCAAAAATCGAAATGGATCAACTTGCTTATGATATAGGAGGAGGCGCAGCAAACGCAGCGGTAAATCTTGCCAATCTCGGCTTGAAAACCGGAATAATAGTAAAAACAGGTACTGATTTGACTTCTAAAGCTATTTTGCAAAGATTAGAAGAAAGAAATGTTGACAGCTCAATGGTTATAACATCAGAAATAAATAAAACAGGGTTTTCGGTAATACTTATAAGCTATGAAGGCGATAGAACCGTACTTATGCATAGAGGAGCGAACAGTACTATATCTCTGGATGAAGTTGACTGGGAAAAAGTTAAGCAGTCAAAATGGGTTTATGTAGCTTCCCTCAGTGGAAATTCTAATCAGGTGTTAGACAAGTTTGCCGAATTTGCGGAAGAAAACGGAATTAATATGGCTTTTAATCCGGGTACAACCCAGATTAAAAGAGGAATAGCAGATATGAAAAAGATTCTCGAAAAAGCGGAGATACTTATTTTAAACAGAACAGAGGCTTCTATCATAACAAATATTTCAAATAACCCGCCTGAATATCCGACTATAGAAGATGATAATTTAATAGAAATGATTGAAAAACTTAAACAGCAAGGATCAAAGATTGTGGTGATTACGGAGGGCAAAAAAGGAGCTTATGCTTTTGACGGAAAAACTTTATACTACTCTCCGACTTTTCCCTCAAAAGTTGTCAGCACATTAGGTGCAGGAGATGCATTTTCAAGTACTTTTGTAGCAAGTATGATTAAATATGACCAAAATATAGAAAAATCCTTAAAAATGGCTTCTATTAATTCATCTGCTGTTGTAGGAAGTTTTGGAGCGCAGACAGGATTAAAAAACTTTGAGGAATTAGAAAATATTTATAATCAAAACAAAGATTTTAAAGTTTTAATAAAAAACAGAGACTGAATATTATATTGTTTGATTTAAAGCAATACGTCTGTTATCATTTAACTGGATAATATTTTGGATTTTAAGATAGAGTGGAATAATTTATGAATAAAACATATTTTAGTAAAAGTATCTTTGCAATGATTGCAATACTCTTATTAGTATTAGGAATATTTGCTGTTTTCCCTTTTTTATTACTTTTAGACCCTCAACAAAAAGTGCTTTTCACATTAAATATTTTTTCTAATATTTCAGGCGTTTCTATAAGCGTATTTATAACTTTATATTTTCTGGATAAATACTATACGTATGAAAAACAACAAAATCGAGACGATACAATTGTATTTTTAGATAAAAAAATAAATGATTTTTTTATTACATATTGCAGCAATATCAGCAATGTTTTTGATATTGATTTTATGAATGATATAGAATTCAAAAGTTTATCAAAAGAAGCAAGTCATTATCTTTATTGCATAGAAACGCACATGTCTCTTATAGATCAATTTGAAAACAGATATGATTGTTTAAAAGAAATATTGACCAAAACAGAAAAAGATCTGCTTAAAGACTTTGAATTGAATAACACGTCTTTAGATGAAATTTCAAGAATTAAACATAAATTAAACTATTTTGATTTTGAAAATTTACTTTATATATGCGGAAATATTACAAAATATCTTCTTACATTACCTTCCGATGTAAAAATTAAAGGCTCAATAAGTTATTTTGAAGAAATTGAAAAAAATCTTCACATTTTAAAACAAAATGTTTTGAATAATCAGAACGAACTTTTGATTTTGAAACACTTCAGAGCTCTTTCAGTAAGTATGATTAATTTCTGTAAAAAATTAAGCTCTAATGAATACGAATTAAATTAATTGAAATTATTTGTTTAATTCATGGATAATTCTTAATCCTTCCAGAGTAAGGAAAGGATTGATATGGTCAAAAGGTCTTTTTAAGTGGCTGTTTATCATTGAAGAATACCCGCCTGTAGAAATTGTAGAGACAGATTGTCCGAGTTCTTCTTCAATTCGTTGGATAAGTCCGTCTATCATTGCCGCATGGCCGATAATTATGCCGCTTAACATGTTTTCTACAGTATTTTTCCCTACTACAGAATTAATATCTTCAATTTTAAGCTTTGGAAGAAGGTTTGTAAAATGGCTGAAAGCTTCCGAAGACATTTTTATACCGGGAGAAATTATGCCACCTGTAAACTTTCCGTCGGCTGTAATAACATCAAAATTTGTTGCAGTACCAAAATCAACAACGACAGCGGGAGTTTTGTAGAGATTATATGCGGCGCTGGCATTTGCTATCCTGTCGCAACCGACTTCTCTCGGGTTTTCCACATCAAGAACTATTCCGTTCTTTGTTTTATGGGAAATAACCAGAACAGGAATTTTTAAATATTTTTCAACCGCAATTTTAAATTTTTCCGTTAAAGGCAAAACCACACTGGCAATTACAGATGACTTCAAGTTTAAATTTGCGATATCAATAATATTTTTTAAAAATATCCCGTATTCATCTTCGGTTTTGTTTTTGTCAGAAGACAAATTCCAAGTATTAACAAGGATTTCCCCGTCAAAAACACCTACTGTAATATTTGTATTTCCTATATCTGCGACTAAAAGCATAATTTTCCTTCATCTGTTGTCATTGCGAGGAGGTGCAAAGCACCGACGTGGCAATCTATGCAGCCTCTTGATATAATGGATAGATTGCCACGCTCCTTTTGGTCGCTCGCAATGACAATCCCTCTATTCATGAGCAATTCACGTTAGCCATTATAATTTTAAACATAAAAAAATAAATTTTACAGCTATTTAAATGATTTTCATTGAGGTATGATTATTTATTATATGTAAATAACAATTAATTAGAAAAAATTTGTTGATGTTTGAGTAGTTGAAAAAACAGGGTAATTATTTAAAATGAACAATCAAAAAAGATTTAATAATATTGAAACTCAAAATTTTATGCCAAAACAGACACTAAAAAATAAATCGAATACAAATTATGCGTTTAAATGGACATCTATAGCTTTTCTCGTTTGTGTTGTTTTGTTTGGATTAATGTATCTGGCAGTAAATGCAGATAGCATCGGATTGCCGGGAGTTAGCAGGTTTATACGAAAATCACCAATGGCGCCTGCATTTATGCCGTTTAGCGGAAAACAAAATATTCTTATTCTCGGCGTAGATTCAAACGGAAGTGAAACAGATCCTTTTAAAGGCACCCGAACAGATACGATTCTATTGGTAAGTATAGATAAATTCGGGAAATCTGTTAATGCGGTTTCTATCCCTAGAGACAGTAAAGTTTATATAGCTGACGGGCATGGCGTAGATAAAATAAATGCTGCGCATGCTTATGGCGGACATGATGTTGCTATAAAAACCATACAACGCACATTTGGCGTGAATATCAATCATTATTTAATAATAAATTTTGCGGGGGTCAAGGATTTCGTAAAAGCACTTGGTGGAGTTCCCGTTAATGTTGAAAAAAGAATGCATTATACAGACAGAGCCGGCGGATTGTATATTAATTTAAGCCCCGGATATCAAGTGCTTGACGCTAAACAGGCAGAAGGCTATTTAAGATTCCGGCATGATGCTATCGGAGATATAGGCAGGATGAGAAGACAGCAATGGTTCATAAGAGGAGTTGTTGAAAAACTCAAATCTCCTGATGTAGTTGCAAAGATTCCTGCGATTATTCAGGCAATGAGCAAAAATGTAAGAACAGACATGAATGTCTATGAACTTGCTGGATTAGCAGCATTTTCCAAGCAAATAGATATGGATAATATTCAGACATCAACCCTTCCCGGCAAACCGTCAAACCATGGCTATGTTAGTTATTGGATTCTTGAACCTCAAAAAGTACAAACCATAATTGACAGGCTTATTTATAGAGAAGAGCCTCAGCCTTTGAGTACAGAACCTCTTACGGTTACGCTTCTTTATTCTAAAAAATACAGAGATCAAATCCCTGTAATAGAAGAAGTACTCAAAAAGCAAGGATTTGATATAAAATATTCTTCATCAAGCAAAAGTCCGCATACACAGATAATTGCGCATACAGAAAAAGCAGGATTTAACCCGATAATTAAGTTGAAATCCGAAATTCCTGAATTAAAAAAAGCTCAGTTTGTTTTGGATCCAGGCGAATATTCAGGTGACACAGATTACACAATAGTATTGGCGGATTAATATGAGTATATTTGAAGCATTAATGTTGATTTGTTTTGGTGCAAGCTGGCCTTTCTCTGTTATAAAAGCTTATAAAACTAAAAGTGCCAAAGGCAAAAGCTGTTTATTTCTTGTATTGGTAGTTTTTGGCTATAGTTTTGGCGTTGTTCACAAAATAGTATACAATTATGATTTTGTAATTTATTTATATGCTTTTAATGGAATAATGGCTTTTTGGGATTTGATGTTATATTTCAAATACAAAAAACTTGATGACGCAATAAATTTAGAGAATAATAACCAAATTAATGAAGCATAACAGAAAAGGCACGTTATGAATCAGCAATTTATCCCCAAAAATATCAGCTTTTTACGATTTTTATCCGGGTCCTATAAATCTGTGATTTGGTTTATCTGTATTCTTTTCAATGTTTTTCAGAAGCCCAAGCATTTTTTGCTGATTAACTAAAACCTGAACTTCGAATGATAGTTCTTCTGTTTTAGGTGCATCAAAAGGAGGGTCAGAATTTGGAAAATCTTTATATCCACCTCCCAAAAAAGCTATAGACTTTGTTTTTTGCAGACATGTTTGTGGGTTTACAACACCCATACTGCTAATTCCGTTCATCATAATTTTTCTCCTATCTTATAAGTTATGTATTACAAATTTTTATTTCTAAATTTATAAAACATGTGAAGGAAAAAAATTGCCATGATTTTTAAAATATTATTTTGATAAAGTTGCGGTTAAAAATTGTAAAAGCTTATAAACTTCTTCATAATTGTCAGATTCATAAATAATAGCTGTATCGGAAATTCTTTTCAGGCAGGGCAAAAGCTCCGCAATATCAGCCATTTTTCTGTCAACAAAATCCAGTTCAAGCTTATAAGGCGCATTTTGGCTATATAATTCCAAGCTTTCCAAGTTTTTCATTATTTGAGAAGCTTTTTCGCTTAAATCTTGAATTAAATCATCTTCTGGGCGGCAAATCGCAGCCGTTGTAGAAATTGCTTTTTTGACACAGACAGTATTTACTGTTTTAAGAGATTCTTTTGCCTGCTCACAGGCGGCATAATCACCTGTAATTAAGGCGACAGGGACTTTTTTAATACCTGCATACACCGCATTAAGTTCAATTTCTCCGACAGAAACATCGTTAAGTTTAACATTTTTATAAATGGTTGAAAAAGTATGGGCTAAAACACCTTTTTCTGACCCCGCTCTTGCGTGATATCCTGTAAAAAACACACAGTCATAGCTTTCATCAAGCCCTGTAAGCATAGAAACAGGTTTCGGCTTTCCTGTGATAAGTTCAATTTTTGAATTTAACTCTGAAAGAGTGAGATTATCCATGCTGCCATGCGCGTCATTTAAAGTTATATGTTCTACCCCGGCATTAATAAGTGCTTCTATAAGACAATTCAGCTCTTTATGCTGTTGTTTTTGCGCGTATTTATATCCTTCGTTCGTTGGCTCGGTTTGATGCGGATAAACCACACCATTAACCCCTTCTAAGTCCGCTGAAATATATATTTTAGACATTTACAAAAAGCTTTCTTCCTACTATATTCTGTTTTCCATTATAATAGCCCGCAAAATAGCCTCCTTGAACGGGGGTGTTCTTGCCATAAAGAGTCTGCCGTTTATTTTGAACTGTTATAAAAGGTGTTGCAAAAGGATTTTCTTGCAAAACAGGCTTTGATACAGTTTGTATTTGCTGCATTGTTTGTGGCTGAAGAGCCTTATTTATAAAGCTAACTACGTTATTAAACATCTTCCCTCTCTAATTTATCCAGACTATTAAAATTTATTTTAATTATAAAAATCCAAAAGTCATTGTTTTTCACTATATATAAATTAAATCGGAAGATTATTTTGAAAGTTTAGTTTCAAATAAAAAACTCATACTTTTTCAGTATGAGTTTGAAGATTTTATGTCGAAATTTTAATTAATCTGCGATAAGTGTTTCTTCAATTACAGTTTCTTGAGATTCAACAACATTTGTTTGGTTTCCTAATAATGTTGTTAATAATAGCATAACAAGTTGCAGCAGGAATCCTTGATCATTGTTGTTTTGTGTAGAAGCTTGCTGTTGCATCATCATAGGCTGTTGAGCAAACATTTGTTGTTGCATCGGTTGCTGCATCATCATAGGTTGTTGAGTAAACATTTGCTGTTGCATCGGTTGCTGCATCATTATAGGCTGTTGAACAAACATTTGCTGTTGCATCGGTTGCTGCATCATCATAGGCTGTTGAGCAAACATTTGTTGTTGCATCGGTTGCTGCATATAATAATTATTAATAATCTGAACATTATTTGCAGGTTGTTGTTGTGCATAATTATTATAAACATTATAGGTGTTGTAGTTATTAGAACTGGAAGTATATTGATTGAATCCAAAATTAACATTAGAATTCATTTGATTTAAGCTGGGATTGTACTGGTTAAAACTTTGATTAGACCCCATCATCATGGATGCAGGCATAGAATAAGCCCCGATTGACATAAAAACTCCTCCGATATAAATATTAATAAGACCCCATATTTAATATATAATTTGTATTTGTTATTAATATAAAAATAATTTGTTTTTATAAAATTCAAAAAAATTTTTTTTTTTTACAATTGTTAACATTTGAAATTTATTCAATATAAAAATTTCATTGTAAATATTAGGAAAAAAATATAAAATAAGAAAAAGAGAATTATTGCAAAGGAAATATATGACGGTAGCTTATATAGGTGTAGGTTCAAATATCGGAGATAGAATCGGTTATGTCCAACAAGCTCATTGTTTGTTGAATGATACAGACGGAATTCAAGTACTTGAAAGTTCAAGTCTTTATGAAACAGAACCAGTCGGCTATAAAGAGCAGGAATGGTTTATAAATGCGGTTCTTAAAACAGAAACAATACTTTCACCCGAAGATTTTTTAAATCAGTGTTTTAGAATAGAAAAACAGCTCGGAAGAGTAAGACATCCTGAATTACCCAAAAATGGACCAAGAACTATTGATTTGGATATCTTATTCTATGATAATAAGATAATTAACACAGAAATTATGGAAATTCCTCATCCAAGGATGCACCAGAGAGCTTATACACTTGTGCCTTTACTCGAATTGGACGAAGATATGATACATCCAGTATTTAACAAAACTATTTCTGAACTGCATGAGAATTTAGAAGAACCGGAAGAAGTTTATTTATATGGCACAAGAGGAATTGATTTCTAAAATTCAAGATTCAATAAATAAAAGCAGTAAAAAACCTGCTTTAATCCCTTTTATTGTTTCGGGTTATCCTGATTTTGAAACAACAAAAAGTCTTTTAAAATTGTTTGAAGAAAAAAAAGTTGCCGCTATCGAGCTTGGTATCCCTTTTTCTGATCCGCTTGCCGATGGGGTTGTAATTCAAAAAGCCTCAAAAATTTCGTTGGAAAACGGGACAAATATCGATAAAATTTTTGAAATGCTCAAAGATCTTAAAGCAGATGATTTTTCTACGCCGATAATTTTATTTACTTATTACAACCCAGTTATGAGCTTTGGACAGGAAAATTTTATTGAAAAAGCGGCATCCTTAAATGTTTCAGGAGTTATAATTCCTGACTTGCCTTTAGAAGAATCTGAGGAGGTTTCTAAAACTTGCAGGGAAAATAATATTGATCTGATTATGCTTGTTTCTCCAACTTCCAATATGGAAAGAATAGAAAAAATTGCTAAAGCTTCAGCAGGGTTTATTTATCTGGTTTCTTCAACTGGGGTAACAGGTGTCAGGGAAAGTTTTTCCGCACAGCTTGGAAATATTTTGCGGAAAATAAAAAGTTTTACAAAAATTCCTGTTGCAGTTGGTTTTGGGATTTCAAAAGCAGAGCATATCAGGGAATTAAAAGAGCTTAATGCTGACGCGGCTATAATTGGCAGCGCAATCATAAAGCTTATTGACCAGTACAAAGATGATAAAATTTTATTGATTGATAAAATGTCTGAATACCTCGACAGTTTGTATTAAATATGCTTAATCTATTTTGAATTAATAATAACGTGCTGTATAATAAGCTTAATATGGCAAGTTCAGGTGTTATAGGGATAAAGAATTTTTATCAAAGCAAAAAGAAATAGATAGTTTAATAAATAAAAGAAGCAATTTAACGGCAGTTGTTATTGTTATTGGTGGTGGCACTTTAAGTTTATTAGTTATGTTAAATAGTATTATAAAATGGATATTGTTTTTTATTGGTTCAATTGCATTTATTTTGTTTTTAAAAGGATTATCAAATATCGAAGAATTAATTGATAGAAAAATAAAGGAGTTAAAAAAATGAATCTTTTTTATGAAATATCTACTTATGTTGGAATTTTAATTATTTTTGTAGGAATGATGTTTTTAGCCTATATATTGGGCTTTCGGCATCTCAAAGAAGATAATAAATAAGCATAAAAAAGAGGGATGGTTTTAACCGTCCCTCTTTTTTAAAATTAACTTAAACTGCGACTATTGCGCGGACTTCCTGAACAACTTTTTCAAGAGCTTGAAGAGCATCGACAGGAAGCTTATCCAGACCTGCTTTTTCTGTATCTCTTGAGCTTACAAAGCTGATTCTGTCATTCATTCTTGCAATGAACTGCTGCTTGTATTCTTCGTTGTTTAGATTTACATCAAAGTCTTCAATCTCCATAATTTCTATATCGGAGAAGTTTGCCCATTTTTTAAAATTAGCTTTGCCTTCAACAATGGCTTCGATAATTCCAAGAGTGTGTTTAGGCTGAACTTTTTTGCCCATAAATGCGCCTGTATTTAGGATATAGCAATCAACACCATCTTCAATAAGCTGTTTAAATCTTGTGTAATCCATTTCAAGAGGATAAGTCCTGAAAGGATTTGCATAAGGTTCAACAACAAGAGCATTAGGATCAACACCTTCAGCTAGTCTTTCCGCGGAAGTCCTTTTGGTTGCAAGAGTTGCACCCATTGCTGCACCTAAAGAAGCTCCTTTGAGTTTTAAGACAGGAGGAATTGTAGGATCCTGCATAAGCCAGAAGATTGAATTAATCGGCTCATCTACTCTGTCAACCCTGTTTGGAGACCATAATTTTGACTTGACTGCGCGTCCGTTTCCATTTCTTACATCTTCGCTTACAACGAAAAGTTTTCCGCTTTTATCAGCAACCACTCCGTTATTTTGAACTGTGATAAGGAATTTATTGTCGTCACAACCCATCGGATAGTCCTGAGTTTTGTCAAAGTACGCCGGCTCAAGCGCAATAGAATATTTATCATGCACGTTGATGATAAAAGCATCATCATGAAGCACTGTTACATCATATTTGTTATCGTGTTTTGCGTGTGTAATTGTGGATTTTCCTGAACCGGAAAGTCCGAATACCGCTACAGTATATTTTTTATCGTTTGCCAAATTATATCTTTTTAAACCGCCATGACATGAAGCATAGCCGTTTCTTGCAGCCGCGCACCAGCCAAGGGTTAAAGTGCCTTTTTTGTGTTCGCCGAAATATCTCATCCCTAAAATCGCAGCGCAATTATTTTTAGGATCAAAGAAGGTTAATCCGTATGGATAATCAGGATGAGTCCAGTCAGGATCAGAGAATAAATATATATCGCCTTCAGGGATTTTGCGTGATTCTTTATACATCTCGCTGTAAATTTCGTTGATGTACTGGAAGTTTAATAACCAGCTGTACATTACATTTTCAAAGCCTTCGGGGACTAAAAGATGCGCTTTAATCATAAAATCTTTATCAAGTCCGACATAAGATTCAGCGTGATACATCAATTTATATCTGGTTCCGTAAACAGCTTCTCTAATAATAGGAAGTAGTTTGCCGAGATTGCATCCGGGTTCACCGACTATTATTCTTGCAGCGGCACATCTTCCAACAACTGTTCCATCGTTGAAAAGAAGGACATTTGCGTCTTTTGGAATTCCCTGTTTTTCAGGTTCATAAACAGGCATCCCGGTTAATTCGACTGTTCCTGGGCTGTTTTTTGCTAATTTATAAGCTTCTTCAAGTGTGGTGATTTTTTTAACGTTATTTCCGAAGAATGCAGATTGCAAAGTTGTTCTTACTGCTGATGTTACGCTTTTAAATTCTTCTGAATTTGTTAAATACTCGATTGTACTCATTCTCAACCTTCTCCTTTTGGCTTTTTAAATATTATAAGTCATATTAGGGGAATAGTATATAGATTAAGTGTACAGTATACATTAATTTTTGGGAATATTACTACTGCTTTATTATTTAACAAAACTTAATAAAAAAAACAATAAAAGGCAATTATATAAAATATATTGTTTTTATATAAATAACATACACAATATATTACGATATAAATAATTACCTATTTTTTATAATGGAGGAATGTGCTTATGCTGGGTCTTTACACTAATTTTAACAACAACACTTACTTAAACCAGAATTACGGTAACCAGAATTATGGATATGGACAATCTGTAATGAATCCTTATCAACAACAATCAAGCTTTTTTGGCGGTTATCAGTCTGTACAAAATTATGGTTATGCTCAGAACGTAATGAACCCTTATCAACAGCAACCGGCTTGTGATATGAATTCTATGCTGTTTTCAATTATTAATTCATTATTACCTGCAATGTTTGGATTATTGGGAAACAGTCAATCTGTTCAACGTCCGGTNNCCTGTAACAATTGATGAAGAAACTGTTGAAATTGTTCCTAAAGAACCTGAAAAAGTATTTTTGATTGGTGCTTATAATGCCAGCGGAAAAACAAAACTGACACTTGAAGATAACATTAAGGACTTTTTTAACAGCGATTCAAAAGCTCGCTCAACCAATGGCGGACCTGATGGCACTTATCAAGGAGCTGCCGGTCATAACAAACTTAGTGCCAATGATGAACAATTAAAAAATCTTTTAGGCAATTTATCTGAATCAGACAAAAAATTGACATTAAATAAGGGTGAAGCATATATAATAACTGAGAGCGGAGAAATCATTGGAACAGCCTCATCTACTCAAATAGCAGGAAAAGACGGCTTTTTAAATAAGAGTTATGTGCCGACAGCCCAAGAAAACAGTGATTTCAAAATTATTGAAGATATTGGTATAAAAAATGGAGCTTGGTCTGTAGCCAGCAGTGAAGAGGCGACAGGCGGTAAAATTTCCCTTAATGGAACAGTATATGATGTAGAGTCATCCGTTGTAAGAAAGAGAACACCACTTACCTTTGACTTGAATGGAGATGGAGTTAAAACATCAGATAAAGTTATTAGCTATGATATAGATGGCGATGGCAAACTCGATAAAATCAATGACGTAGCTGACGGAACACTTTCAATCCGNNTTAAAAGCTTTAGCTGCAAAAGAAGGCTTAATCAACGGCAAAGACGACATGAAGCTTGATGCTAAAGACCTTAAAATTCTTGAAGACAAATATCAGCTCGGTATGAAAACAAACGGATATAATTCTAAAGAAAAATCTCTTGAATCACTTGGTATTACAGAAATTAATCTTGGAACTGCTGAAGTAATAAAAAAAGAAAACTTTGACGGCAGAAATAACGATATCCTTACTCAAGATGGAGCAACTTTTGAAATCAACGGCAAAGATAGAGAATATGCCGATGTATTACACGAAATAAAATAATAAAAGCCTTTAGTATCGATAAAAGCAGGTCTGTTATTTCAGACCTGCTTTTAAAATTCCAATATTTCACCCATTTTGATTATGGTTTCCGTTGAAGAATACTCAGGAATGATTATAAGAGAACCATCATCGGCGATTTT
>DNRP01000128.1 GCA_003499955.1 Cyanobacteria bacterium UBA9971
ATTTCCATAGCGTTTTTAAGCATTTCTGCTGTGTTTTTCAGTTTATCCATTACCTGTTGGAGTTTTTCATTTAATACGCCGGCTAACTTAGTTAATTGTTGTGTAATTTGAGCTTTTAATTCGGTATAAATATTATTTATAGTTTGAATTGTCTGATTTATTGTTTTTGTCAGAGGCGTTAAAACTTGTGAATTCAAAAGTTTCACAAGCGGCATTATTTTACTGTCAATAAAATTACTTATTGCTTTATAAACGTTGGATTGCTCCAAATATTTTTTCATAGCAAGCAGTGTATCAAGCTTTTTGTCAAATTCTTTTCTCTGATTTGCCGCTAGCATTGCGTTCCAAGCAGGCAGCAAATCCGCCCATGTCAAAAGCCCGAGTTCTTTTGCGGTTGGTTTTAATTTTACAGATGAGCCGCCACCGCCGCCTCCTCCTAAACAAAGAGGACAAGCTCCGCCCGGATTGCCATGAGGACAGCAAATTCCCATCGGTTTGCTTTGAACCTGAATTTTAGATGGTATATAATTTAAACTTTGAGAAGACTGTATTCGCATAAAAAAAATCCTAGTGCTCGCTAGTAACTTGTAACAAAGAGGTATTCTGACTAAAGGAAGGATTTTTCAAGAATGCTTCTTGCGGCATCCCCCTTACTACAGTTGCGGCACAGTCACGGATTTTCACCGTGTTTCCCTGTTTGTTGTTTTAAATATTATCATTAGCAAAATTTGTTGTAAAGAAAATATTGTTTTTACACTTTAATTTTTACAACCGCTTTTTTGATGTATTCGGAAGTTTTAGATTCAATTCCCGGCATGTGAGCATCTTCCGGTGCGAAAATAGTAAAAAATCCTTCTTCAACAGTGACAAAATCCCCTTCGCCATCGAAAAATATAATGTCTTTTTCTTCGTCATATTCTGTTGCTGATTTTAATTTATGGATATTTGTATAGCCCATTTTTTCAGTGCCTTTGATTATGTACTGAATATCAATATACTTTCTGTGTGCTTCAAATCTGCCTTCTGACAGGGGTTTTGTGTTGTAATCCTGCACAATTACAGAGATATCCTCACCTTCTATTTCATATTTTCCGTTTTGAAATTCTGACAAATCAGTATTTTCAAGATATTTTAGAGCTGTAGCAATTTTTTCACTCATTCCGTAATATAAAGAAGCATTTTTAAGTTTATCTATAATCATGAAATTTCCTTAATTTTCATCACTTGAATTATTTCCTGTATTTTCCATGCTGCTTAATTTACGCTGAATTAGCAAGCTTAAAGTGCCGTTCGGCTTTTTGACGAGGTAATCTGAAAGCAATTTTTTGGCAGAAGCTACAGCGCCTGTTTTTTCGTAGAACCGAGAAAGCACCACATACAGATAATCATTGTCAGGCAAAGCAGCAATACCATCTTTCAGGACTTTTATTGAATAACTCGGCATTGAGCGGTCAAAGAAAATCTCTGAAAGATCTATATAGTCCTGAATGGTTGCCGGCTGGATATTAACAGCTCTTTCAAACTCAACTTTTGCCTTGTTTTTCATATTCAGGCAAATATAACTCTGACTCAGGTTGTAATGATAGACTGACCTGTTGGAATTAATTGAAATAGCTTTCTGGAATGAGTTTGTCGCCTCAATATATTTGTCTTTTTTGAGATACAGCAAACCTAAACAGTTATAGGGCTCTGCATTTGACTTATTTAGCTGTATGGCATCATTTAATATATCAATAGCCCTGTCAATTTCGTCATTTTGTTCATAAGACTTAGCTAAAGCAAGATAAGCTTTATAATTTGCAGGATCAAGCTCTATGGTTTTCTGGTAATTTTCAATCGCGTCAAATACGCTTCCTGTGGATTGATAAATGGACGCTAAGTAATAGTAAGAAGTCGCGTTGTTTTTATTGAGCCTTATCGCTGTTTTTAAATAATTTTCAGCTTCTTTTTTGTTTAATTCGTTGGCATAAATTATCCCGAGGTTTTGGCTCGCCAGATAGTGGTCATTTTTAAGTTTCAGCACTTCTTTAAAATTATATTTTGCCTGCTCATAATTGCCGGCATTGTAATATGAAAGTCCTCGAGTAAAATAAGCCTGATAATATTTAGGGTCTGCCTGTACGGCTTTGTCTAAATAAGCGATTTCATTGATAAAATCTTTTCTCTTTTTATATATCAAAGCCAAATTATAGTAGGATTCAGGATAATACGGGTCAATTGTCAAGGCTTGCAGGTTATATTGTATAGCCAAATCAAAATTTCCGCGTTTTGCCTCAACATTTGCAAGATTGTTATAAGCTTTTGCATACATAGGCTTCAATTCAATAGCTTTTTTGAAGAAATTTTCGGCTTTCTGCATATTATCGCGCTTGAAATACTCTATTCCTTTTTCATTATAATAATCAGGGGTATATTGCGAATCTTGAGGTTCTGTATTCATAGGTTTTTCGTATTGAATATCTGTTGGTTTAACTTGTTCAAGCTCTTGTGACTGATAATACTTCATGTCTTTGCCGAAAACAGAAGAGGTTGAGGTTTCCACAGAAGAAATTTGCTGACTGGAGATATCGATATTTTGAGTTGATTCCTGCGATTTTGTAACTTTTGCTTTAATTTTTTCCTGTTTGTTTTCCTTCGTCGAATTGTCATTGCGAGGAAGGCTGAAAGCCTGACGCGGCAATCTATCCATCGTTTTTGACAGGAGTTGTGATATGGATAGATTCCCACGCTCACTTTGTTCGCTGGGAATGACAACCTCTGGGGATTCCTCATTATTAATCGCCATTTCATTTTCAGAAATAATTTTCGGATCTTCAGCAATCATTTTCAGGTTTGGATTAAGCTTGCTAATTTTGTTCGGATTTACATTAACTTTATTTTTAGAAAAATCCTCAGGCGATTTAAACGCTAAAGTCGTTTTTTCAGCAGAGTTCAAGTTGCTTGCGATTTCATTCTTAAAAAACAAATATTTTTTATTCATTGACGATAAGGCAAGGGCTTTATCAATGTACTCATCAGCGTTTCGATACTGCTTCATATCTATAAAACAGCGCGCAATCTTATAATAAGTATAATCATTGTTTAAATTAATGTTTAAAGCCAGCGTGTAATACTCAAGCGCTGTTTCAGATTCCTGATTATCGTAATGCAAATCAGCTAAATCCAGATAATCAAGCTCCTGAGATTTACCCTGCGAGAAATTTTCTGAATTTGTCGGTTTTATTTCCTGTTTTTTCTCTTCAGCAGCAATACTTTTATCAATATTTTGTTTTTTCCCAAAGAGTTTCTTAATTTTAGAAATTTTGACAGTATTTGTATTTTCAGGATTTATTATTTCTTCAACATAGGGTTCAAATTTCTTTCCTGCTACGCTTTTTTTTTCTTCAGCAAAAAGCTCTTTTTTGTATTCCTCGGGAAGCTCAAATCCCTGCATCGGATCTTTTCTATTTATGGACTTATTGACTATTTTTTCCCGCAAATCAATATTCTTATAGTATTTATTGCCTATATGCTTGACTACAATATCTTTATAATAAGTATATTTAGGGTTTTGTGGAGTTAATTCTACCGCTCTTGTTATATAAGGCTCTGCCTGAAGATAATTTCCCGCATCCATATAACTTTTTGCTATTTTAAAATATGTAAAATCATTATACGGATTTATTTGAAGAGCAAGGTTATAGTATTCAATTGCTGTTTCAAACTGCTGATTGTCATAATGCATATCCCCGAGGTCAATATAATCGTTTTCCTGTGATTTAACCTTTGAATAAAGCTCGTATTTATCGGAAGCAAGCTCATTACTGTGCAGAATTCTGTTTTCCTGCCTGAGTTTATTAATATCTATGCCCTTTGCTTCGAAATTTTGCGGGTTATTGAGCAATTTTACAACCCTGTCAAATTCAGATACAGCTTTTTCTGACATGCCGGATTTTTTGTACGCAAGTGCAAGATTATAATGCGCTTCAATATTTTTAGGATTTTTTTGTATTACAAGAACAAAATACTTAATTGCCTGCCTGTAGTCATTTTGTTTAAGACAGCTTATGCCTAACTCAAAGTTAATTTTTTCAATATTAATTTCCTCTGCGCTTGAACTTATCGAATTTGAAGTTACAATTGCGCAAAGCAAAAATGGGAAAATAAACTTGTTTAAGCCTTTATTGTTCATAATTTTGATGAAAAAACATCCAACATACCTGAATAATACAATTATACAATTATATTTTACTTATTATAAAAAAATCTAAAAGAATACAACAAATAAATGATTACTATAAATCTAAAACGATATATTCTTGTCAAGTGATGATGCAGTTTTGTATCAGTATGTCGGATTCATTATAAATATAGGAATGTCAAAGCATTATGATAAATAAAACTTACGCTAAACCACAAAAATCTGCTAAAATTAGCTACATTCCATCAAGAGATGTCAACGAAATTTCAAACTCTATAACAAAAAATTGGACGGATCAGGCTATAAGATGCTATCTTAGCAATAGCAACTGTCTTGATTGTTCAGTTGCAAAAAGCAGTTATTCTTTTGTTTGTCAAATGTCAAGTGTAATAAAGATTTTGCTGGATCAAATAGGTCCTCCTGAACAAAACAAAATCGATAAAATGGTTTCTTGACAAAAATCAGATTGTCACGTTAAGACTAAAGTCCTTCCTGATAATGACATATTTAAAAACAGAAAAAAGCCCGATCTCATGGTCGGGCTTTATAATATTATATTAAAACAAACAAATTAAATTGCAAATGTTTTTTTAATTTAGATATAAACTTCTTAACAAATGTTTTTGTAGTTTTAAGTTATTATCTTTCATCGGAACTGATAAGTTGAGCATCTTTTATCCAGCTCATCATACCGCGAAGTTTTCTTCCGACTCTTTCAATTTCGTGATCTTTGTCTTCATCCACGAGCATTTTAAGATTTGGCTGACCTTTTTTGTTTTCTTCAATCCATTCTTTTGCAAAATTGCCATTTTGAATTTCTTCGAGAATTTTTTTCATTTCAGCCTTCGTTTCAGATGTAACAAGTCTTGGTCCGCGGGTTACATCGCCATATCTGGCTGTATCACTTATTGAATATCTCATATCACTGATTCCGCCGTAATAAATAAGATCAACAATAAGCTTTAATTCGTGAAGACATTCAAAATATGCCATTTCAGGAGGATACCCTGCTTCAACAAGAGTTTCAAATCCGGCTTTAATAAGCGCAGAAGTTCCGCCGCAAAGTACAGCTTGTTCTCCAAAAAGATCTGTTTCTGTTTCATCCTTGAAAGTTGTTTCGATAACACCGCCTTTTGCGCCGCCATTAAATTTTGCATAAGCGAGAGCAACCTGTAATGTATCACCGGAAGGGTTTTGACCAACAGCTACTAATGTCGGAACTCCTCTACCGATTTTGTATTCTGATCTTACAAGGTGTCCCGGTCCTTTTGGCGCGACGATAAATGTGTTTACACCGGCAGGTGGTACAATTTGACCATAATGAATACTAAATCCATGCCCGAATCCTAAATATTGTCCATCTCTTAAATGAGGAGCGATATGTTTATCGTAAACTTCTTTATGAACGGTATCAGGAAGCAAAATCATTAAAACATCAGCCCATTCAACTGCTTCTTCAAATGATAAACATTCAAGACCTGCATTTTTAACTCTGTCACAAGTTTTTGAGCCCTCTCTAAGAGCAACTTTTACATTTGCTCCTGATTCTTTTAGATTTTGAGCATGGGCGTGTCCCTGACTTCCGAACCCTAAAACAGCTACTTTTTTAGATAAAATAGCATTTACATCAATATCGTTGTCATAATAAACTTTTAATTCTGTTGCGTTTGACATTATAGTTACCTCCAGTATTATTTCAAGTAGATAATAACATCAACAAAAAACAGACTCAAATAATATTTTGAGTCTGTTTTTTAAAGGTCTAAGATTGCCACGTCAGCACTTTGCTGCCCCCCCTCCTTTTTTGATAATTAATCAAAAAAGCGGGTACCCTTCGCAATGACATTTTTTTATTCTTTTTCTTCAAATTTATTTTTGAAGTCGTTTTTATGTTCATTCATATTTTTTTTATGTTCTTCATGCATTTTATTAAATTCTTTTTGCTGTTCCGGCGTTAAAATAGCTTGTATTTGTTCAAAATTCGATTTTCTCACAGCCTTTATTTGTTCTCTAATTTTGAGAGTTTTTGCCTTTTGCGCTTGTATCTCCTGCTGCGAAGCACCTGATTCTTTAAGCTGTTTTAATTTTGTCCTTTCCGTTTTCATATTTTCAAAAAGCGGTTGGATTTTACATTTTGCGGATTCATGAATAGCTTTCATTTTTTCTTTTTGAGTAGGTGTAAGTTTTAATCTTGCTTCAAATTCAGCTTTTTTTTGCTGCATTTTAGCTTTCATTTGTTCTCTTTGTTCCGGTGTAAAATTCTGATGCATTTTACCTTTCATTTCAGGGGAAAACTTATCCGTAGGACAACCTTTTCCTTCTGCATAAGCAAAATTAGATAGACCTGCCAGTACTGCAACTCCGCAAAGTGTAATAAATAATTTTTTCATACTAAATCTCCTTCTGTTAATATTTTAAGATCAGCCTGTAGCTGCTTTCTTGCATTAAATAACCTTGATTTCACTGTCCCAATTGGACACTTTAGTTTTTGCGCAATTATATTTTGTTCGAGTTCTTCTATGTCATAGAGTATGATAACTTCTTTAAGCTTTGGAGGAAGATTGTTTATGGCATTTGCTATCATTTTTTGCCTGAACATTCTTTCAGTTCTTTGATGAGGGGTTTCTATTCCTGACTTTAAAGATAAAAGTTCAGTATCATCGCTTGAAGTTATTTGTGATTGTTTGTAGTGTTTTGATTTGAAAAAATCCTTGCATGTGTTCACCACAATGGTTTTTACATACCCAAAAGGTTTATCCTGCGCGGAATTTTTCCATATTTTCAGGTAAACATCCTGCTCAATATCCTTTGAAGTTTCTTCATCAGTAAATTGACCAATTATTTTTCTTATTTTTATTTGATTTTGTTTAATAAATTCTTCTATTTGCATTATTGAATATCTACTAATCCATATTCATCTACAGGAAAAGCCGCTGTAGAAACAGATTCATCGTAAGCAATTTTTGTTGTGCAGTCGTTATTAAGGAAAACTGTTGATGTTACAACAACCAATGCCAAACTGGCAGCTATATTTGCAAAAACTTTGCTTCTTTTTTGTGTCGCAAAATAAGGTTTTGCTTCCTTAATTATTTTTTCGGTTACCTGCATTTTTTTATACTCTAAATTGCAGGTTTCACAAGTCTGGATATGGTTTAAAAGCTCATCCTCTAATTCCTGAATAAAAAGTTTTTCAAATTTGTCACAACTCATTTTTTTGAACCTTCTTGATTTTGTTCTCTTAATATCATAACGAAATTTAAAATAAAAAGGTTCATTTTTCTTAAATCATTAAATATTTATTTACACCCACCCCCAACCCCCTCCCTAATAGGGAGGGGGCTAAAGTTAGTTTTTGAGCTCGCTATGGTCGCTTCGCTCCCTGCTCGCCCTTTTTTTCTTTTGAAATTGGTTTAAAAAATTAACAGCTTATTGCGCCTTTGCTGGCTGAAGTAACTGTTTTTGAATATCTGGAAAGATATCCTTTTGTTATTTTCTGAGGAAGCAGTTGAATTTCCTGCTTTCTTTTTGCAAGTTCTTCATCAGAAATATCAACATTAAGCTCTCTGGCGAGTATGTCGATTTTGATTTTGTCGCCGTCTTTCAGGTAAGCAATCGCGCCGCCTGCTGCTGCTTCCGGCGCAATATGCCCGATACAAAGCCCTCTTGTACCACCGGAAAACCTTCCGTCTGTTATTAGCGCAACGCTTTTGCCAAGACCTTTTCCTACTATCGAGGAAGTCGGGGCAAGCATTTCCCTCATTCCAGGTCCGCCTTTTGGACCTTCATATCTAATTACTACCACATCGCCGGATTGAACAACATCGGTGTTTATTGCCGCCATTACATCATCTTCACTGTTAAATATTCTTGCAGTTCCTTCAAATTTAAGGCATTCAGGGTCAACGCCGGAAATTTTTATAACAGCTCCTTCCGGCACAATATTTCCATAAAGAACCGCTAATCCAGGATTTGAAGTTATCGGATTGTCAACAGGTCTTATTACTTCTGTATCAACCCATGCGTTTTCGGCTATTTCTTTAATAGTAAAACCTGATAAGGTTTTTGTATTGCTAATGCCGATATCTTTTTGTATTAAATTTTTTAATGCGCCTGATATTCCGCCTGCATTGTCAAAATCAGTCATAGTAACATTGCTTGACGGGTCAAGTTTTATTATTTGAGGAATTTTACTGCTTAAATCCTCGAAATCTTTCAGAGAAATATCCAGACCTGCTTCATTTGCTATCGCAAGCAAGTGCAGAATGGAATTTGTCGAGCCGCCAAGCGCAAGGTCAGCAATAATGGCATTTCTGACTGAATCTTTTGTGATTATATCAAGAGGAAGAATCTTTTCTTTGACTAATTCAACTATTCTAAAGCCGCTGTCAAAAGCAATTCTTCTTTTTTTAGCGGAAACAGCCAACGCGGAAGCGCACCCCGGCAAGCTCATACCCATAACTTCCGTCAGGCAAGCCATTGTATTTGCTGTATACAAGCCCTGACACGAACCTATTCCTGGACAGGAATTTATTTCATATTTTTCGAGCTCTTCTTCTGTAATTTTCCCGGCTTTAACTTGACCTACAGCTTCAAATGTCCCTCTGATAAGAGTTAAAGTTTGATTTTCGCATTTTCCGTCCATCATAGGACCTGCTGTTACAACAATGCAGGGAATATTTAATCTTGCGGCAGCCATCAGCATACCCGGTGTGATTTTATCGCAGTTTGAAAGCAAAACTAAACCGTCTAAAGAGTGTGCGCTTGCAACGGATTCCACGCAGTCTGCAATTAAATCCCTTGACGGGAGAGAAAACCTCATTCCTTCATGCCCCATAGCTATTCCGTCACAAATGGCGGGAACTCCAAATATAAATGAATGTCCTCCGGCAGAATGAACACCCTTTTCTATAAATCTTTCCAAATCCCTCATCCCAGAGTGTCCTGGTACTAAATCGGAAAAACTGCTCGCTATACCAATAAACGGAGCTTTTAACTGTTTTTTAGTTAGACCAAGTGAATACAACAATCCTCTATGCGCTGCTCTATCAAGACCTTCAGTTATTTTATCGCTTTTCATAATTAATTCTCCCATCTCGTACAATTATTGTGAAAATTATATCACATTGGCGTTTTCATTTATAATTTGAATAATTTACTTCAAACATATGTTAATTTTTTATCACAACAAGGCGAAAATTTTTATATAAATACACAAAATGAAAGAACAAAATGGGAAAACTCGATTATTTTATATATTTGATGCTGGCGTTAATATTTTATCTTGTGTGTAACAATGCTTTTAATGTGTCTGTTACAACAACAGAAACCCCTAAAAATACAGAAATGGCGCAATTATTTAATTATGAAAATCTGAAAGACCCTGAACAAGGTTTATATATTAATATAAAAGGCGAAAATATTAATATAGCAAAGAATAATTATACAATGAACGTGTATCCTCAAGCTAATTATAGAATTTATGCCATGGTGATGAGTAAAACAAGATATATATGGGGATGGGATGGAGATGTTGTTCCTTATGATCTTGCGCTTGCGTGGAATGAATTAATGCTTCCTCAAAACCAGAAAGGGATATCATATACTCAATCAAACCGGTGGTATTATTATCAATTTAATGAAAAATTTCCTCTTTCACAGTCTTATGTAAACACACATTCGTCAAATCATCACATAATTCCTGCGAATAAAACTGTCTTTAATGCTATTGACAGAGTGCGAATTAAAGAAAAAATTTATATGGAAGGTTATTTAGTAAATCTTAAAGGTAAAGTTGACGGAAGAGACGCTTGGAGAAATACAAGTTTAACACGCAACGACACCGGTGACGGCGCCTGTGAAGTGTTTTACGTAAAAAGAGCTGTACTTAACGGCAAAATTTACGAGTAATCTCTCATAAAAAGTGTTAAATATAAATTTTTTAATCCAGATAAAAAACTGTAACGACTTTATGTCCTTCTTCCGCATAAGCAACTGCTTTGTGAAGAGTTCCGCTGGTATGAGAAAGGAAGCATATAAGCTGCTGGCAATCGTCAATAATTTCCCTATTACATATTCTGCTGGCATCAGCAAGAGTCATCATTGCTCTGTCAGGATGTTCAACTATGTTAGGAATACCGATAAGCTGATCTTGAACATCTGATGGCTGCTGACCTATAGTTTGAGGAAGAATTACTTTTAGCTTCGTAGGTTCAGCTTTCATAGCGCCTCTAATAGCAGCTGCGTTTGTTCCGCTTGACCCGCCGCTGGTTATAAGTATATTTCCTTGGTTCACAAGAGCAAAAGCAAGTGTTTCAATAATTTGCTGGTGTGTAATAGGTAAATTTCTGCTGCCTATTATAGCTATTTTTTTTGATGACTGTTGTATAGTAGCCAACTCATGCGCTAACTGATCTATTGCTTCAGGCATATCATCAGTATCATCCAAATCACCTAAAGGTACCATTATCGAGTGGCGTTCTTTATCTTCTGTCATCCTGCGTTCCTTATCTCTCTGTACAAATCAACTTAAAAACCTTTTCAATTATATACTTAATTACATTAATAAACAAATAATTAATTGTAAAAAGTACACACATTATTAACATTTTGTATTATATACCAAAAATCTCCATGGTATATAAATGTAAAGAAATTATTAAGATTAAACAACTTTTTCTTAAAAGACACAATATATTAAAGTATTTTAAAATATTATAGAATGTAATGATATTAAAAAAGAAATTAAATTAATGAATGAAATTTTAGCAGACTTAAATTCGCCGCAAAAAAGTGCTGTCAGGCAGGAAACAGGGTGTTTGCTTGTACTTGCGGGAGCAGGCAGCGGAAAAACAAAAGTATTGACTCACCGAATAGCCTATTTGATAGAAAATGGCGCAAAACCCTGGGAAATTTTATCTGTAACCTTTACCAATAAAGCTGCCAAAGAAATGAAAATAAGGCTTGATAATATTTTAGGAGAAAAAACAGCCGGACATCTCTGGATAGGGACATTTCACAGTATATGCAGCAGAATTTTAAGACATGAAGTAGAAAATTATCTTGTTAAAGGCGCAATTTTCAGAAACTCGAATTTTGTAATTTACGATGAAAGCGATAGCCTGAGCATAATTAAACAGGTTGTTAAGGCTGAAAATCTTGATGAAAAGCTTTACGCGGCAAGAATGGTAAAATCCGCAATAAGTATGGCAAAAAACAAAATGATTGACGCTGACAGGTTTGAATACCTTGCCAGAGACAATCGCGAGAAAAATATAGCAAAAGTTTTTCATTCTTACGAAGAAGCCCTCAAAACAAATAACGCTTTAGATTTTGATGATCTGCTTTTAGTTACTGTAAAAATGCTGGAAGCCAACGAAGAAACGCTTAACAAATACAAATCACGCTTCAATCACATACTTGTAGACGAATTTCAAGATACAAACCAGCCGCAATACAGATTAATAAGTCTTCTATACAAAGGGACAGAAAATGATTTTGATGTAATAAATGACGGCAGAAGCCTTTGCGTGGTCGGCGATATAGACCAATCTATATATAGTTGGCGGGGAGCTGATTATAAAATCCTTCTGAACTTCCAGAAAGAGTTTCCCGGTGCGGAACTTATTAAACTTGAGCAGAATTATCGGTCAACAGGAACGATTTTGGAAGCTGCAAACCATATCATAAAACACAATCGGGATAGAATTTCCAAAAATCTCTTCTCTAACAAAGGTCAGGGCGAGCCGATTATTTGCAACGAAACGCAGGACGAGTCAGAAGAAGCTCATTTTATTGTGGATAGAATCAAGGAGCATACAGCACCGGGGAAACGCACACTAAGTGAGTGCGTGGTTCTTTACAGAACAAATGCACAGAGTCGGGCGCTGGAAGAAGCTTTCATGTCCAGAAAAGTCCCTTACGCTATGGTAGGCGGACAAAAGTTTTATGAAAGAAAAGAAATTAAAGATATTATTGCTTATTTAAAGCTTATTTATAACCCGAGCGACTCACAGAGCTTAAAAAGAATTATTAATGTACCGAAAAGAGCAATCGGCGCGACAACTGTCAAAAAAATAGAAGAAGTTGCCCAAAAACAATATACATCATTGTTTGCGATATTGGAAAGAATAGACGAGTTCTCCGAATTTTCGGGTAAAGTCGCCAATAAACTCAAAGAGTTCGTAAAACTCATAAATAAATCCAGAGAAAAAGTAAATGAAGCTGTTTTAAGCGAGTTTTTGTCTGTTTTAATTGATGATGTGGGCTATATTGAAGAATTGAGGGCGGAAGTAACTCAGGAAGCGGACAGCAGGATTGAAAACATCCAAGAATTTATAAGCGTAGCGCGCGCACAGGAAGACATGGGGCTTGATACCGAGCTTGGCGAATTCTTGACGCGGATGTCTTTAATCAGTGATATAGATTCATTATCAGAAACAAATGACGCCGTAACAATGATGACACTTCACGCTGCAAAAGGTCTTGAGTATTCTATTGTATTTATGGCAGGGCTTGAAGAGGGAATGTTCCCTCATTCCCGCTCTTTGAATAACAATGCGGAGATGGAAGAAGAAAGACGCTTAATGTACGTTGGCGTAACACGAGCCGAGGAGCATCTTTATTTTACTTACGCAAAGCGCCGACTGATTTACGGGGATTATAGGTATTTTACGCCGAGCAGATTTTTGAATGAAGTTCCGCCGCATCTTATGAAGATGGCGGGCTATAAACCCGCTGAAAAAAGAGCTTCTATCTATGAAACTACAGCTTCAAAAAGCGCGGGATATAATACGAACAGTTTTTCAAAACCTTCTTATGATTCCCCTGTAACAAGTAGTGGCGGATTCGGGAAGAATTTCCGTCTTCCTGATTCATTGAGAAAGAATAAAGAACATGTAGCTGTAAAAACTCAAGAAATTCCTAAAGAAAAAGCTGTTTTGAAAAAGGCAGACAAGCCTGTTAAGAAAAAACCTGTAGAACTTTTTGAAGTTAAGACACGTGTTTTGCATCCCAAATTCGGAATTGGAGAGATAGAGCAAATCGTGAATGTCGGGGATATTCCTATGTATTCGGTGATGTTCAATGAAATAGGTCGCCGCGCCATAGAAGCCGAATCAGGCGTTCTCAAGAAGTTTTAATTTGCTATAATCCTTAGCAATATGTCATGTCGAAAAGTCAAGACACAAAATTTTCAAGTTACCATCTATTAGCCGGTTAATTTGATGAATTTCTCATAGTTTTTTGACCTGTGTAAATTTTCAAAATATATCTCATTCGGTGTTTTGCAATCTAAAGAGGCGTGAATCCTGTCAGAATTGTAAAAGCTGACATAATCTGCCGTTCTGGATTTTGCTTCAAAAATATTCTTGTACCTGAATAAGTAAACATTCTCGTATTTATAGCTTCTCCAATATCTTTCAATGTAAATATTATCCAAAGCTCTGCCTTTGCCGTCCATTGAAACAAGAATATTGTTTTTTAAAAGATTTTTATAGAAATTTTCACTTGCAAATTGACTTCCCTGATCTGAATTAAATATTTCCGGATGAAGAAATTTATTAAGGGCTTCTTTTAAAACGTCTATACAACTGCTTTGCTGAAGCGTTGCAGTAACCTTGTATGAAAGAATTTTTCTTGAATAAACATCAATTATTGCCGTTTTGTATGCATATTCTTCTGATGTCGGTACATAAGTAATATCAGATTTCCAAACCTGGTTTGGTCTGGTTACAAATATTCCGTCAAGCAAATACGGAAATTTATGTTCGTTTTTTTGCTCTGTAGTTGCTATAGGTTGGACAAACTGCTTTTAAGCCTTCTTTTTCTCTTATTGTCGTGACTTTTCTGTAGGGAATATCAAATCCTCTTCTCTCAAGTTCTTTCCACACCTTAGTATGTCCGTAAAAACAAGCATATCCTCGAATATATTCCATTACTACTTTCAATTTTAAATCTGCCGAGTATTCTTTTACTTTTTTCTTCATTTTCCTATCCTTTCATTCTTTCTATTTTCCTATGAAAAGATAGTAACTTTGTTTTTTCTGTCTTAATTTTCTGTCATATTATAAACTTACATAACAAACATTATCAGACTTTAAATCTTAGAAATAACTTTGACTCATATGTTATTTTTTAATACAGTGAAAATATAATATAGCTGGTAGGTTAAGAATAATATATGAAAAGAAAATTAATTTGCTCTCTTGCTTTATGTTGTGCATTGAATTTAAGTACAAGACTCGTCAATGCAAAGGAGCTAGATGTAATAGAAGTTAAGGACTTAAAAGGCGGAGTTCAGCAAATAAAAACTCCTGAGCCGCCTAAAGAGCCAATTTTATTAAAAGGAAAAGTGGAAAATCAGGCTGAATTTCATGTTTTAAATGATATACAGCTCAATATTAATGATGTGCAAGGACCCGGTAAAGCCAGTTCTTCTCATACGGACGGAACTACTTACCTTGAAAACATGAATATATATGGGAAAGGTAATTTGGGAAAGCTTGATTACAACTTTAATATAGGTGGTAAAGCAACAAATGATAACAGAGTAGAATTAAGAGGAATGACTTTTACCTCTCTTCAAGGGCAAGCAAAATATGGAAATAATACTGTAACAGGCGGCGATGTCTTTGAATCTTTCTCTCAATATTCACTTAATACAACCCTGAAAGGCGCGTCTTACAAATATTATAACGCTGATGATAATCTTCCTGATGTAACAGTTGTAATTGGAAACGCTTATCCGAAGTGGGAAAATGCTTTTAAGTTAAAAGATTATCATATGATGCAAAGAAGAGCTTATGGGGTTAATTTAAGGCATGATTTAACACCAAAATTAAATGCGGGAATTAGCTATTTGAGATCGGATGATAGCGACAGACAGGCTGATACTGATACTCTTTATAACAATAATATCTATAGTCTTGATTATGAATACAAACCGATAAAAGGGTTAACAGTAAGAGGTGAATCTGCGTTTTCTCAGACAAAAAATCAGGCAGGTATTAATGAAATTAAACATACTCTTTTTGGAAACGCTCATAGGATAGAAACAATTGCGCAGGGCGGACCGAGTAGAGTAAATTTAGTTTATGAAAGAGTAAATCCTAAATTTGAAACATTTTTGGGGTCGGCTTCACAGGATAGACAAAAAGCTTCGGCTAAATGGAAATACAAATACAACAAAAATATAACTCTTAACTCAGGTTTTACGTGGTTCCAAAATTCTCTTAGCAATTCAGCAAACAGAAATGATAACTATAAGCCTGAATTAGGTGTAAATATAAAAAGACTTTTCAATAGAAGATATTCAGAAGCCGATATATCTTTTAAATTTGATAAACGAACCGGAAAACGTCCTGTGAATTTTGATCATTATACTAATTTAAGCTACAGAGACAGGTTCGGCTTTGTAGATATGGATAATAATTTTGGATTTGCCCAGTACAGAACAAGCGGAAATGCCAGAAACACTTATGATTTTAATTACAGTACCTCATTAGGTACAAGGCATAATTTAGGAGCTGTTGTTTTAAAACCTTCAATCAATGCAGGGTCAAACTTTATTGAAGATGAAATCCTTAATAAAATAGATAAAATTATTGAATATTCAGTAGGTCTCGGGATGGATATTCCTAAGCACAAAATAACTTCCAACTTTAAATTCGGTCAAAATATACTTGCATCACCGCAGGGAGACTGCTCAAATAAACTGTTTACAAGTATAAGTTTCTATTATAAGCCTTCTTTCTTAGGAAAACTTAACAGCAGTACAATATTTTTAAGAGCGTCAATTAATGACTTTAATTTTGAAACAAGATCTAGAAATTTTGCTGAAAAAAGCATATCAATGGGGCTTAATATCCCTATAGATCTTTTTGTAGGAAAAAAAGACAAAGTTGAAAGACTTTAATAATTAAATTACGGGAAATAATAAAATGATAAAATTTATAATCAAATTTACTTTAACAGCCTTTTTAATTTTAATTCTTACTGCTCAGAAAGCAGAAGCTGTTTGGAAAGTGCCTTTCGATGTAAAAATCGGTAATCCTCAAAACTCTATAGAAAGAAACGAATATTATCAAACACAGCTAATAGCAACAAAAACAGTAAATAATTTAATTTCAGCGTATGAAAATAAAAATTTTGCAAGATTTATGAATTTTGTAAGTGAAGATTTTACTCTGGATAAAAGTATTTTAGGAAGTTCAATAAGACAGGATTATTTAAAATACAGCTATATTAGAATAAATTGTTTTATAAATAATGTAGTTAAAAGCTCTGACGGAAAAATTGCCGTTTCTTTGAATTATACAAGAACTATTGAAGATAGAATCGCAGGAAAAATGACTTCTGATAGTGGAAACACAGAGTTGATTCTAATAAAAGAAGATAATGTTTATAAACTTTTTAGTACGAGAAAGCCTTATTTATTCGGTATAACAGGAATTTAAAGAGGAAATAAAAATGAAAAGACTTTTAATATTAATACTGGCTATTATTACTTTGTCATTTGTCGTAAGCAAAGCCGAGGCAAAATGGTGGATTTTCGGGCAGGGAAATGACGGAATAGATTTTGATTATCTTTACCTGAATAATAATTCTTATGAAGAACTTGGAAGTAAAGCCGTTTTGTATAAAGATAGTCTTCAAAACGGAACAATTACAATAAAAGGCAAGACATCCATAAAAAAAGGCAAGGTTGGCTACGTAAAAATCACTAAAGACAACAAACAAACCTGGGAAAAAGCTAAAGTTTCCGACAATGGAGCCTTTACTTATTCTTTTGTTCCTGAAGAAAGCACAAAATACCAGGTTTTTATAGAAGTTGCCGATACTATAGGCGATATAAACAAAGTTGACGAAACTTATAAAGAAATTACAATTATAAATGAAAGTATCAACGGTAAAGTAGCTGAAGCTGTTAATAATATGATTAGAGCTTATGAAAATGAAGAATCTAATCTTTTTATGACGTATGTAAGTTCTGATTTTACAGGTGATACTGCGGTTCTTGATTCTGCAATAAGAAAAGACTTTAATGCTTTTGAATTAATTAAAATTAATCCTTATATAAACAATATTTCAAGCGGAGCAAGTGGAAAAGCCTATGTGGCGATACAGTTTAACAGAACAGTTGTTTCGTCTAAAAGCGGTCAGACTTATACCGATAAAGGCTATACAGAATTTGTTCTGACAAACGAAAATGGAAAATTCAAAGTTTTTAGCATGAAGAACCCGCTTATATTTGGTCTGTCAGATGCAGGGAATGTTGCGACAGGGACAGTTCAATCTCCTAATAATGATCCTATTCTTCTTGTTGACAGAACAGGAAATGTTAATGAAAAACCTTTTAATCAGGCTATAGATATTATTGAAAACGATTC
>DNRP01000093.1 GCA_003499955.1 Cyanobacteria bacterium UBA9971
CTCAAAAAACTAAAAGGTAGTTTGAGTCGTCCGTCAAATCGGAGGCCCCTTAAAACGCGTTATACGCATTCGAAAATTATAATTTTAAATTTCATGGATTTTAAAGGATCGGGAACGGTCCACTTGGGGCGGGCGGTGCGAGGTGCAACCGAGCGCGCCCGCGCATCGAGACAGAACGGCAGGCACTTAGCCGCCGCCGTTAGCGCCCACGGATGGCGCGCGACGATAAACCCGCCTTATGTAAAAGCGAGCCGCACGACGCGGCGAGCGGCTGAGCCCGGCCGCCAGGCCGGGCGAAAGTTTACATAAGGCATGGATTATCGGCGAGGCGGCGGCGGGCTTCCCTCGGGGCGAGACAGGAAAGAGCCGGGGATTTTATTTTATCTCATTTATTTCTTTTTCTATTTCGGGTAAATCGGGATGTGTTGGACATTCGTCTTTAATTAAGTTAAAGTATTTAATGGCATTATTATAATCTTTTAATCTAGCATAAAAGGTGCTCATAAATCCATAAACAGAAAGTGCAAATCGCGGACCATCCGGTGTTATTACTGTCGAATACTTCTTTAAAATTTTTTGCGCTTCTTCAAGTCCTTTAGTTGGTTCGTTATTAATCCAGCAATTGACTATATATAACTCGAGCTCAACATAAGGAAGTGCTGGATGATTAGGATAGTCGTTTATAAATTCTCTCATATAATCTTCACCTTTTTGTTGGTTTAAAAAAAGGATTTGTAAAGCTAATGCAGAAAAGCTTTTATTATTACATTCATTTTTCATTTTTATAAGAATTTCGTCACATATTTTATCTTTTTCTCTGACTTCTTCGTAAGATTTAAAATTATAAAAACACATTAAAATTAATCTTATAAGTATTAATTTTTCTGCAGTTTTAGAATTTATATCGTTTAATTCAGAAAAATATTTGCTAAACAAACTATTATATTTTTGACGTAATTCATTAGTAACTTCAACATCTCTAATTATAGTCAATACTCTATATGCTTCGATTGCCTCGGGCTCTTTATTTAATATTTCTATAGCTTGATCTATGGCTATATCTTGATTTTTTTTAGAATTAATTATTTTTATAAATTCGTTGTATAACTTATTAACAGAAGTTTCATTGGTTTGAGCATTACAATTCACTGAAAGCAGTATGCTAATAATAACAATTAAAATTATTTTTAAAATTATTTTATTCATTGTTATGCTCCTTATCTTTTAAAAGTGTAATGTTTTATATTTGAATTATCTACTTTAATATCTGATGCTATTCTGTTTGCCAAACTTCTTTTTTTTATCTGGTAGTTATGGATGTAGTAATAATCTTGTCCAACAATATATACGGTTTTTTGATAATGTTTTTGTCCATTACGACCATAAATAGGGTGCTGCTGATTTATAAATTCTGCAAATTTTTTTATATTAGAATCAACCCACATAATAGTTATCTCATTGGTTGATAAAACGCCTGTTTCAGGAATTTTTGAAGTAAAATCAGCCAACGCGTCACGTATTAATTTTTCAGAAACAGTTTCACTGTATCCTAAAATAATCCCTTCTGGTAAGATTCTATGCCATCCCATTGCAAAGACTATGGCATCTGTATCATCACCTACCCATTTTAGGGTTTCACATGCCGATAAAATCAGAACATCCATATTCTTAGAATATGACGACTTTTTATAAATTTCTTCTGGATTTACATGAACATAATCAACTAATTGTCCTTCTAATGAATCTTCGATTATTCCGCCTTGACCGCCGCTTGTTTCCAAAACCCAACCGTGGGAATCTACTATAAACCAATCTGCAGTATGTTCTAATAGAGCAACTGCCTTTTTCCCATTTCTTTCTGCAATAATAAGTTCGGTTCCTCCTGACTTTAAAAAACTGGCGGAATTTTTTATAATGACGTGATCTTCATTAAATTGGCTTTTTCTCGACCCAGTAGAATAACCCAAAATATTATGCTTATCGTCATTGGAAAAATATGGAGCACTCTTATAAAATTCAAGCAACTGCTCATTAGTGTCTTCCCCGTTAAAACATGCAACACTCTCTTTAAAGGCATCTTTTTCGTTATTGATCAAATTTTTAACCTTATCTCCAGGATCATCAGTTTCGTTGGGAATAAACTTTGCGCTACATTCGCCATAAAATAAGTCGGGCTTCATTTTAAGTATTTTATGCCTATCAGAAATTTTGGACTTAATCGTGATATCGAAAGTGTAGTAGGCATCTTTGACTTTGTAATTGTCGGAATTATCGGAAAATGTTGCTCTAAGGGCAAATAATGTTTTGACGGGATATACTTCTTCCGGCCTGGCCTCGTTCGTTTCGTTCAGTGTAAAATAAAGCATTTTAATGTCAGAATATATGTAGTATCTGTATATTTTGGGGTGTCTGGCTATTAATTCTTCCCAGGCATCACCAGAATATGGCGGAATTGACGAAACCAGTTTGCCATAATCATTGATTTTATTTTTAAGATCATCGTATGTCATATAGTCGTTATTAAATTTTCTGAATTTTCCATCGTTCATAGTCGCCGCACCAAACGCATTTGCATAACTACCCGGCCTGGCCTTTTTAGGATCGATAGTCACTTCTTTAATTTCATAGTGGCCGCCTGGAAAGTTACCCACATACACCTGTGTTTTTATATTGAAAGGGGGTTGATTATAAACCGCTTGCAGCTGAGAAATCAATTTTTGAGTGTCTTCGTTATTTATGACTCCAGAAGTTGCATAATCTAAAGAGTCGGCAATTTTTTTATATAACAGGGTATAATTATATTCAAACTGAAAAGCGTAATCATAAACTTTTAACTTGGCCTCTTCAAATTGTTTTCGTAAAGCTTCCACTTCTTTAACATAATCTTTAATCTTGGCCTCGATTTTAATCTTTTTTTCGTCTATTATCTTTTGCGTGTTGTTTATTCTTTCCTCAATTTTTGATATTAGCAATTTTAAAAGCGGTGAATTTAGCGGCTTATACTCTTCAATTATTTGTTCGCAAAGTTGTTTCATTTCATGCTCAATGTCGGCCGCTTCTTTATTTTGGTTTGCTTTTAAATATGCCTCCGCATGGTATAATTTGGCCAGAGCGCAAATATAGGGTAAGTCGGGATAATCTGAACAAATTTGGTACGTTGCAGCTATTATCTTAGAAAAATTGCTTTCGTTAAACTCATTTTCAATAGTAGCTCTCAGGCTCGTTATAAACTTTTGGGCCTCGATTTCGCGAGTATTTTCGGTTTGAGGAAATTCGTCTTCAAAATTAGTCGAAGTAAATGGCGGTATTTTAGATGGCGATTCGCCGATTCTAAGTAAAGCGATTTTTGATTTTTTTTGAACAGGCTTTGAAAAAACAGGTACTTTAATAATTATCTGTTTTTGATTTACTTTGATCTTAACCAGTTTGTTGTCTTTGTCAATATAAACTTCTTTCGTATTTTCGAGCATTTTATAAAAATCATATTTTTTAAATACGTCAGAAACCCGCTGGGAGCGTAATTTAGTTTTTGGAGCAGATATTGGTTTCAATAATTTCAAACCTTCTTCATCCGGAACTTCGGTCGATATTTTCCCCTTGTTTATAGACTTCTTTAATCCCGAAAGCCCTTCGGCGTGGATCATCGAGGTGATTCCGAAAAGTAGAGCCGCCGCGACCAACAATAAAAATCTTTGCTTTATAGATAAATAAGGTGTTTTCAAAGGAACGCTCCTATATTTAAAATAAAAGAATTCTTAGGCTTCAATCATAAACTAAAACCAGGCGTTTGTCAATCGGTTTTTCGGACATTAACAGGATTAAAAGCGTTATGTTTATTGAGGGGTGAGGCTTAAAACAAGTATAATTTGATTAACCTCTAAAATGTTAAAACCGGCCATTCAGGCCGGTTTTTGGTTTATTCGCGCGAATGAGGGTTTTCGGGGTTAGGCAGATTGCCGGTATGGCCTGTAAATGGGCGGTTTGGCGGCCTGAACAGGCGGTAGGGGGCTTTAACGGCGGGTGAAA
>DNRP01000164.1 GCA_003499955.1 Cyanobacteria bacterium UBA9971
GAAAGAGGAATTCATTCCGGCAGGCTTTTCGAGGAATTGGGTGCTAAAAATTGGCAGGAAGGCGGAGCAAAAATTTCCGAAAAACATGCCAATTTTCTTATAAATACAGGGGGGGCAACCTCTACAGATGTTTCAAGGCTTATGCATAGAATGCATTCAGGAGTGAAAGAAAAATTCGGTTATGACCTTATTGCAGAAATCAGATATATCGGTACACCGACACAGGAAGAGGCAGAAATATGGAGTACATTCACAGTTCATTAAGGAAAGATAGTAAAATTGGCGTTCTTTGCGGTGGAATGTCCAACGAAAGAGAAGTTTCGCTAAGATCAGGCAAAAACTGTTTTGAAGCATTAAAAAGATTAGGCTATCAAAACACTGAAATAATAGATGTTGATAGAAATATTGCCAAAACGCTGATTGAAAAAAATATAGAAGTTGCTTATATAGCTCTTCATGGCAAATATGGCGAAGACGGATGTATTCAGGGCTTGCTTGAAGTCATCGGAATTCCTTATACAGGCAGTGGAGTTAAAGCAAGTTCAATAGCAATGGACAAGGATTTCACAAAAAGAATCTTGCAAACTCAAAACTTGCCCATAATTCCTTCAATCGTCGTTAATTCTTTCGAGGAATTAAAAGGAAAAGAAATTAATTTGAATTATCCTCTTATGATAAAACCTGTCAGCGAAGGCTCAAGCATTGGGATGCAAAAGGTAAATACTCCAGACGAACTCGAATCAGCTGTGAGAGAAGCCGAAAAATATAATATGGGTGTAATGCTTGAAGAATATCTTGACGGAAAATCTATTACTGTTGGAGTCCTTGATACTAAAGAAAAAACTATTGCAACACCAATACTTGAATTTAGAACAAAAACAGAATGGTATGATTTTGAGGCAAAATATACAGAAGGAATGACTGAATTTATTCTTCCCGCCGAAATTGATGAAGACTTAACAAAAGAAATTCAAAATTTATCAATAAAATCCCATAAAGCAATTGAGGCAAAAGGAATGAGCAGAGTTGATTTTATAGTTACAAAAGAAAAAAAGCCTTTTATTTTAGAAATCAACACTATTCCGGGAATGACTGATTTAAGTGATCTTCCTGCTCAGTCAAAAGCAATGGGAATTAGTTATGATAAGCTTGTAGAAATTATTCTTAACAGCGCTTTAATAATTTAATATATTTAGTATTGTAACGATATATACAATATAGCTCAGAAAAATAGCAATTTTATAACTCTCTTGTTGTTTATATTAATATAACAATCGAATAATTTATGTATCCTTACACAACGGGAGAATTGCTCTAAATGGCTGACGTAACCACAGTTAATCCTTTGGCATGGAACTTTAATGCTTTCGAATACTTAACTCCGACTGAGTTAAGAAGCGGAAACACAATGCCTTACAGCTTTAGTCCAAGCGTATTCAGTGCATCTTCAAATGCAGGTCTGACGAATACCGGCACTCAACTCGGCACTAATCCATTCGGGAATTACTCAAGTCTTGGAATGAATGGTCTTTTTGACAATGTTGGTTCACTTTGCACTTTTGCTGATACTTTTACCACCCAGACAGCACCTATGATCGCACAAGCACAAGCTTATAATGATCAAATATTTAATCAAAATCTTTATCAAGCTCAACAAACATCTGCTCTTCGCGATCAATTAAAAGCATTAGGAATAAATCCTGATTCTGTATTGAACCAAAATCAATTAAACGGAACCGGTCAAACCAACCAACTCGGTTCTCTTTTGGGACTTCTCGGTTCAGGTGGAACTACCGGTACAACTGCAAACACCTCAACTGACCAACTCGGTTCTCTTTTGGGACTTCTTGGTTTAGGCGGAACTACTGCAAATACCGGAAATAGTCAGCTTGATCAACTTGCTCAAGCTCTAGGACTTGGAGGAACTACTCAAACTGCTACAAACACATCGACTAATCAACTTGGTTCTCTTTTAGGACTTCTCGGACTTGGAGGAACTACCGGTACAACTAAAACAGTAGATGACTGGTGGAATCATACAGATCCTTACAGCAGTTCAAGCAGCAGTGATGATGATTCCGATAGTGATGATGCTTTCTGGGATTATATAGATTCAAAAGTTGCGCAAAGTCAGCAACAAAGCCAGCTACAACAATTATTAAGTCTATTAACCGGAACTAAAGCATAATATTTCAATAAAATTATTTATACTAAAAGACTTTTCTCTTCTATAGAAGAAAAGTCTTTTGGTTGTTAGTTTTTATCATGAATACTAATATCTGAATTCATTTCCCAGATTATATCCACGTTTCTAAAAAGCACCCATTTATCTGGAGTTTTTTGAGATATATAAATCTGCGCCAATAAATTATGTTTATCTAATACATAATTCACCGGTTCTGATGAAAAAATATTTATTTGAGAAGTACTTGCATCATCAACTAAAGGGTTTTTATCTGATACAATAGTTTTTATTTCTTCACTAAACGGTTTATTATTTTCTAAAAAAACAACTTTTATTTTCAGCTGATTTATTTTGTCTTTGCTTATATTGGTCAATTTAAAACTAATTTCCGGTATAAGAATATCTTTGTCTATATTTTCATTGCATTTTGCCGATAAATTATTAATAATAATCCGACTATCAGGATTCATAAGAATATTTAATTTAGAATCAAGTTTTTTGGCACGCGTATAATAAAGTTCCGCAGAGACTTTATCACCTTTTTCTTTTAAAATTTCCGCTTTTTTAATTAAAAGCGCAACATAACTCTGCGGGTTTGCAACAGTCGAATTAAGACCAAACGCTATTTTATATTCGTCAATGGCATTATCAATTTTTCCCTGTTTTTCATAAATTTTAGCCAATCTATAATGCGTTTCAGAATTATTCCAAAAAGCTAAGGACAATTTAAGAATATCAACAGCTTCCCGGGGGTTATTTATTTTTATAAAATCATTTGAAATATCAATATAAACATTTCTTACATCTTTCTTAAGTTTTACTAAATTTGGACTATCTGACTTTTTATAATATTTATAGGCTATCTTAAACTTTCTGATAGCCTCTGTTTTATCATTTTGTTTTAGCGTATTGCCCCATTTACAGTAAAAATCTCCTATTAATTGCAAGGCTTTTATATTATTTGTATCTTTTATCTCGTTAATAAAGCCTTCAGCAAGATTATAATTGTTTTCTTTAACATAAAGCTCAGCCATAGCAATATTAGCTTGATATGCAGATTTATAACCCAATTTAATAGCCTTCATATATTCAACTTTAGCCATATCCAACTCGTTTGCTTCAAGATAAAGTTCTGCCAATCGAATATGCGCTTCATAATTTTCAGGAAAAACCCTGACAATTTTGTTATAATCTTCAATTGCGTATGCAATTTGACCTTTTGCGGCAAAATTATCCGCTTCTTTCATCATGCCTGCAACAGAAGTCGGTTTGTTTTGTTCGTACATTACAAATCCGGCTATATTTAAAATACAAAATATTATAATAAAATAAAATTTCTTAGAATTTATAAAATTTTTCAATTCTGCCAACATATTTACCACCATCTCCACATAAAATTTTTATAATCCTATCATAGAATATACTTTGTATTAACTTCAATACCCGTTAGCTGTGTTTTCTGTTTGAATATACACAGCTAATATTATACCAACAATTTATGAGATTGCTTCGTCGCAAGCTCCTCGCAATGACAATTGCAGGTTTTAATAAAATGGCTTCTAACTATTTAGCGAGTTTTCTTTTTTATAGTCAAATAAAGCACTATCTTTATCTTTAAACATAGATATTAAATTATTCAAAAATACATAAGAAAGAGCGTCATTAACCGCGCTGTTAACTCCGCACAACTTAAGAATTCCTTTTCTTTCGGAGCAGGCTTTATAAGCGTAAACAATAGCATTTAATCCAACTGAATCCAAATTTTTTACTTTTTCAAGATCAAGTATTAAATTTATATAACCGGTATTAATAAGAATTTGGATCTCTCTTTTAAGTGTTTCAATTATTTCATTTTTTGATAAATTACTTATTGTTATAGATGCTATTTTGTGTTCAGGATCTTCAATTTTCGTAAACACTTCCGCCATTGCGCCGTATTTTTGAACTTCGAGATTTCCGATATGCTGCAATATTTTTTTATGCCAATCGGGCAATTTACTTATAAACTCGTTAGCTCCCTTTAAAAAGCACTCATTTATAAGTTTTTTATCATCAGAGCCGGAGATAACAACTATTTTTGTTTCATCTTTTTTAGTTTTTTCCGCATTATTGACAGTATCAATTAAATACAATCCATCCTCCGGATTTGGTAAAAACAAATCAACAATAACATATTGAAAACTTTGTTTTTTATAATAATCTAAAGCCTCTTCTACGCTTCTGGCAACGGTTGTAGTATATCCGCAATTTGTTAAAAGCTTGCTTAGTTGATATACAGACAATTCAAGATCGTCAACCAGAAGAATATTAGCATTATTTAAAAATTTTGCTTGAGTTTGTATACATCCGGGCGAAATTCTTTTTTCTATTTCTATTAAAATTCCGGTTATTTCTTCTGATGTCGGATTTTCAGGCGCATTTTGCCCCGCAAGATTATAAAGTTGAGCAATTTGTTCTTTATTCAGGTTTGACATTATTTTAAAATCACTCCAAAAATTTTTTTGCTATATTTATCTTATATTATAAGATAAAAAGCTTATTTAGTGTTAAATAAAATTTAAGGATTTAAAAATGGAAAAAATAAAGTTAAAAATTCACCGACTTAAAAATAATATCCAAATGCCTTTTTATGCGACAGAAGGAGCAGCAGGCATGGATTTAACAGCGGGCATTACTGCTCCGATAGAATTTAAACCTTTTGAGAGAAAACTTGTTCCCACCGGAATAATTATAGAACTTCCTTCCGGTTATGAAGCTCAAATAAGACCAAGATCAGGGCTTTCCATAAAATTCGGAATGACTCTTGTAAATTGCGTCGGAACTATCGATGAAGACTACAGGGGAGAAGTCTGCGTACCTATGATTAATCTTTCAAATGAAATATATATAATTCAGCCGGGCGAAAGANNTCAACAGGAAAGTGAAAGAATTTTTAAAAACGTGTTGACAATCAAAATATATTCCTGCTATCTTAGTTTTATAGCATTAAATAAACATGCCCCTGTCGTCTAGAGGCCTAGGACATCTCCCTTTCACGGAGAAGACCGGGATTCGAATTCCCGTGGGGGTATTTATTTTTTATAGTTATAAACTTAATAATATTAGAAATTTCGCCGAAAGGCGATTTTTAGTTTTTGGGCATAGTATAGTTATGAGAGAAGCAGCACTAAAGAGTATTTAAAAGTGACTAGTAAAATAGAGCTGAATCCAAATAAAAAAGCACTTGGGCTTTTATCGGCAACACACTTTATGAGCGACGCTTATGGCGGTTTTGCATTACCGATTATGCCTTTGATTGCAGACAAATTAAACATTTCTTTAGGACTTGTCGGAATCCTTATAAGTATTTCCAGCCTTGCTTCATCATTTTCACAGCCTATATTTGGATATATGTCAGATAAAATAACGCGAAGATTCTTTATATTATGGGGTATAACTTTATCCGCTGTTTTTGTCAGTTTAATTGGTCATATTAGTAATTTCTGGCTTTTGTGCCTGGTGTTTATGCTTGGAAACATAGGAGTAGGGCTTTTTCATCCTCAAGCTTCTGCACTTGCGGCTCATTTTAGCGGCAACAAAATTAATACATACATGGGAATATTTACTGCCTGGGGCACTATAGGCTATGCCGCAGGACCTTTTATTTCCGCATTCCTGACTGAAAATTTTGGATTAAAATCAACAATATGGGTAATGATTCCGGGATTAATATCGGCTTATCTGCTTTATGCATTATTACCAAAAGCCCCTTTACACGGAAAGCTTCCTGTTTTTATAGACGTAAAAAATATGATACTTAATTTAAAAAGAATACTTTTTATTTTGATATTTATTTCAATAATCAGAGCTATCGTCATTTATTCTTTTCATGTTTATATGCCTTTTGTGTGGCAAAAAGCCCATTACTCTATTTTAACAATTGGCACAGTTATTGCCCTATTCTCCTTTTGTGGAGGGATTTCTTCATTTATAGGCGGGCATTTATCAAATTATTTCGGTCGCAAAAATATAATGATTTATTCTTTGCTGCCTGCAATACCATGCCTGATCGGGACTTTAATTTTCTTAAAAACAATTCCAATACTGGCATTTGGGCTATTTGTTTTATCGGGATTTTTACTCATGTCCTCAACGTCAGTTAATATGGTCATCGCCCAAAAAGCCGCACCTGAAAATAAAGGTCTGTTATCGGGCTTAACGGGGGGACTTTGCTGGGGAATAGCCGGAATAATACAAACTCCTATCGGTTTTATGGCAAATAGTTTTGGAATTGAAAATATATTGTTAATTTTAGCTTTTCTTCCAATACTTGGTGCTATTTCAGCCTTTTTTATACCCAAAGAATATGCTTAAATACAATCTGTAAAATAATTCATTACGTCATATAATTTAAAAATAATACTTAAGAGCCTTGGAGAAATAATTTTAAATGATTGATATATTACTTTTTAATAAAAATCTTCAGGAAACCAAAAACATCAAAATTGATGAAGTTTTTTCAGCTGTTCAAAATCCTGAAAATCTTATATGGATTGATATTGAACATCCTTCTGATGTTTGGCCGCCACAGGAAATTAAAGACCTTCTTCAAAATGTCCTTAAAATTCATCCGTTAAATATTGAAGATTGCACAATATCCAAGCAAAATCCGAAATTTGAAGAATATCAGGATTACAGTTTCTCTATTGTTTACGCTATAAAAAATTTAAAAGAAGAAGAAGTTAAATTTGATGAAATGGATATAGCTATCGGTAAAAATTATGTGCTTACATACAGACATACTCTTATTGAAGAAATGGAAACAGTAAAAAACTCCTTTAAATCTAAAATAAACCACATACATACAAACCCATCAATGCTTTTTCACGCAATAATTGACCACATAATTGACGGTTATCAGTCTGTTATAGAAAATTTTGATATAAAAATCGATAAAATGGGAAACAAACTTTTCAAAGACCCTAACCAGCCAAAGATAATCATCGGTTTAAACTCTCTAAAAGAACTCTTGACTGAAATCAGAAGTATTGTTGTTAAGGAAGAAGGCATGTTTTTAAATGCAAGCAAGGGATTTTATACAATAATTAATGAAGAAGAAAATATATTTTTCAAAGATATTTATGATCACCTGAATAAAATCCTTGATAAAATTGATAAACAAAGCAATACTATTTCAAATCTTTTTCTTCTCCAAATGAACCTATCAACCCAAAAATTAAACGAGCTTATAAAATTTCTTACAATAATTTCTGCAATTTTGCTTCCCGCAAATGTTATAGCCGGAATTTTCGGGATGAATTTTCACAATATGCCTCCGTTAGAACATCCGGCGGGTTTTTATATCACAATATTTTCCATGATTTTTGTCGGAATTTTAATGGGAATATTTTTCATTCAAAAAAAATGGATTTAAAGGGTATTAAAAAAACACATACATTCAACAAATACATGTGTTTTTTTGTAAACTATGATTTAATCAAAGACTTTAAATTAACGACAGGGCAATGCTCGGAATTTGATTTGCCTGAGCGAGCAAGCTTGCTGAAGCTGAATTTAATATTTGATTTTGTGTTAATTTTGACATTTCAGAAGCAATATCAGTATCTCTAATTCTGGATTGGGCTGCAATTAAATTTTCGCTGGTTATATCCATACTGTTTATATTTGATTCAAGCCTGTTCTGATAAGCGCCAATATTCGATCTTTGCTCTGTTACCCTGCTAAGAGCATTATCAACACTGTCTATATAACTTCTAAAATCATCCGATGTATTAAGTGAAGTTTTCACATCATCGCTGTTAAGAAGTCCCAGATCATCTGTTTTTACAGAACCTAAAGCATCGCCAACATTTATTGTATTTTCGCCCGGATCTCCGTTTGGTCCGGTTTGCAGTGTTAAATCGCTGCTACTGCCATCCAATAAGTTTTGTTTATTAAAAGATGTTGAATTTGCAACTCTGTTTATTTCATCTGTTAAAGCGCTAATTTCATCTTTTATGGCATTTCTTTCGTCTTCGCCATAAGTGCCATTAGCCGCTTGTACCGACAATTCCCGTATTCTTTGCAAATTTTCATTAGTGCTTTCTAAACCGGCATCAGCTGTTTGAAGAGTATTTATGCCCGTTTGTGAATTTTCAATAGCTGTTTGCGATCCTCTCGCCTGAGCATCCAGAGTTTCTGCAAGTATTAAATTTGCCGCATCTTCAACAGCGCTAAGTTTTTTACCGGTTGCTATTTTAAGGATTGATTTTTCTACTTCACTTTGAGATAAAGCCAAATTATTTTGTATAATTGAGGAAGTTACATTAGTATTAATTTCTAAACCCATATATTTCCACCTTTTATACTTACTTACATATAAGCATTATAGCATCCGGATATTGCTAATTCAGTTTTTTACCGTAATTTATGTCAATAAATTCACACTATTTTTGTTTATGCAAAATAAAGTAACCAATTCTTAACATTTAATCCTGCTAAATATTTTTTATTTTAGATTTTCTATAATATTTTCCAGTTTTTCTTTCCTGTTTTGTCTTCTCTCGAAAACGTTTAATTTGGTCTTTTCAGCATTTGCTTCTGTTTCTTCAAAGGTTACTTTATCAGAATTTACATAAAATACGCCCAGCGGGAGTTTTTCCGTTTCGATTGCTCTTTCAAAGGCTTTTACCCTGTCATTTGGAACATAAAAATCTTCCAGATAGTAGGTATTTTGCTTAAACCACGGATAAGTATTGACTTTATTGAAAGTTACACAGGGCTGAAACACATCTACAAGAGCAAAACCCTTATGGGTAATAGCTTTTTTAAAAATTTCTTTTGTTTGCGGGGCATCTCCGCAAAAAGCTCTCGCAACAAAAGACGCATCCTGCGCTATAGCAATTGCAAGCGGATTAAATGGCTCATTTGCAGCGCCATGAATTTGAACAGGTGTTTTATAGTCTTTCCTGCTTGTCGGTGAAGCTTGTCCTTTTGTTAAGCCATAAACCATATTATTACAGACGATTACTGTAACATTAGGATTTCTTCGGATAGCGTGAATAAAATGATTTCCACCTTCTCCGTAAACATCCCCGTCACCGCTAACAACCATTACATTCAGCTCTGGATTACAAACTTTTATAGCAGTAGCAGGAGGAAGCGCTCTTCCATGAAGCCCGTTAAAGAAATTACAATTGAGATAATGGGGAGTTTTTGCCGCTTGACCGATACCTGAAGTAATTACAAGATTTTCAGGAAGTATATTTAACTCTGTCAATGAGTCTTTTAAAGTCTTTAATATCGCAAAATCACCGCATCCGGGACACCATGCAATATCAATATCTTTTTTATCATAATCCATTGGAATTTCTCCTATATTTTTACTAACTGTCATTGCGAGGAGTGGCGCAGCCACGACGTGGCAATCTAAAAAAATAAAATTTGGATTGCTTCGCTTCGCTCGCAATGACGAGTGTGATTAATTGGCAATTCACGTTAAATCACTAATTTTGCTTACTAATTCCTCGACAGAAAATGGCAATCCATTGTATTTCAGTATTTTATGGTGAATATTAAATCCGGTTTCATGCCTTATAAGCTTTGCGAACTGTCCTGTAGCGTTATTTTCAATACATATGGTATTTTTAGCTTTTTCCAGATATGCAAGAGTTTTTTCAGAAAGAGGGTAAACCTGTTTAAAATAGAGAAAAGCAATATCAGGATTATTTAAATGACAAAGCGCTTCTTTTATGCCGTCACAAGTTGAACCCCAGCCTATTAAAAGAGTTTTACAGCTTGCATTACCAAATAATACAGGTTCATATATCTCTTTTTTAATCAGGTCAAATTTCTTAAGGCGTTTATCAACCATTTTTACCCTTAAATCAAGGTCTTCTGTGATATGACTATCTTCATCATGCTCATCACTATCAACTTTAACCAAACCCTCGCCAAAATCGGGAATACCTCTTGGACTTACACCATCCTCAGTAAGTTTGTAACGCTCGTAATTCCTGTCTGTTTTTACAATAAAATCCTGAATTTCTGTTTTATTAACATCAAAAGGCTTACAAAGCGAATAAGATTCCAAGCCATACTGGTCTGTAAGTATAAAAATAGGCACTTGAAACTTATCTGCCAGATTGAACGCATTTTGGGAAAGATAAAAAGCATCTTCAGGGGTTCCCGGAGTGAGAATAATTCTTGGAAATTCGCCATGCCCCGAATAAAGAGCCAAATTCAAATCGCCCTGCTCTGTCCTTGTGGGAAGTCCTGTAGCGGGTCCCGGTCTTTGTGCAAGATGGATTACCATAGGAGATTCAATCATGCCGGAAAGACTTATGCCTTCAATCATAAGAGCAAATCCGCCCCCTGCTGTAGAAACCATAGCCCTGCTTCCAGAGAACCATGCCCCTAAGCCCATATTCATAGCCGCGATTTCATCTTCCGCCTGCTCGACTATTATGTTAAATTCATCAGATTTTTCTGCAAGATAAGTAAAAACAGCTGTTGAAGGCGACATCGGGTATGTTGCTATAAAATCACAACCACCCGCAATACATCCAAGAGTTACCGCCTCATTCGCACTTACAAGTGTTTTGTCTGCCACAAGCTCGTCTTGTTGGACATTAACAGACAAACAGTTATTATTTATAAAGTATTTGCCTATTTCATAACCTGATTGTACAGCCTGAATGTTTTTGAGAATTATATCTTCCGTCTTATCAGAAAAACTTTTCCTTATAAATTCTTCTATTAGGTTCATTGCAATATCAAAAATTCCAAAAATAATGCCTGCTGATATAACATTAGAGAAGATTTTTCCACCCACCTCAACAGCTTTGGAAGTCAAAGGCATCCCAAATGTCTTGAATTTATCCAAAGAAAGATTTTTAAACGCTTCATCGTAAAGAATAAAAGTTTCTTCCGTTATTCTTTTTTCTAAATGCCCCGTTAAATTTGGAGAAAGCATAACCAAAAAGTCAATTTTATCAACATAAGCAGAAATTGCGCCGGAAGAAATTCTTATAGTTGAAGAATTAACGCCTCCTCGGACTCTTGACATATACTCTTTGCAGGAAAACACGTTATATCCCGCCATTTTGAATACTTTAACCATAATATCCGAAGCGGTTTCTACGCCTTGACCCGCTTCTCCCGCCATTACAACAGAAATATCGTCATTTTTAAGCATATTAATTTCCTCAAGTGAATATTACTTTTCACTATAAGAAATCAACAAATTATCAACTTTAACAATTGGTTAAATCGGTATAAATATATTATTCTTCGAGCATATCAATTCGTCTTTGGTGGCGACCGCCTTCAAATTCAGTTTCCAACCAGATTTTTACAATTTCGCAGGCAACATCAGTACCAATAACTCTGCCACCCATTGTCAAAACATTTGCATCATTGTGAAGTCGACTCATCTTTGCGCAGTAAGTGTCATGACAGGTTACTGCCCTAACGCCGTTAACTTTATTTGCAGCTATTGCAACGCCTAAGCCAGAACCACAGANNTCATAGCCGAGTTTTTCTATATAATTTTTGACTGTTTCTTTTAATTCATACCCGCCGTGGTCTGATCCGATTGCTATTTTTACTTTTCCCATTATATTTTTACCTCTACAGCTCCTTGCCTTAAGATTTTTAACTCTTCGGCTTCATTCACAAAAACCACTGTTGATTCCGTCCCTTTTGGAGTGAAACCAAAATCATCGAGAATATAATCAATTTTATCACCAATTGAATTTATTACTTCTTCTTTTGTGGAAACAGCTCCCATTTCAGAAATATTTGCGCTGGTAGTGGCAAGAATTCCATTATCGGTGCATTTTTCAAGCATCTCAGCAAAAATCGGACAGTCAGGAACTCTTATCCCGACAGTATCAAAATCCGCCGTCACAAAATCGGGAGTAAGAGAACTTTTTTTTACTACAAGGGTTACTGCCCCCGGAAAATATTTTTTGGCAATTTTTAGAGCATTTTCAGGCAATTTTTCAATATACGGGAGTAAACTTTCAAGATTTTTTCCGAGAAGAATAAGGGGTTTTCCTGCATCTCGTGATTTTATGGAGTATATTTTTTCGACAGCTTTTTGATTTTCCGGAAGGCAGCCTATTCCCCACACAGTATCCGTCGGAAATGCAATTACTCCACCATTTTTAAGAATTTCTCTAATTTTTTCATCCATAATTTAAATATAAATAAAAAAAGAGCTGTTTGCCAGCTCTTTTTTTATTTATATTTTCTCTCTATTACATAAAAAGAGTGTCTTTATACGTTTTTAAGGCAATAAGCAATCAAGATAATTTCTTTTAAGAAGTTCAAAACTGCGATCTTTCTTAAACTTTCGCTTATCGGCAGATGATTTTAAATAACCATCCACCACTGTTTTAAAAGGATTATGAATGATTTCTTTTACGCCGGATCTAATTGCTTAACTTAACATTAAACTTACCTCCGATTATTTATAGTTATAAATATTGTTTTTCTAAAACCTTTATGTTAGTTATAAATTAGCTGATAATGAAAATTGATATCTACTATTAAAATTATTAACAATAATTAACATTTTTTAATAAAATGGGGCGTTAGCGCAGCTGGTAGCGCATCACACTGGCAGTGTGGGGGTCAGGAGTTCGAATCTCCTACGCTCCATTTATAAGTTTTAACAGAGCATAAAACCTCTGACAAAAATAGAAACAAGCCGCCTAATTGGCGGCTTTCGACTTTTATTGAGAAAAGAGAGTGAATTAAAGAGAAGTTTTACACGTTTTTCCGGAGAAGATTATTCAAAATTCTCTTTTTGATTTTCAACTACCCCCTTTTATTATACTTTGATCTGGACAGGAATTTAAAACTCGCCGCATAAAGTCTGCATTAAAGATTGACATATTTTATGTTTGCAAAATATATTGTTTATTTTAAAATTATTATTATAATTTGTGTTCTTATTTTAACTGGAATCGGGTAAGAGGAAAGAATAA
>DNRP01000010.1:0-2782 GCA_003499955.1 Cyanobacteria bacterium UBA9971
CAAATAGTCCCATCAGAGCCATAAACATAGCTCCGAAAACACGATTCATTTTTGATAAAAAACTCACTTTTTTTCTCCTTTTAAGCTGTTTTTAACGTGAGAACTTATATTATTGTATGTAAATGCAATTTGTAACAGGGTTTATTACATTTTAAGCATATTATACAACTCTAAAAATAAAATAGTGAACATGTTTGTTGACATGTTAAGAAAAAATTTTTCATATCTTTTTAAAACCCTTATAAAATCTTACTTTACAGGTAGTAAGTTTTATTATAGGTTTTTTTAATGTTCAATTTTGAGTTTAATTTATGATTTAAAAACTTCATAAAAATTAAAAAGTTAATAATAGCAACCTTTTAGAAGCATTTTAAGTATATTTTGCATGAGAAATTTTAATTAATGAGTAATATCAAGTTTTTTCCAGGTAGAAAAAGGTGTTTCTCCGGGATATACAGAAAGTAATTCCCAGTTTTTTTTATTAATTTTGGATAAAATTAAGTTTAAACCTTCTGTTCCTCTTATAATAACGCCTTTAAAACCATTTTGTTGGTATACATCACCTTTGAGTAATGCATCGAGGACTGCTCTCGGTTTTGAAATTTTTCCTTTCCCCATGCGTTCTTGAAGTCTTTATATAAAATGAGGATGAATAAAAATCTGTTTTGCTCCGAGGTTATTTAAAATTTCCGACTCTTCTTTTTTTAGAAATCTTTCAAGGTATGACTTTAGTGCTCCAAGATTTTTATCTAATTTTTTAGTATGTTTTAAAGTTTTTTTAATGTCGTTAGGAACAACTCCGCCTCTTGATGAAAAAGAAACATTAGATTGTTTTTTTTGATTATTATTGTTATCCGGATAAATATTTGAATTATTTAAAGCTATTTTCCCCATATCTACAGTATTAAACATGTATACTCCCTTTTTTACATATATAAGATTAAAAACATAAAAAAGAAAAAAATTGCTAAATAAAATTTTTTACAGCACTGTTTCTGTAATAAAAGCAGGTTTTTATTAAAATTATTAAAAAAATTTTTCAAAAAAGGCAATTTTTTTCAAGCGTTTGTTTTTATATTAATACAAGGGGTGATAATTAAGGGTTTAATATTTTTTATCTATGTTCACAAAATAACGTGATATTCGGGAATTAATATTTAGGGCAAGAGGAGAGAGTGGAATGATTTTAATTAATAATTTACATGGACCATACAATGCTGAAACTTCTGAAGGAAGGGGAGCTAACACAGCTCATAACGTTCTTAATTATCTTCAGGAAGGCAAAAAAATCGCTGAAACAAAAGTAAAACAATTTATGAATGGTGAAATAGGGCTTGAAGAAGCTTCCAAAAATGAAGCTCTTCAATCTTTAGCATCTGCTTACATTCCTTATATGCCGATTGATGATGAAACCGGGGTTCCTGATTTTAAATACGGTCTGGCTTATTCTTCAGTTTACATAAGCGCTTTTGACAGAGATAACGATGGCTGTTTAACTCCGCAAGAAGCCGGTCCTTTCGGTGATGTTATTGATTTTGTTGCTCCATACGGTAAAATTACTCCCGGTAAATTCCTTACCTGGTTAATTTTTCAAGATTGTATCAATGTATATAACGGAGTTCTTTCTCCCAGAGAAGCCGGTGCTTCCATGATGCTGGTTCAAAAAGATCCTATGTATGTTAAGGATCAGTTAAAAGTTCTTTATTTCGGACACGGTATCGATAATTTCGAACAGGAATTCATAACTCCACACCCTATAACACAATAACCCGACACAAACTAATAAAGACCCCGACCGCCAAAAGCGGTCTTCTTTTTGTTCTTTATTTTTATTAAAGGTGTTTTTGTTTATAAAAAGGGCTGCACCCTTTTAACCGCCTTCATTTTCTTTAGTCGTAAAGAAAANNGAAGCAAAAGAAACTTTGCCCTATACTGCAGTTTCTATATTTCTACCCTGCTTGTGATCAAAATTTACAGTTGTTTGACGCCCGTAACTCAGTGTCTTCGCCAATATTTATTAATGTAGATTAAAAGCAGTTAAATTATAAAGTGGCTCTGCCACCTCAAACAAGACGGGCTTGCCTCCGGTGTGCAGGGTGAAATATTACGAAACCTTCGCAACGGGCGTACGAATAAAAGAATAAATACATTAATACAGAAGGAGGATTTTATGGAAAAACATGACAAAAAAGAAAAAAACAATCTTGAAGAAAAAATTCTTGATAACAACATTCGTTTTGATTATGAAACGGAGTTTAAAAACAAGATAAACAAAGAAATGGAAGATGCCAGAGAATTACGGGAAAAAAGAAACAATAAAGAGAATTTTCTTATTGAAACGGATTTTTTAAAGCTTACTCAAGAAGAAAAATTCCATAAAAACACTATTTATAAAGTCTTTAACAGAAAACAAAAAACAGAAACTTTTGTTAACGGCGAGCAGGCTCAAAATTTGATTAAGTATGTGAATGATTATGTTGTGATGTTTGATCACAGGATTATTGAGGGTTAAAGACTTTGTCATTCTGAGGAGGGGCTTTAGCCCCGACGTGAGAATCTGTTACATTTGATAAATTCTCAAGATAGATTGCGAGGCTTACTTTGTAAGCCTCGCAATGACAACATAATATGAAAAAAGGAAAAAAATTATGCCAAATTTTTACGATATTCTTAAAAATGTCTGTGTTCTAGCTCATGAAGAAAAACCCACTTCTTTTTTAACAACAGAATCTCCGTATTCGGAAATAAAACAATACATAAATGACATTCTTGAAGAAGTTTG
>DNRP01000010.1:2852-29129 GCA_003499955.1 Cyanobacteria bacterium UBA9971
ATTCTTGATCCTACTCCTGATGCTGTTTATTCTTTAACTATAAAATATTTAACGGTTAATTTTGCTTATAATTCTGATAAAACGTTGGAAAAATCTGCTCTGGAATTGGAAACAGATGTCACTATTCTTCCCGACAGGTTTATTAAAGTTATTGAGTGGGGGGCGTATTCTCTTTACAGGCAAAACTTTAAGCCAGATAACAAGTACAAGCTTGCAAGAGAAAAATATCTTGAGTTTCTTCTCGATATGCAAAAACATGACTCTTATTCAGGTGATTCTGCGCCTTTAATAGTAATTAATCAGTCTGTTAATCCTACGCAGCAAATTTTGAGCGATTTTTTTAAGCCTTAAAACATATACTTCCTCTTATAAAAATAATTTAGTATAATCTTATTTATGAAAGAAGAATCCTTAAAAAAACAAATTCTTGGTGAAATAGAACACAAAAAAACTCTTTGGACTGCTCAAATTGTTTTGGTCAGCGGATTATCCGCATTAATTTTAAATTTAAACAGTATTCCTAAGATAATACTATTATTAATAGGTTTCTTTTTTGAATATCTTATTTTATCAACAATCAAAGATACTGATATAAAACTTCAAAATTTATATAAAGAATTGGAGAAATAAAAATGACGGTTTATGACATTATAGGTATTATAGGTATTATAGGTGTATATATCATGGTTGCGCAAAGTCTCAAATATTCCGGCTCTCCAAAAAATTTGAAGTAAAGCAATAAAAAACCTGCTTGTTCTAAGCAGGAGGAATTTTACGATATGCTTCCTTGTTAGGGTATAGAGGTGTGAGGTATTGAGGGTAAAATTTATAAACTAAGTCTTGGAAATATCTGAAAGACTAAAATCTTTCTCCGGTTATCCGAAAATATTCCCGTCTTTGCCTGGTTGAGGCATTTCAAATTTAGTAAACAACGGATTATCCATTGCATTATTAACAAACAAGTTCGGTTTTTGCTGCTCTGCTTTATAATTGAGTAACATACCAAATTTGGGTGTTGAAGCATTGTTCATTGAAACAGGTTGTAATTCAGCCATTCCCTAATTTCCTTCCTCTTCCTATAATGAGTTTGTTAGCAAGCACAATTATTACGCCTGTTTTAAGAACTCATGTTTGTGTTTCACTTTGCTCATGTCAGGATTAAAGCGTATTTTTTCGCTGTAATTTCTTAATCAAAGCGGCTGCGTTTGCTTTTCGCAAACAGCCCTTTCTCTTTGCTGAAGAAATATGGCGATTACTCTGTCTTCTCTGTCATTAAAACCCTTAACCTTTGTGCATGATTCATCAACCAATTACTTAGGTAAGCGCATTAACGCCTTTGAATGACAACAAGTATTATTCGCTTTTTTTAAAAGTTGTAAGACTTACCGTCTTTACCTTCCATCCTTCTATATTTATATAAAAACAAAAAACCATGGGAAATTGCCTTTTTTTAGAAAAAATTTTTATTTTATAAGGTATTTTGTTTATAAAAGAGTCTTCTACCCTTTACCCGACATACTTTCTTTTAATGTAAAAGAAAGTATGTAAAGAAAAACTTGCCCTAAACTACGATTTCTATATTTCTACCCTGCTTACGATTTTAAGCTTATAGTTGCTTAATGCCCGTAACTCGGTGTCTTCGCCAAGATTTATTAATGTAGATTAAAAGCAGCTAAGTTATAAAGTGGCTCTGCCTCCTCAAACAAAACGGGCTTGCCTTCGGTGTGCAGGGTGAAATATTACGAAACCTTCGCAACGGGCGCACGAAAGAGAAATAATAAAAAAGATACATTTATATAAGGATAAATGGCATGCCAAAATTAAATTATTTTAACAACACCGGAGGGTTGAACAATTTTTCCTCCATGGCTTCTTTAAATGAATCCGAAAATAAAACCGACTGGTTTGATGCTCAAAATGTCGAAGGACACAAGTCCGGCGGGCTTATTAAAATGAAAGGTAACAGAAATATTCTTAATACGACCCTTCCCGAAGGAACTAAAATCCTCGGGATATGGGATTATACAAAACAAGGGGTTCATTATCCAATTATCACAACTTCTGAAGGAAAATTGTACAGGCTCGATACAGAAACAGGGTTTTTAAGCGAAAAATATTCCGATCTGGACAAAACAACCAAGTGTAATTTCGTTAATTTTAACAACGGAGTTATTATTACTAACGGGGCTGATACACCTTTATTTTACGAAGAACTTTATGGAGCAACTCCTCTTCAAGGGAGTGCGCCTATTGGTCTTCCATGCGAAGCTTATAAAGCGAGGCTTTTTATCGCTTCCGGTTCGGGGCTTTATTATTCCGCTCTCGGAAATCCTAACGACTGGACAACGCTAGGGGATGCAGGGTCTATTGTTAATTTTCACAACGATTCAAGTCCTATTATCGCGCTTGAAAATTACGGCGAATTTCTTGCTATTTACAAGAAAAAAGGTATTTATGTCTTAACAGGTTCGGCTCCTTCTGATTTTATTATAAAACCTGTGGCGGATAACGGCTGTATCAGTCCATGGGCAATCGGAACAGTTAACAATAATCAGTATTTCTTTAACGGCGAGTCTATTACAACCCTGAATTTCAATTCCCTCGGGCAAATTACCATTGCGGATGATATTAGTATTAAGATTAAAAGCGTTTTCCCTGAGTTAAATACTTCTAAGTTCAGTGAAGTTATATGTATTCCTTATCAAAGCAAAAATCAAATCTGGTATTATTTTGCTTCCGAAACAAGTGAAGATCTTGATGTATGCTATATTTACGATTATTTTCATAAAAGCTGGTACAAAAGAGTTGGTCTGTCTATAACATGCGGGACTTTAATAAATGAAAAAATTTATACAGGCACGCCTGACGGGGAAATTTTGCTTGAAGATGTTGAAGATTCTTTTAACGGGGCAGCAATAGAAGCGTGGTGGTTTTCTCCATGGTTTACTTTCGGGGCTCCCGATTCTTCAAAAGAAATTCTTTCCTTTAATATATGGCTTTATCAAACACAGAAATATCCTTTTGATGTTGTTTATTCCATGGATTACAGTCAGACAGATCGGATTTATAAAACTGTTGAGGTTATAAGCGAAGATGAACTGGTCTGGGATACAGGGTCATGGGACATCAGCAACTGGACGAGCAACAAGGCTGTCAGGAAAAAAATTCCTATTGTCGGCTCATGCGAGTCTTTGCAGATAGGTTTCCAAAATCTTGAAGCAGGGCAGCATTTTTCCGTCCTCGGGTATTCTTTTGAATATGATGTTGCTTAAAATGGTGTATTCAAATGGGTTCAAACAAAAAATTTTGATTTAAATTAATAAGAGCAATTAAATTTATTTTAAAATTAGGGGTCGATTATGGCTAAAAAAATTATATTAATCTTATTAGTTTTGGTTTTTAATCTTTTTGTTATCAAAACAGGTTGTCTGGCGTTGGAATTAAATGACAATAATCTCTTTATTCCTTCCGTTAGTCCTAATATTAACGATTCAAATGTTCAGGAGATTATAAATAAAACTCTTCAGCTTGAGGCAAAATGTGAAAGCGAAAGAAATTCTTTAAAATCTTTAGCCGAGCAAAAAAAAGCGGATTATTTGGAAGCAAAAAAGAATTTTAAGACTGCTGACAAGCAATTAAAAGCTGTTCGTTCCGTGACAAAAAAGCTTCAGAAAAATTTTTAGATTACATTATTTTTATTTTTTAAAATATGTCCGGCTAAAGCCTGCCAGTGACTTTCTTCTTTTGCATCAAAAGAAAAAAGTCACCAAAGAAGAAAACTTTTAAAATTTCTTGTTTTTTAAACTCACTAGGGTTTATAGACTATATTTCACGCACGCCCAAACTCGGGGTTTTAACCCCTCAAACAATGGGCTATAGCTTTTTATACCCGTTTCGTCAAAAACTACGAAAAAACGAGTCAAGGGGGGAGCGCCCCCTCGAACTCCCCACGAAAGGAGGAATTATGATTGAATTTTTACCGCTTAGGGCGGATATTGAAAACGATTCTTTTGAAAATATTCAATATTTGCCTTTTGTTATAGACCTTTTGTTTGAAAATAAACAACTTATTATTGATGATTATTTTCCGCAGGAAGATGGCGAGCTTCTGGATTATATTGTGGAAGAAATTACTTCTCTTTATCCGTGGTTTGTTGTGGGGCTTTTAGATGGAGAACCTCTCGGGACGGCATGGCTTACGCACTGGCATTATCCGCATTCATGTCAACTTCATGCTTGTATTGACAGAAAATTCTGGGGGAAAACTTCTTTATACGCCATGGAAGAACTTTTAAAATTTCTTCATCAAACTACAGGTATAAAAAGAGTCCAAATGGAAATTCCCGAATTTAACAAAATAGCCATTAATTATGCGAAAAAAACAGGGTTTCAGGAAGAAGGTTTAATCAAATGTGCCACTTTAAAGGGAGGAGAATGTTTAAATCATGTTCTTTTTGGAAAAATCTTGTGTTAAACTGCTTAACAGAAGTTAATATTTGTAGAAAAAAACGCAATTTTTCTTTTCAGCACACTTAATAATAGTAGAAAGAAGATCTTACTTTCAAAAAAAGGGTTTTCTGGATTTTAACCCAACTGTTTAGTTAAAAAAGTCTTTTTAATAAAACCGCTCTAGTCATAGAGGGGTTTTTTGTTGCGAAGCGGTAGTTATAGCTTGAAGAACGGCTCTGCCGGTCTGGAAAACTATAACTTATTCTTTTGTTGTAAAAATAAAGGGGGGAAAATGATAACAAAAAATTTAAAAGAAACTATTAAAAGAATTGCTCTTATTAAAATAGAACAGGCGGAAACTTTTCTCGGCAGTGGTCAAGGGCAAGTTAAGTTTGAATATGTGGTTAATCTGGTTATTGATGAACTCAAAAAACTTCCTTTGCCTGTATACATAAGAATTATTCTGTCTTTATTTCAATTTGCGCTTAAATCAGAGCTGCGGAAAGATATTCAAGAAATATTTGACGAAGCAAAATTACAGGCAGGATAAAAAAAGGAAATTAAAACAATGGATGAATTTCTTCCTTTCGCAGCTGTCATTATTGCGGTTGTTGGTTTTTGCGTACAATTCGGGATGTTTGTCAGACCTGTTGAGCTTGAGAAAAAACACAGGGAAATTATGGAAGAATCTTATAAAAAGTTTGCTTCCATAAACATGGTCGAGGATATTAAAGCCGAATTTAAAGAAATTAAGTCCAAAATTGACCAAATTTATGAAATGTTGATTGCAAGACGAGAATAAAAAAAGAGATAAAAACAATGAAAAGAAGAATCATTAATCACTGGACAGCAGGGACTTTATTCCCTAATAATCAGGATTTGGAACATTATCATTTTTTGATTGATGCAAAAGGATTGCTTTATCTTGGTTTACATTCCGTCAGTTCTAATGATTGCGTATCCTTTGGGGATTATGCGGCTCACACCGGCGGAGGAAATACTATGTCCATTGGTGTTGCTGTTTGCGGAATGGCGGGTTTTGTTTCTCCCACAAATCAGGGGAAATATAAGCTTACAAAAATTCAAACGGAAAAACTCTTTGAAACTAATGCTATTCTTGCTTTTCAGGAAGGGTATGAAATTATTGACGATAACATTCTTCTGACCCACATGGAGTTCGGGCTTAAACATCCCTACACTTCCAGCGCGGGGAAAATTGATATTTGCCGACTTCCGCCTTATCCTGATGTTAAATCTCAAGATGTGGGGGATTTTATCAGGAAAAAATCACAGTGGTATCTTAATAAATTATTAGCGAAAAAATAAAATCATTTTTGCCTTGAATTTCTCCTAAGAAAAAATTTCTGAAAATCGGAAATTTGTTTTTGAACCGGTTTTTTATAATTTTAGAAATTCAAAATTTTTGTTTAAAGCCATGCTTTTAGAATCGATTTTAAAGGCATGTTAAATTTTGCTTTAAGGTATTACACTATAAAATTCTTTTTTAATACCGAACTACAAAAGAAGTATTATCGGACTATTTCGAGAAGATACAGTTTGTTTAAAACCTTAAACTTCTTTATTTTTCAATTCTTTTATACATTTTTTATCTTCTTCTATAAGGTGGTTTTTTAGATAAAAAAGAGCTATTTGATTTGTCATCAAGGCTTTTACAATAATTGGCATATTTAATTTATCAAGTTTTTTTAATTCATCTTTAAATTCCTGATGAAGAAAAACATGTCTTTCATAACATAAAAGTTTGTTTTTTTTGTAAAAATCAACTTCCAAATCAAAATGTATCATAAGCTGCTGTTTAAGAAAACCGGCAAGTTTTATAATTTCTTCCTCTTTTGTTCCAGGGTTAATACAAATTGCATAAATTTTATTTGCATTACCGGCAATAGCTTCATGTAATTTATCCAGTTCTTTAACACCTGTTAATAAAGTATCATCCCATATTATTGTCCAAAGATTGTCCATTTTTCTTTACCTAAAAATTTTATAAAATCAATATAACTTTTAAGAGTGTTGTTTTTCGAAAAAATTCGACAAAGCCGGATTTCCTGAAAACAAACTCGTTTTAATTAATTTTAAGTTGTTTTTTAAATATTTAAATTAGTTCGATATCTATAAAAAATTTTTGTTTTTGCTGTTATTTTTTTTCTTGTTTGGTTTTTATTCATATATCCTATATTTTAATAGTTTAAGGATTTTTTAACTGATGTTAATAACTAATTATTTTAAGCCTGTTTATGCAAATAAAATTTTTCAAACAAACTTTTCTTCCGTAAATTTACCGGTTTTTTCCGGCAAACCGGAAGACTATCAAAAAAAAATCTTTTTATATCAAAGAAATCTTTCCACTCTGGGTATTAAGTCTTATTTATTTGATAATTGTGATATTAAAAACCTTATACTGGCAAAATCCGTTCATGATGCTTTTTTTGATATTAAAAATGCCGGATTCAATATTCCCAAAGGTATATCCGTTCATTGCAATGATGCAGCCGACCACTTTGAAAGAGGTTCAAATGATATGGCTTACACTTATACTGAAAGTGAGCGTAAACAAGTAAAACCTGAAATTTATTTAAATACCCCTCATTACAAGTATAACAAAAATTTGCCTTATGTTGTTCATTCATCAGGTGGTGATCCTAAAATATATAATGCTAAAATGGACATATATCACGAATTTGCGCATGCCTATCAAGCAATAAATAATAAAAAAAATTATTTATCTTTAGGTGATCAAAAATTTGACAGAAAAACAAAAAATGAAATAACAAAATGCTTAAATTCTTATGCTGCAACAAATAAATCAGAATTTGTTGCTGAATACTTTGCTTATAAAATGGCCGGAATTAAAATTAAAAGCAACAGAATTGATCTGGAAAAGATTTATAATGAATGTCATGGTCCTAAATTTAAGAAAAAATTGGATTTGGTAGCTTAAAAAAGTTCAGAATGACAAATTTAAGTGGTTTTTAAAAAAATCAAATTAATTCACAATTCACGTTATTTATATTCCGTTATTGCCTTTTAAATACTTTATTAATGATATATTTCCTCTATCTGTGTTAGATTCTATTGAACAAATAATGAAATTTCCATCATCATTTGTACTGTTTTCCCAGCTATGAGGAATTATATGATCTGCACTCGGTGTCAATTCTTCGTCATCTAAATCACGATCAAGATGGTTTCCTGTATATGCGCATTTTTCATAAATTTCAGGCATAAACTTCATAGGAGTAAAAGCACGCTCTCTCATAGATATTATTTCTTGCGCTCCAAAACTAACTTGTTTTGGTTCATTTAATTCCTGTATCGCCAAGACTGTTGCATCTACAGCTTTTTTTTGATTTTCTGTTATGGTTTTGCTTGTTTTTAATAATGATAAATAATCCGAAAATTCCGGTGATTTCCAATAATTATCGTGAACTGACAAAATACCGAACAGTTCTTTTGCTGTATCTTTATATTCTTCAGGTTGTAAATTAGCTTTTTTACTTCCTATTAAAAGGTTTTCCAGTCCTCTTTCAAACCACTGGTATCCGCCCCTTTTTTCCTCTTTTAATCCATATTCCGGAACTTCAAATCCTATCATTTTTTCTTTTAAGTATATTGATAGGGAAGAAACTCTTTTTGCTGCTTTTTTTTCATCAATAATTCCGGGAATTTTTTTATCTAATTCTTTTTGAAAAATTTCATCGGAAAAATTCGGTGTTGATTTAAGATTAAGAGTATTTTTGTAAGTCAAATCGACGCTCGCTGTTAAACCCTTGAAAGGATGTTGTGTGCAATTCGACAGTTTTATGTTTGCTCTTGCTTGTAATGCCTTATTTATTTGTATTATTTTTTCTTTTGTTTTTTGTGTTTGTAATTCTTTTTGTTCATTATCTTTTATTTTCCGACTTTTTTCTTCCAGTTCCGTAACTTGTCTTTCAAGTTTATCTACTACCGGTTTTATTTGATTTAACTGGCTTTTTTGTTGAGATTTTAAAGTTTTATCAGGTTTATTTTCTATTCTGGTCAAAAAGTCTGACAGAATATTTAATTTTTCATTAATTCCGCAAACTTTTTTAGCAAGAATATCTCTTTGTCTGGCTAGATTTTTAGTGCCTCTTATTTGATTTAATCTGTCAATTTCTTCTCTAACAGGTGATTTCGATTTTTGTACCGGCTTTTTTTTTGTTCTTTCAGGGGTATCTGTATAAATTATTACTTTTTTAGGCTGCGGTTTTGCATTTAATTCTATTCTTGCAACAAGAATTTCGTCAGTTTTAGCTAATTTAGCCATTACTAATTCGAATTTTTGTTTTTCATTTTCTTTATTTATTTTTTCAGACAGCGCTTGAAGATAAGCGTTTTTTTCAGCTAAAAGTTTTTCTGCTTCTTTTAAACGGGTTTTTTCTTTTATTTTTAATTTACAATCAGGTTTTTCGCTTATTGATGTAAGAAAATCATTTATTTTTGTCATCAAAACATCTGTTTTTTTAATTCTTTGAATAACAGTTTTTTCTACGGGTTCAGGGGTTTTTTCTGTTATTTTTTTTGTTTCTTCCTGTTTTGATTGTTCTTGTTTGGTTATTACTTCCTGTCTGGCTATTACTTTTTGATTATTTAATATTTTTCTTGCTGCAAGAATTTCGTTAACTCTATTTAAATTATTTGCTACTGCTTCTAGTTTTTTTCTTTCTTCTTCCTGTTTAATGCTTTCAGAAAGCTTTTTAAGTTCCAACTCTTTTTCTGTTAAAAGCTTTTTTGTTTCTATTAAACGGTTTTTTTCTTTTATTTTTAAATGATAATCAAATTTTTTGTTTATTTCTTCCAGAAAAACACCTGACTGATTTATTAACCTGTCAGTATTATTGAGTTTTTCAAGAACGGTTTTTTCTTCTAAAGCCGTCTGCCCTTGAGGTTTGCCTGAAAAGCATACTGTATCAGCTTGCAAATTATATTTATATTGCGGAGAGGCAATAACACTTGCTAACCCTTTTTGCAAAGGATTAGCAAGTGTTTGTCTTTTTATATTTGATTCTGATATGTATATGTTCAGGTTAAGCATATATTCTCACTGAATACTATTTTAGGCGCTGATTTTGAATATATTTTGGTTTCCTTTAAATGAAACGATTTTATCTTTTCCTGCCTGATCTTCTTTTCTCATTTCGGCAACAATATCCGTAATTAGTTCTGTACAAGGTTTTCCGGTCGGATCAAGAACTACCTTGACTTTTTTGCACATTGCTTTTTTATCTTCATCGGATTTATCGCTGTTCATAACCTGATGATTTTCTTTAAGTTGTTCAAGGATTTGTTTCGGGCTTTGAGCTTTTTTGCCGTCAATTTCTACACCCAGCGGTGTTTTTAATCCAACTCCCGGGAGGTCTACTCTTCCGCCTGAAGCTCCGCCGTGTCCGCCGCCGTGGAATAAGTTGGCGAGTAATTCAGCGTGGATTGTTCCTTCTTGTGATCTTAAAGAAAGTCTTAATCCGTTTTGTGTTGCAATATTTAATTTTTCATCAAGGAATCCTTCTTTTTTGTCCTGACAGGTTAATATTGCAACTCTTTTATCATCAAAAGCACTTTCATAATCTTCCATTGCTGCTTGTTCTACTTTTGAAGCTCCCGGTTTTGGTTTTTCAGGAGGATGTTCTGTCGGATTTGAACGGAGTATATTCATTACTTCGCCGTATTTAAAGCCATTTTGAACATCAAGGAAAGTTGTTTCTGCCTTACCTTTCTTTATTTTTTCAGATTTTCTGGCAAGGTTCCATACATCAAACATTTGTTCATAGTCAACCTGAACAATACCAAGACCTAATGTACCGATTTTTTTATCTTCTGCGATTACTTTGCCTTTTACAGAGTAATCAAGCATTGTTTCTCTTGCTGTTAAATCTAAATCAGGAATTCTGTTATCGTCCAAGTCATAAGAGATATTTTCTCTCAGCCATTTTTTATCAATAGTTCCTTTAATACCGTCTGTTAAGCCCATAAGCCATTTTGACATACCTTCCGGCATAAAGTTCGGTCTTTGCTGTGCAGGTTTAAGCATATCCTCCGGCAGAAGGTTTGCTGTTCTTAAGAATGAGCCTGTGTCTGTTGACATACCCGTTACAAGAGCTGCTGACATTGCTTTTAATTTATCCTGTTGATCCTGTGTTTTAAATACATCAGCGGCTTTCTTTTCGCCTGTGGCTATTTTATTTAAATCAGGCATCATTTTTGAAGCAAGAATTCCGACAAGCTGTGTGGCTGCAGGAACTGCATCCGCAATCCATGCTAATCCATTCTGGTGAACTTTATCTATATTTAAGCCTGTTTTTTCTTGCGCATCTTGCCATTCAGCTTTTCTATGCGGATGGTGATCAATATAAACAACTTTTTTAGCTCCATCTATGTATTGTTTAAATGCTCCTGAAAATCTTTCCGGTGTCGGAACATCAAACATTACAACTACATCATATTTTTTTTGTAAATCTAATGTTTTACCTTTTTCTTTACCTTCTTTAATATCTTGTAATTCATCCTGTAAAATTTCAGCTTGTGCTTTAGCAAGATTATTGTCTAAATCATTATTAAATTTTTCAATATTACTTTGCATGGTTTTTTCATGGTCAAGATTTATTGCGCGTTTAACTTCTCCGTCTATTCCGGGAATATTATGGCGGAATAAACCTGGGACTTTATCATCTATTGCGCAATCAATATTTTTATCAGGATATTTTAATCCCATTGCGTTTTTCATCCCTAATACAGCACCAAGAGTGTCCCCATCCGGTTTACAATGCCCTACAAACAAAAAGTTTTTATTTTCAGGATCATCAAAAACATTAACGATATTATTTATGACTTGTTCCATTTTATCTGCAGAACCGACTTTTTTAGCTTCTTCATGATTAAAAATAAGTTTTAAAATTTGATCAGGAGAGGTTTTTTCCTGATAAAGCATGGCTTTTTTAGCACATTCAGGATTGTTTAATATATTATGAAATGTTTCCTGAACAGTTGCTCTTTTTTCAGGGTCTGTACCCGTATAAAGAAGATTTGCTCTTAAGCCTATGGTTGAAGCACCTTTTGTCATTCCCGCAATCACGTTTGATAATTCAAACTTAAAATCATCCTTATATTCAGGATCATTCAATAATGGTTCCAGAGCAGGAGCTAGTTCATCGGGAACTCTTCCTAAATTACCATATTTAGGTTCACTTAAATTTATTGTATTTTTTATTCCCTCGGGCGTTCTCATTTGTCCTTGTGTAAATAATAATTCTTGACCGTCTTTCCAGTTACTGTCAGCTAATTTATTAATAGGTCCTTTAGCTCCGGGAAGTTTTTTATCCAAATTTCTTATGCCTTTTTTGCCTTTAGCTTTTTTTCCTTTTTGAATAACTTCCGGCTCTGAAGAAGACGCTTGCGGTTTTGACGGGTCTTCAATCGTATTTGATTGATTTCTTTTTACACCGGTAACTCTCATTTGAATGCCTATAGGTTGGTCTTTTCGAGGATCCTGTAATCCCGTAAAAGAAATATAATGAAGAACATTTTTATTTTGTTTAAATTCAAAATTATGTCCTGTAAAAGAAATAACTTTATTTGAAGAGCTTATGTCGACTTTATCTTCAGGAGTTTTGAATCTTGACGACAAATTTGCTGCATAATTGTTGTCAGGTTGATCCATTTTGGTTTTTTGAATGTTTCCAACGAACCTCAATCCTACTTTGTCTAACATTTTACATACCCTTCTTTCTAACTGACTCTTTTTATTTTTCTCTAAAAAATTTTAAATCTTTATTCATATGCTTAAAGAACTGTAAATAAAAAAATTGATAGTATTTGTCGATAAATTTAATTTTTTTTATTTTCATATTAAAAAATGAAGCTGTTAAAAGACTTAACGGCTTCATAAAAGTTAATATTTTCTTTTTTATATTATTTTATTTTTTTTCATGCTTTTGTGTTTGTTGAATCTTTTTCATTTCAGTACTACATGCTGCTCCTGTTATTTTTCCTTCTTTTAATTCTTTTTCAATTTGAGCTCTGGTTTTTATAGGACAGCTTTTGCTTTCTTTTTTTATTTGTTGTTTATAAGCAATATTTTTTTCATTTTTCTGTTCTGTTTTTTCTTCCTGAATTTCTTTATTATTTTCTTCTTTTTGTTTTTGCATCATTGGCATGCCCTGCTGCATTATTTGTTCATGTCTTTCATTCATATATGGACAATGTCTAAATTGCGGTTTTTTAACAACAAAAATTGATCCCAACAACATTGCTAATATTGCAAGAACTATTAATAAATAACCGACTATAAATCCGAAATTTCTAAGGGCTTTATGCTCTGATTTAAACGCAAAATGCATTACCAAAAAAGCAAGCGCAAGCCCTAATGCGATGTGTAAAAAAACTATTGTTAAAAATAAAGCTATTCCCATTTAATCTCCCTCTTTTCTTTATATACTTATTTTGAACGAGTTACTGCCCTACATTGCTGTCGCCTTTGCGTCACCGTTTCGGACTTTCGCTCATTTTTCACAACCGAACAATATTGAACTGTTCCATATAGTATATAAGACAAAAAGAGTTTCTTTATTAGCTATATTGCTAATTTTTGATATTCAACAAATAACCCCTTTACTTATTTTTATTTAGGTATAATATAAGTGTAGAAAGAACACTTTATAAAAAATTATTTATTCATTATTTGCTCTAAAAAGAGATCAAAATTTATTTTAAAAAAGAGGCAAAAAACAAAGATCATGAAAATTCTATTTAATTGCAACACTACTGTTAATTATCCGCGCAAAATTTCTTTCGGTTCGATTGTTGCTCAGCCGCAAGATAAAGAACAAATTCAAACTATGTCTAATATTGCATATAAAACAAAAGAAACCCTTGAAAAAAGGTTTGGAGATAAAGCTCCTATTATGATGAAAGCTAATATTACCCAAGATACAGCTGTTTTTAGTACTTCAAACACAAATAAAGCCAAGGAAAAAACCGCTGATTCTATTATGCAGTTTTATTTAAGACAAACAAATATTCCTTTTAAACAAGTTTAATTAAAGTTCTTTTTATAAACAACAAAAAGCCTTAAGACCAGACTCCTAAGGCATTTAAAATTTATAGCATTGAATTAGTTAATTTGATTATACACAAATTTAATGAAAATCAACCTATCATATTTTCGGTTTTATTATTTTTACAAAAATTTATAAATAAAAAGTCATGCTTTTTAAATTTTGGCATGACTTTTTATTTAAATATTTAAAATTAAGGTTATTTTATTTTTATTCCGAAAAAAGATCTTTTATTTTTTAATTCGGTATTTTCTTTTTCCATCAAATCTAAGCGAACTTTTAATGCTGCGTTTTCTTGTATAATCTTGAAATATTCTTCTTTTGTTTTGTTTTCTGAATCTGAGAGCAGTTTTACCTGGCCTGCCTGTTCTGAATAATTTAAAAGCTTTTCGTTAAGATTGTTAAGAGTCCGTAACATTTCAAGCATTACTTTATCTTCTTGTTTTGGAACATTGTTGAAATTTGCCGAACTGTTATGAATAGGGTCAGTGTACACAACAGTACCTTCGTGGATGGTCTCGAACCCTTCTGAATCATCTTCAAAATCATCGTACTGTTCGGAAATGTACTCGCCTGAATATAATTGGGTTAATTCTCGTATTTTTTGCTCTTCTTCGTCTGTAAGAAGTATTAACTTGCCCCGTGGTGTTGTTTCTGCACGAAGCTTTCCTTCTTTAATCCAAGAATAAATAGTTGTTCTGCCCAGACCCAATGTCTCAATCGCTTGCCTTACCGTTAATTTCTTTTCTTTTGCCATCTGCTGAATTCCCCTTTTCGTTGAATTATGTTGAATAAAACTGAAATGTGCTGAAGTGTTCGGGTTGTGTTTGTATCTTCCGGTCTTTTTCGGTATCGTTCGAAATGACCTTGACATATTATACAACGGATTGTATATTCATGCATGCGTTGGAGGAGTTTTTAATTTGGAAGGAGAATTTGTTAAAAGTTTTGTAGCTCCGACAAGTGTTTTAATTATTTTTTTATTCTTCATGTTTTGTAATAAATGGGGTTTTATTAAAAAAATAATGCTGAACTGTTCGGGACTTTATAATTTAATATTGTTTTAAAACAAAAAGCACTCCCGGGGGAGCGCCTTGTTTTTAATTTTAAATTGATGTCAGAAGTTAATTTTAATTATACAGGCTCCTCATGAAAGTGCAATAGTTTATGTTGGGAACTTTTTAAGGAGGTTTTTTAACCATGAATAAGGTTTGCGAAGCGGGCGAAAGGACTCCACTTTTTCTGACTAAATGTCAGGAAAAGAAGGATGAAGCCCAAAACAGATGTGAAGAGAATGAGGTGCAGGGCTGTAACGCATTCAAAGTGCTGCATGAAAATAAGGCTCTTCATGTTAATGTTAAAAGTTTTAACCTTTTAAGAGCTATTACTGATATGAATTTTTTCTCTAAGGTGGATTTAAGTCCTACTGCCAGGCTTGTTATGTTTAGTCTTGCCAATATGTATAATCCAAAGAAAGGGTTTGTTTATCCAAAGAATAACAAGTTGATGAAATGCACCGGTTCAGGCGAACGGGCTATCAGCCAGGCTATAAGCGAGCTCAAAAAGGAAGGTATTATTGTTATTGTTTTTGAAGAAAATTTTAGAAAAATTTATTTTACTCAAAAAACTTATGCACTTTTAGGAGTGATTAATGAAGAGATATTAAATCCTGTTTTTGAAAAAGAAATAGATTTTAAGGCTACTGAAATACTCTTAAAAGAAAGAAAATTTAAGGACAATGGTTTTGCTGTTAAAGAGGAAAAAAATACCGAAGGGGTAGCAAAAAATACCGAAGGGGTAGCAAAAAATGAGGATACATGTCATGAACAAAAAAAAGAACAGATAAAAAAACAATTTGTTGAAAATAATTTATTTTTTTTGAAAGAAAGAAATGAAATTAAAGAAGCTTTTAAAAATGGAGGTTATTTAACAAATAAATTACAGTCTGAAATTATCTTAAACGGATTTCATCAACATAATGTCAGAAAAGATGATGATTTTAAGATTATTTTAAGAATAAAAAATGTTTGGAATTTTAAAACTGAAAAATTTAATATTTTAAGATTTATTGAGGAAAAACGAAAAAATGACAGGACTTTTTCCCAAAAAATTGAAAAAATTGAGAATGATGTTGAATTTAGTCTAATTGGACTGGAAAAGGAGATTGAGGAATTAAGAGTTTGCTGGTCGCCTTATAAAAACAGACAGTAAAGATGTTTTACCGCCGGTTTTTAATTCATTGTGAGGTTTTAAGTTTGGTGTTTTAATTATTACAATAAAGAAGAAATATTCCCGTATACGAAATTTAAGTTTTAGAAGGAAGATTGCTTCGGAAAAAAATTAATGATTTTAGAGATGTTTTTTCCTCTTCGTAATGAAAATTTTGTTTAAAAAAGGTTTATCCGGTCATTGCCTATATTAACAGAAGGATCTAAAAATTCACCGCGCTCGTGGATAACTTTTTTGCCTAATGTGAACATTGAGTTTTCTGTTTTTTCAAGTCTTTTAACCATTAATTCCGATATGTCCCGGAAGTTTTGAATTATTTCTTCCGTATCTTCAATTATTTTTGCGTATTGTTGGGATTTGTTTATAGGTAAATCCAAGTAGTCCATAGTCTTTTCCTTTCTTTTATTGTTTTTAATTTTTTATTAATTTTGATTTAAGGATGTAATAAGTTAAAATTTTAGTTAAATTCGTTTGTTTAAAAGGGAAAACTCTGGTTTCATTTATGTTTAATATTTTTTTATTCATTTAATTTTCCTTTATGTTCGGGTTTGTTCTTATGGTTTTATTATTATTTATTTTTAAAAGAAGCTCATCTTTCCATGAATCTACATCTTAAGGTGTATTTTTTAGAGGTCATTGCGAGGCATAAATGAATTACCCCGATGTAAGCATACGGGGGCAATAAAAGAAAGTGTCATGTTGAATCAAGTTCAGCATCTATCCTTTTTGGCATATTGTCTTTTTGAGAAAGATTGACAGATTCCGAAAGAATCTTCCAGCTATAAAAGTTTAAATTTGTATGTTGGAAGCTTGCTTTGTAAGAAAAATAAATGATTTTAGAGATGTTTCATGCTTCGCAATGACAACAAATAAAGTAAATAAGAGATATTAAACATAAGTTTTTCCGAATTGTTCGGAATCGTACAAAAAAATTAAATTTTTTATAATCTGCAAAAAGCCCCCGTTATAAAAAATAGGGCTTTTAAATAAAGATTATTTAAGTTTAAATTCTTTTATCAAGGCTGTTTGATGAATTAAATTTGGCTGCTTTTGAGTTCAGAAGTTGTTTTGCTTGAGCTTTTTTTAATGGGGCTATTCCTGATGACTTTTTATATAACTCCTGAAGGCTATAGCTATAGCCAAAAGAAGGAAAATTGGATTTTGACATATACTCACCTTTTTAATAGAGATATAAATATAACATAAACAAATATCTATACTATATATAAAAATAATACATGCATTTAATTGTCAATAAAAAAACAAAACTTTACTTTAAATTTTCTATTATAAAGTCTACGCTTACAGTGGCGTTAAGTTTGACTTCGCCGGCTTCTATCGGTGGAGTTGCTCCGTCTGATGAGCCTTTCATTTCCATTGAAGAAAAAGTTCCTCTGTAATAAGGAGAAATCGTTTCATCAGAAAACATTGTCGATACTCTATTTATGCCTTTTATGCATAATCCGAGAGCTTCTGCTGTAGCGTAGGCTTTTTGTTTTGCTTGTTCGGAAGCTGTTTTTAAAAGTTTGCTTGAATATTTTTCTTTGTTTTCTATCATAAAATCAAGGTCGTCAGCTTTATTTGCACCATTTTTTATTGCTGTATCTATTATTTTTCCTGCGTCGGATAATTTTTTTGTTTTTACGCTTATTCTGTTGGTTACTCTGTAGCCGGAAAGAATGCTTTTTCTTTCTTTGTTATCGTAATTGTATATGGGGTTTACGTTAAAGCCGGTTGTTTTTATTGAATCATCTTTTCCTATAAGTTTTTTTATTTCAAACATAACTTTTTGGGCTTTATTTGTATTTTCTTGTAGGGCTTGTGTCAAAAACTTGTTTTCTGTTTCTATTGCAAAAGAAAAAATAGCTGTGTCAGGTTCGGCATAAATGCTTGCAGTGCCTGATGATGAAAGAATGTTTAAATTGTTTTCGGCTTTTGCCGGTATATTAAAAAATATTGACGATACCAGCAGAGATAATATTATTGGTAAAAATTTGTTCATTGGTGTTAATTATCCTTCTTTAGTTCCACTCTTTTTATTAAAGTATACATTAATACTTTTTAGGTCATCAATAAAATTTTTAGTGGAAATATTTAAAATAGAGATAAATATATCAATACTTTTTATATTTAAAAAGTATTGATATAAGTCTTTTTATAAAAATTTTTATCAGAGGAATTTATTTAAGAAAAAGAAAAAAGGAAAAAATACGATAAATAAAGGGAAAATTTTGTTTGTTTTTTGTTAGTAAAACAAACAATTGTAAAATAAAATTAAAATTTCATTTATACTCTATGGACAAAGTTTTATATTATATGTATAACATAATTAACAGAAAATAGGTAGTTTTTTTTATTATCAGGGCAGCAGTATGAGTATGGAGATTTTTATGAATATAGATAACAGTTTTTTTAATTATGAAGAGCTTGATAAAGAAATCATTAATTTTGTTATTTATGAAAAAAGTAATAAAGAAATAGCAAAACAAACAGGATATTCTTTAGGAACAATAAAATTTAGACTGGGGATTCTTTTTAAACAACATGGCGTTAAAACAAAAGCAGGGCTTGTAAGAGAAATTTTTCAAAGAAATCTTTTTTTATCGATTTTTAAAAAGCAAGATATATAAAAGAAATTAGGATTTTCTTTTCCGTTTTTTCATGCATGAGTTATTGTTGACATTTTTTAAGGGTGAGAACAAACTCACCCTTTGTTTGTTCATGGGTGAGATTTAAAATTCACCTGTTTTTGTGATTACTTTAATTAAAAAATAGTATATATTAATTATATAAACAAAAGGAAGTCGCTCAAATAAAAAAGTTCAGGTTCAGATTATCAGGAAGTAAAAGCTAGAAGAAAAAAGGTTAAAAAAGAAGTAAGTAAAAGAAAAACAGGAAGAAAAAAGTAAACAAAGATTCCCCTTTTTGGGGGGAAGTAAAAAAGTTTAATAACAAAATTTTATAAACTAAATACACCACACCCACCCACACCTACACACCCAAAGATTTATACTTAATTCCTCCAAAAATCAGCTACACACGTGATTAGAAATTTAACAGGGCTTTTTAAGTTCCTGTTTTTTTATTTGGAACGGGTTTTATTGTCATTACCAGGCTTGATTATTGTATAAAATGTAACTGTTGAATTAACGAAGAAATCTTCATAAGAGACATGTTGTTATTTTATTAGAATGATTAATGATTAAAATGCTTTATTTTATGCCTCGCAATGAAAATAGCAGTTTAACATTAAGAGTTGGATATATTTTTCACTTAGTGGTGCAGCGATGCTGCCGCAATGACAGAGAGCTTGTTTATAAGCAAAAAAAATCCCGAAGATTTTGCTTCGGGGGTATAGCTGATATTTTTGGAGGAATAAATTTAGTAAAGTTTGTAGGTGTTTGGTGAGTGTGAGGTATTTATAGCTGTATTAAAAAAATTTAATTATTTATATTTGAAGTTAATATTTTTAAACTTTTTTCAAGGGATTTTTTTTCTTGTTTTAATTCTTCCATATTAAGAAAATCTTTTGGGACGAAAGATTTATTTACGCTGCCAATGAAGTTTATAAGATTTAGTTTGTCATCAATTTGTTTAATTGCGCTTTTGTGGCAAACTATATTATCTATTAATTGTTGATTTTTTTTATCCATTTTGAAAACTCCTTTGATTTGTCGGTGTTAGAACTTAAAATAAACTTATCAAGGTGTTTCCGAGTTGAGCCGGTCCGTTAGTTTCTTCTTTTGAATAATAAAGATTTGAAGCGAGTGTATAAATGTTTGAATAATTTTTTTCATTTTTTTGAGTGTCTTGTATAAAATTTGTTGATCCGATAACTTCAAAACTAAACATTTTACATAACCCTTTCGTTTTTATTGTTTCCCTTGCTTATATATATAATATATCTTATTTATGTTTTAATTTAATCACAAGAATCAGTGATATTTGTGTCATCCTATGAGCTGACATTGGGGTTAGCCCGAATTTTTGTTTAAAGGTGATAGAAAAACAAAAAATCCTTTATGTGCAAGGGTTTGGGTTTAAAACTAAAAGGGTGATATGGTGTTTCACCCTTAAAGTACAAAAAAGGAGAAAAACCTTTTTATTATTGAATTTAGAGGTTGTTTTCAAAAGAGTGAAAATTTTTAATCACTCTTTTGATTAAAATTAATTACACTTTAAAACTTTAGCCGTTTGGATGTAATTTTTAGCCACATGGATGTAATTCTATGTGCTATAATACTTTTTGTATTTTATAAAAGTATGAATGTGTTAGACTTTTTAAGGTTTTTTTATTTATTTTAATTTAATTAAGTGTGTTTACATCTTTGATTTATTTTTAAGGATGAGAATAAGTTTATAAAAGCTTTGATTCAGCTTTTTAACTTTTGTTCCGTACTTCTTTTAGCACCTCCTTTTTTTCAGGTAAGGTTCTTAAAAGAAAAGAGAAATTTTATTATGTTTTTTAAATTCCTGTTTTTTGCAGGAATGATTTTTCTTCGTTCCCGTTTTGTATGGGAATGACTTCAGGCCTGAATTGCCGCCGTGTTTGCGTCGCTGTTTTAGGCTTCTCCTTCTTTTCCTGACATTTAGTCAGAAAAAGCGGAGTTCTTACTCCCGCTTCATGCGGGAGTTTTTGTTATTTATGATTTGTCGTATGTTTAAGAGAGGAATGGTTTTATGGCAAAAATATGGTGTTGTAGAAGATTTCAGCATGCCGAGGTCTTTAAAATAACCCCTACAAAAAAAGATGTTTTTGAAGAATTTGTTTTATATAATCAGTGTTGTTCTTGTTGTAAGAAGCCGATTCTTGAAATTCTCAGAGCTGATGTTGAGGAAAATATTCTTAAACCTGTCAGGTTGAATTCAAAAAATATTCCAAATTTTATAAAAAATATGGAAGTTCTCTGGAAGCCAAGAAAATTTTCTCATTCAAAAAATAAAATTTCCAAATTCATTCTTGATTATAATGAATTTGGAAAAATTAAAAAATGTTCTAAAAATCTTTCAGGGTTAAGTATAGGAAGAATCGAAACTGATCCTGTAATTAACCTTAAAAATTATAAAGTTTATCAACAAATAGGAAATTTGAAAATTAGTCTGTAATTTTTTCTTGTTTTTCGGGTATTTCGCTGAGTTTGTCTGCAACTATTTTCATGTAGTTTGCCAAAATTCCCATTTTTTCATCGATGTTTCTTGTTCTTTTGCTTTCAACTACATTAAGGTATGTTAAAAAGATTAAAACAATAAACAGTAAAGGTAATAAAGATATCATAACAGGATCAATAATCATTTTTTTCTCCTTGAGTATATGCTTCATTATATATTCTATATAATAAATCCTGTTTTGACAATTTTTTTTTAAAATTTAACAATATATTTATATATAAATTTCAAAAAAGTTTTTTATAAATTTACGCATAAAAAAAGAGAGTTTTTCTCTCTTGTGTCTTTCCTTTCCTTTCCTTATTAAAAAAGGATTTTCCCTTTCTGTTTTTGTGGAGTCTTCTTTGTGGAGTCTTTGTACATATATAAAAACCCGGAAAATAAATAAATTTCCTTTTTAAAAACCGAAAAATTGTTGTTAACAGTTGATTAATATAGGTTTTAAATCTTTTTGAAGTATCGAATATTTTTTTAATATTAACTTTTTCAATATTTTGTATATGAAAAATTTTGTAACTATTTCGTAACATAAGAAGCTGGTCATGGTTAGAAGTAAAAAAAATTTGCGAAGCGGAAATGTAACTCAAAATGGCAGTGAAGAGCAGGTAGAACATACCGAAATGTATGTCAATTCTAATTTTAATACTTTAAATTCCCTCGATTTTCTTTTAAATGATATTCTCAAGCAGATAAAAATTATTTCTGCGGAAGAAAAAGATGCTCCTTACACAAAGCTTATAGAACTTTTTTTTAAGGGTGTGGATCTTATGGAAAAGTTTAATGCTCCTAAAATTCAGGATTCGCAGCCACAGAATAATTTTATTGAAGGGGTTGAGGAGGACAGGATTTAACTCGGCGTTAATTAACCGGTATTTCGAATTGAGTATTTTGACATGAAATATAAGCTATTAAAGACACAAAAGGAATTTCTTGAAGTTCCTCATTCTTATAATCTGGATGTAGCGGTGTATCAGGGTGGGTTTGGTTCAGGAAAAACTTTTGCGGGGTCGCTTCTGGGGATTCTTCTTTGTATGAAATTTCCCGGTATTCGCGGTCTTGTCGGAGCTCAAACTTACACGCTCGTCAGAGATACCACTCTTACCAGTTATTTTGACCATCTTGAAAAGCTCGGTTATAAAAAAGGGGTTCATTTTGATTTCAGTAAAACTGAAGCGAAATTGAGTTTTAAAAACGGGTCGGAAATTCTTTTCCGGCATTTTGATGATGATACAAAGCTTAAATCCTTAAATCTCGGGTTTGTTGAGATTGAAGAAATGTCTGATGTTCCCGAGTCAACTTTTAACATGCTTTTGGGGCGTTTGCGTCAAGCTGGCATCCCTAGATACAGGCTTTTTGGACATACAAATCCCGAATTTTCCAAGGGGTGGATTTATAAGAATTTTGTTGAAAAGCCTAAGCCTAATTACAGGTTAATTATTGCTCCCACTACTGAAAATACTTTTCTTCCCGACGGGTTTGTCGAGAATTTGAGGCGGGCTTATGATTCTGAATATTACGATATTAACGTTTTGGGAAATTTTGGGGATTATTCTAAAGGGCTTGTGACAAAAGGGTTTTCTTCCGAAAATATTTGTCAGGTTAATTATTGTCCTGATTTACCCCTTCATATTTCCTGTGATTTTAACGTGGATCCTATGTGTTGGGTTCTTGCTCATAAATCAGGCGAAAAAGTGTTTTTCTTTGATGAGATTGCTCTTGAAAATACTACGACAGCTCTTGCGGTTGAGGAGTTTTATTCAAGGTATTCTGCTCACAAAGCCCCTATAATTATTAACGGTGATGCTTCCGGTGATAATCGCTCTGTTACTTCCGAGTATACAAATTATGTCATCATGAGAAACAGGCTTTCTCAGTTGGGGTTTGCGGTTGATTTTAAAATAAAGCCTTTTAATCCGCCTATTAAAAACAGAATTTCTGCCTGGAATGCTAAAATTAAAAACGTTAATGGTGATATAGGGGTTTTTATTTCCCCCAAGTGCAAGTGGCTTGTTTATAATATTGAAAATTTAAAATACAAAGAAGGCTCGTCCTTATTGGATTTGCCTTCTCATTATCAGATTAAAATCGACAGGAAGCTTAAGTTTCTCGGGCATCCTTTTGATGCGGCTTCTTATATTGTGGAGTATTATTGGCCAGTGCGTCCTGAGTAAGGGTTTTAAGCTTTTGTTTGTCTATTGGACAGATCCTTCGGCTTCGCCTCAGGATGACAAAAAAGTCTCAGGATGACAAAAGGGCAATATTTTAAGTGAAAAATAAAAAGGAGGTTGGGGATATGTACGTTAATATTAACAAACTTGATGAAGCGCTTCATATTTATGCCGAAGAAGATGATTTATGTTATCTTTGCGCAAATACGGAAATATGTCCGCTTCTGGCTGCTCTTAGGGAAGAAGCCGTAGTGCTTAGATATGAATTTGTTGGGGTTGGAAGTTGCGATATGTATAGAGAATTTACTCTTAGTGAGATGATTGCGTTTTAAATATATGTCATTTTGAGGGCTTTAGCCCGAAGAATTTGCACAGTTAGTAAATATAGATTTAATTTTATGTTGGACAGATCCTTCGGCTTCGCCTCAGGATGACAATGTGGAGTGCGGGATGACAAAAAAGCCTCAGATGACAAATTTTTTAATAAGAAAGGAATGGTTTTTTTATGCCTTATAATTTTGAATATTTTAAAGAAGAAAAGCCTGTTAAGCTTTCTGAGGAAAACCATGATTTCCTCGTGAGCCATGTTTCAAGCAAATGGGACGAGTGGGATGGTCTTAGAAGTCCTAATCTTTCTTCTATCAGCGCGGTTGAAAAAGCCGTTTATCCTACTTATAGACCCGCAGGCTCTAAAATGAGCATTAATATGCCTGAAATTTACGAAATTAGAGAAACTTATAAAGCGCATCTCTGGAAAAGCTGGTTTACTTCTCTTGAGTCTATGTTTGATGTTCAGGGTAAATCTAAAGAAGACAATGATAATTCCGCTAAACAAAAAGCTTCTCTGGTTGATGTTTTTCGCAATACTGATTTGGTTTCTAAGCTTGAAAAAGGCATTGATAACTGGATTAACAAAGGCGAATTTATTGCGTTTATCAGTTGGTCAACAAAAATTAAACAAAGCAGACGAAAATCTCAACAAGTTTACTCAACGAATAATATACTATCCAATCGGTCTGATGTGTTTGGTGATGTTCTTAATTTTGAGAGCGGTTATAGTTTTTCTGATGAGGTAAATTTTAACGAAACAGGTTCGGTAAATGAATATAGAAAGCTTGAGAATAAGGCTGCTCCGTTCGGAATTGACGAAGGAAAAAATATTTCGAACTCACAGNNCTCTGGGAATTTCTGCGTCCGGTTCTCAATTTGTGCTTAAGGATGAAGTTATATATGATGGTCCTGATGTTACGATTGTCACTCCTGAAGCTTTCGTTTTTGATCCGTCTAAAAAGGACAACTTTGAGACCTGCCCTAAAATTTATCGTTCGTGGGCGACTTTTGATGAAATACAGGCTAACAAACTTTATAAAAACATTGACTCTCTGGACGAGATTCTTTCGCAGAAAAACGGCAAATATTCAAACAACAAGGTCTGCAAGGGCGACCAATTGGAAATTCTTGAATTCTGGGGAGATATAAAGCTTAAAGACGGTACGCTCCTTAAAAATCAAGTCATTACTCTTGCCGGAAGAAAAAATATTATCAGGTTTGAAGAAAATCCTTTCATAATGAATCCGTTTGTTTTTGCGGCTTTTCTTGAAGATCCCGAAACAAAAAGAGGTTATAGTCCTCTGTATGTTGTTCTTCCTCTTAATGAAGCTTCTGAAACTATTATGAATCTTCAGCTTGAAGCTCTTAAGCTTATTATTAACAAGCCTTATCTTGCTCCAAAAGGCGCGCTTTCTGGTAAAATTAATATTAAAGAAGGTGCTATCATTGAATATGATCCTGCTTTGATGCCAAGAGAGCCTGTGCCTCTCGATTTTAAAGATGCTATCGTCGGTTGGGATTTCCTCCGGTTTTTTGAGTCTAAAATTGAGTCCACAACAGGAATGTTTAAATATATGACCGGTAATCCTTCCGTTGTTAATGCCAGAACGGCTACGGAAGCTTCAGGGCTTATGACGGGACAAAACATCAGGCTTTCTAAAGAAATTGATGTTCTTAATTTTAAGGTCAAGATGCCTATTATTAGAAAAATTGCCGAGCTTATGGCGAATTTTAGTTTTGATATTCAGGAAATCAAGGTTTCAAGGCAAAATGGAGATGTTGATTTTGTTTTTATTGATGAATCAGTCAGGCAAGGGAATTATGACTATCTTATCGGTGATTCTAACGCGGCTTTTGAGCGGAAAACCAAGCTTACGGAAAGTTTGAATTTTCTTTTTGAAGCCGCCAAGCATCCCGAGATTGCGCCTCGTATCAAGTGGGTGGAGGTGATGAAGTGGGCTTTCGGGCAAATTGGTTCTGTCGATCCTAACATGTTTATTAAGGATTAATTTAGAATCCATCTGGTTAAAACTTGCAATTGTCATTGCGAGGAGCTTGCGACGAAGCAATCTAAAACCAGTCATTATTTTTTTGGATTGCTACGGGCTAAAGCCCTCGCAATAACAGTGCAGAGTCCTGTTGTTGGATTTGTGAAAAGAAGAGGAAGGAATGGTTATGGACTATCAGCAAATGTATCAGAAATATCAACACGCTCTTAAGCTTAGAGATCTTAGCGTTGACGAGAATTATACGCTTTTAAACGAGATTTTTAACAGAAAAATTTTAGACAGCATCAGTTTGAATACTCAAAGTCATTTTATTCCGTATCTTTCAGGAATTAAAGAAGTCTTTTATTTTGTTGACAATGAAGCTTCTAAGATTGATTTTTACAGGGACGAGCTAGATAGGATTATTTCAGAAGAGAAATGATTTTTGAGTTTATTTCTGAACTGTTCGGAATTGTTCGTATTAGAAATTTCATTCTGAGCTGAATGAAATGAAGCGAAGAATTCATCTCTCTTGGGTTTTAGGTTTTTATTCAACTTTGGACAAATCCTTCGCTTCGCTCAGGATGACAAAGAGAGCTCAGGATGACAGCGCGTTAATTTGATAGATTGCCGCGTTAGCATTAAGGGCTTCCTCTCAATGACAGAGTTTTTGTGAATTAAGAAAGGAGAATTTTTTATGGGAAGAGGTCAAGAAACACCGCCTCCGGCACCTACTTTTAAACCAAGTGTCGTTAAAAATGGCGATACAGTGGTTAGTAAAACTTATCAGGATTCTTCCGGCGCTATTGTTACTCAATATTTGCCTGATCCTGCAGAACAAGCCGCTAAACAGCAAGC
>DNRP01000010.1:29151-35155 GCA_003499955.1 Cyanobacteria bacterium UBA9971
TCGCAGTTTATCAGCGGGCTTAACGGGCTTGAGAAAAACAGGGCAAGCGCTCTTGCTGATATTGCTTCTACAGGTGAAAGTGTTAAAGCCGATCTTGTTAATCAGGAAGAAGCAAGGAAGTTAAGCGAAATGCAGGCACTCGGGGGGGTTCTTTCCGATGCTCAAAGTGCTTTGCTCAACAATACAAAAGCTTCTCTTAATGCGTCCCAGGCTCTTAATGATTTTCTTAACGGGCAGTGGATGCAGCAATTAAGGGCTTATACCGCTGATTTGACCAGCAAACGCCAGATGATATCTTCTATTGTTGGCAGCATTGCCGGTGCAAGTAGTAAAATAGCTTCTGCTGGTATGGGATAAGTTTTATAAAAAAGAAAGGTCTTTTTATATTGTATAAATTTTGCTTATGTTAAACTTGATATGTTTTTTGTTACAGTTTGTCTGTGTAAGGAGTTTATATGTTTAAAAAAGCTTTTACTTTATTTTTGACAATTTCGTTTTTTCTTTTGTCTTCCGGGGCGTCTCTAGCGGCTAATGTTGAGCCACAAAAAGCAGCGATTGCAGTTGAGGCAAAAAAAGAAGTTGTTTCAATTCCTAGCGGGACAGTTGTTCCTGTTGTTCTTAAATACCCTTTAAATAGTGATTCTCTTCAAAACAGCGATCTTATTTCAATTATTATTGACGATGATGTTCTTATTGACAATCATTTTGTGTTTAAAAAAGGAACAAGTGGCATTGCTTATGTGCAAAAAGTTGTTCATTCCGGTCAACACGGCAGACCCGGTTATATTTTAATAAAAGAAGGCAAAGTTAAGGATGTTAATAAAGTTGATCATCCTATTCAGTTAAGTATTGAAGCAAAAGGCGAAAGTAAAAGACCAAGTGCCGTATTTTTAAGTGTAATTGGTGTTATTCTTATATTAATTCCTTTTGGTATATGGAGAACAGGAACTTCTGCAAATGTTTCCGCTGCAAAAGTCATGGAAGGTTTTATTACTTCTCCAAGTGAAATAGCTCTGTAGGTATTTTGTAAAGGAGAATATATAATGAAAAATTTTTTATGTCTTATCCTAAGTTTTTTTTATTTAAATCTCTTTCCAGTAGCGGCTTTTGCTGCAGCTGATAAAAAAGTTCCAGATTATCAAAATTTTGTTAATCTGGAAGAAAAAGATGTAATTTTTACAACGAAATTAAGTAATAAATATATTGGAAAAACTTATACATTAACAAATAATTTCAATAAGCCTATTGTTATAAAAGCTATCGAGTTAAAAAATAACAGGGGAATAGTTCCTGTTTATAAAAATTCTCGATATATAATGACTCCGGGAAGTCTTGCACTTAATTTTGTTGGTGGATTTCTTGCTATTCCTACTTTTGGAATCTCTCTTGCTCTTACAGTCCCTGCTACGGCAGAAATAACTGTAAAAAATAACAAAGTTAAAAAAGAAGCTAAAGACAATATTAGTGATTTGTCAAAGCAGGAAATAACTCTTGAGTCCGGTAAAGCTTTTGATGTAAAAGCAATTTTTGATAAAACTCAAGCGTTAAATCGCATTCCTGATATCAAATTTACCTGTTATGATTCTGAAAACAAGCAGGAATTTGTTATAACGGCAAATGCAGAAGATGAGAAAACTCAAGAAAATTTAAATCCAAAAGAAGAAGCGATAAGACAATTAACTGATTCAGGATTGAAACCTAACAGCAAAGTATATGCGGTCAACAGCATAGTAGAAAATGATAGCAAAACCTTAGGGTTATTTATAGATGCGGGTATGAACCCTAATACAAAATACATGGGTATGCCTTTGATAGTCTATGCAATAGAAAAAAACAAACCTGATATTGCTGCGTTATTACTTGATAAAGGGGTAAATCCTAATATAAAATGCATGGGTATGCCTTTGATAGTCAATGCTGTGGTAAAAAATAAACCCGATATTGTTATGTTGTTAATTGACAAAGGTGTTGATGTAAACACTAAATTTGGAAAGATGAATGCCTTACAAGCAGTAATTTATAAAAATCATCCGGAAATTGCTGTAAAATTATTGGAAAAAGGAGCAAACCCTAATGCTTCCGGATTTGGAAGCGAGCCACCACTATTTATGGCGGTTAAGCGAAATCAAGTCGATGTTGTAAAAATGCTTCTTGAAAAAGGCGCTAATTTAAAACAAAAGTCTAAATTATTAGAAATAGCACATAAGAAAAAATATATAGAAATTGAAAAATTATTAGTGAATTATTAAAACAAATAAATATATTAAATTAAAAAAAGCCCCTGATTTCAAAAGAAGTCGGGGGTTTTTTGTTACTCAAAAAAGGAGGTTTTATGAATAATTATTTAAATCAAAATGTAGCCGGTAATCAGCAAACAGGAGGAGCTTTTTATGGAGAGGCGCAGTTACCCGCACAAAATAACTTTCCGCTCGCAGGACAAGCTGTTCAAGGTCAACAACACCAGCAAAAAACACTTCAACAGTCTGTTCAGGATAATCAGCAGGCTGCCATTCTTAAGACATCTTCCCGTCTTAATGAAATTACTCCTGAAATGAAAAAAACTTATGAAAGTTTATTTAACTCTTATGGTGTAGATGCCGCCAACAATTGGCTTAAGCAGCAAATCATCAACAATCACGTTAATTTACAGGCGGACAATGATGCTGTTATAAGAGAAATTCAGGCTAAGCATGCTGAAGTCTATTCTATTCCCGCTGTTCAGCAAGCGATTAATGCTTTTATTCAAATGGATTTAGATCCTTCCATAAGTTTGAGGGAGCAGGGATTTCATGATGCTATGGAGCATATTGCAGCTATTTACAGGTCGGGTTATGAAGCCGGTATGAGTTTGAAAACACAGAATGATTCCGCTAAAGCTCGCATGAGTTCCGCTGTGAATTCCGCTGTTCCTAATTATCAGAGCAATAAAGTTTTTTCCCGCTCTGAAATTAAGTCGATGTCGCCTGATGATTTTGTCAGGAACGAAAAAGCGATTTTTGAGCAGCTTGGAAGAGGGCTTATTAAGTAAGGCCTCTGTCATTCTGAGGAGGGACTTTAGTCCTGACGTGAGAATCTGTCCGGTTTTGTTATGTGGATAGATTGCCACGTCAGCCTTTTGGCCTTCCTCGCAATGACAATGCGGGGCTTAGATTATAAAGTTGTTTATTTGATAAATCCTGAACTTGTTTCAGGATGACATTTTTTTAAAGAAAGGAAATTAGTTATGGTACAAGATTTATCAAATTTTATCTCTGAAGTGTGGTCACAAAAATTAACCGCTCTTTTAGACAAATCAGGTGTTATGATGCAGTGCGTCAACAGAAATTACGAAGGCGAAATTAAAAATTCCGGTGATACAGTTCATATTAGAACTTTTGGGGACGTTACAGTTAAAGATTACTCCGGTTCAATCACTTATGATGATCTTACTTCCCCTACAGACACGCTTTTAATCGATCAGAAAAAGTATTTTGCTTTTAAAGTTGACGATGTTTCTAAAGCTCAGTCAAATATCGACATTATGGCGGGGTATCTTGAAAGAGCGAAAATCGCTATTGATTTAGCTAAAGATTCTTTCCTGCTTGGAAAACATGTCGATGTTCCTGCCGGAAATATTGTTGGTACAGACCTTGTTCCTATTGCTCTTACAAAAGACAATATTTACACAAACTTTGTAGCTGTTGCTAAGGCTCTTAAAAAGGCCAATGCGACCGCTAAAGGACAAAAACCCTGGATTGTTATTAATCCTGACATTGAAGCTCTTTTGATTCAGGCGCCGGAATTTATTCAGGCTAATCAGACAGGTGATAAAACCTTAAAAGAAGGTTCTATAGGGAAAATAGCCGGTCTTGAAGTTCTTGTCTGCACTAATTTTACTGATACGGCAGGAAAATATTATGTGCTTGCAGGTACTAATGATGCTGTTACTTTTGCTTCTCAGGTTGTGGAAATAGAATCTTTAAGGCTTCATGATTCTTTTGACACCGCTGTCAGAGGTTTATATGTTTATGGTGCTAAAACCGTTCAGGATGATGCTCTTGCGAAATTAGTCTGTACAGTTGCATAAAATTTAGTCTTAAGAAGAATTTTGTTTATTTTTCTTGGTTCTAAAACTCAAAAAGCCACTTTGTGGCCTCCCTACTAACTCTCTTGATAGCACAATAGGGGAAGTTTATAAGCTTCCCTTATTGTCTTTTTTTTGATTTAATTAAATAATTTTGAAACAGCTTTTAAAAGGCGGATTGCAGGATTTTTTGTTTCAAAACCTTTATATTCAAAGCCTGTAGGTTGGGTTAAATTAGTAGGTCTTGGGGTTAAGCCCATTGATCCCGGTGTTTTTCTTACCGTAAAAGCATCTTTTAACGGTGCGTTTAATTTAGTTTTTTGGGCTGCATAATAAGCAGGGTTTTTCTGGAATGATACGTTATTCATTTTTTGCTTCCTATTTTTATGATCTTTTTTTAAGGATATATTAAAGATATTTTATGTGCAATCCTTCTTTAAACATTTAATGTTAATTTTGACGGCTGGACAGATCCTTCGGCTTTGCCTCAGGAAGACAATAAAAAAAGACCCTGATTTTATTCAGAGCCTTTTTTTATTTAATTAGATTTTATTAACTTATGGTTTTGCATTCTCCGCTCGGAAGATTGTTTTCAATTCCGGGGATTACGGGGATTTGCATGCAGTAGAAGGATCTCCATACAAATACAAGTGCAATCAGGAAGAATACTGTTCCCGCATATGGCGCATATGGTTTGAATGCTTCTGTTATTGCGATTTCCATTGTTAATAAACCGAATAATGTTGTGAATTTGATTATCGGGTTCATTGCAACTGAAGAAGTGTCTTTGAACGGATCACCTACTGTGTCGCCGATAACTGTCGCTTCGTGAAGAGGTGTTCCTTTTTCACAAAGGTCGACTTCTACGATTTTCTTAGCGTTATCCCAGCATCCGCCGGCGTTTGCCATAAATATTGCCTGAAATAATCCGAAGATTGCAATACCTATCAAGTAGCTTACAAAGAATGCTACAGGATTTGCGCTTCCTATCGGAGCTGAAAGGAACGCAAAAGCAAGTGCAAAACAGAATAGAGCGATAAAGATGTTAAACATACCTTTTTGTGCGTATTGTGTACAGATTTTAACAACTTCTTTCGAGTTCTCTGTTGAAGATTTGCCGCCTTCTATGTCTAAATTAATATTCTTTTTAATATATTGAACCGCGCTGTAGGCCCCTGTTGTTACTGCTTGTGTGGATGCACCCGTAAACCAGTAGATTACCGCGCCGCCGCACATAAGTCCTAACAGTGTGAAAGGATTCAAGAGGTTAAGAATCATTTCAGGTTTAATTTGCAGTGTTTTTTCGATTACGAGAATCAGGGAAAATATCATTGTTGTTGCTCCTACAACCGCTGTTCCGATAAGAACAGGTTTTGCGGTGGCTTTAAATGTATTTCCCGCGCCGTCGTTTTCTTCAAGTAATTTTTTACCGTTTTCAAAATCGGGTTTGAACCCGAAATCTCTTTCGATTTCTTCTGAAATGTTTGGAACTTCTTCAATCAATGAAAGTTCGTACACTGATTGAGCGTTATCTGTAACAGGCCCGTAGCTGTCTACTGCTATGGTTACAGGTCCCATTCCCAAGAAGCCGAATGCAACTAGGCCAAACGCAAATACTGACGAGTAAATCATCATTTCTGCAGGAATGTGTACGCTTGCAAAGTATGCGCCCGCCATTAAGCCGGCGATTGCTAAGCCAATCCAGAATCCGCTGAAGTTTCCTGATACAAATCCTGAAAGAATTGTTAAGGATGCTCCGCCTTCTCTTGATGCGGTTACAACTTCTTTTGTGTGTCTTGAGTTTGTGCTTGTAAACACTTTTGTTAATTCAGGAATTAATGCTGCTCCGAGTGTTCCGAAACTTATAATCGCTGAAAGTGTTAACCATAGTTTGTTTGGTAATGCGTGAAGCTGCCAGTAGCTTACTGCGAAAGTCATTAT
>DNRP01000074.1 GCA_003499955.1 Cyanobacteria bacterium UBA9971
TTATAATATCTTGACGCGCCTCTAAATCCTAACATCGGGTTTTCTTCCAACGGTTCAAATTCTTTCCCGCCAATTAAATTCGCGTATTCGTTAGTTTTAAAATCGCTCATTCTTACTATCACGTCATTCGGATAAAATGCAGCCGCTATCATAGCTACTGCTTGTGATAGCTGATCGACAAAATATTCTTCTTTGTCTTCATAAAGATAAGTAAGCTCTTCGATTTCGGCTTTTGCCTTTAAATCCTGTAAACTATTAAATTTAACCAGCGCCATAGGGTGAATTTTAATGGCGTTGCTTATAACAAATTCCAGACGCATAAGCCCTACGCCTCTATTTGGAAGAAAAGAAAGTTTGAATGCCTGATCAGGATCGCCCAAAATTAACATTGGCATTGTTTTTGGCATTCTGATTTTTTTTGTATTGATTTCTTCTTCGTCCCATTCAAGAATTCCGTCATAAATTATGCCGTTTTCGCCTTCCAGACAGGAAACGGTAATTTCTTGTCCGTCTTGTATAATTTGGGTAGCATTGCCTGTACCGACTACAGCTACAGCTCCCACTTCTCTGGCTACTATTGCGGCATGGCTGGTTCTTCCTCCTTTGTCTGTTACAATCGCGGAAGCTTTTTTTAATATCGGATCCCAGTCTGGAGTTGTGATGCTTGCTATAAGAATTTCCCCTTCCTGAAGTTTATACGATTCTTCAGGCGAACTCAAAACCCTTGCTTTTCCTGCGGCTATTTTACTTCCGACGCTTTTTCCCATTGCAAGGATTTTGCCTCTTTTTTTAAGTTTATATTCACAAATTTTAAAAGGTTCTTTTTTGCCTGAAAATATTGTTTCTGATCTTGCTTGAACTATGAAAAGCTCGTTAGTTAGTCCATCTTTTGCCCATTCTATATCCATTGGTCTTTTGTAATGTTCTTCTATAATCATTGACCATTTTGCAATTTTTTCTATTTCATCATCATTAATAATAAATTGTTTTCTTTTTCCTTCAGGAGTGTCGATGTTTATAATATATTTTCCTGCTTCAACAACCTGATTTTCTGTATCTTCGGCATAAATCATCGTTTTTGTTTTACTACCGAGTTTTTTTGAGATTATTGATTTTTTGTTTCTTTTTAATGCCGGCTTAAATATATAAAATTCATCGGGATTTACTGTACCCTGCACGACATTTTCTCCCAAGCCCCAGCTTCCTGTCAGGAATACAACTTTTTCAAACCCTGTTTCCGTATCAATAGTAAATCCTACACCGGAGCATGCTTTATCCGAACGAACCATTTTTTGTATTCCAATAGAAAGAGCGACTTTCATGTGGTGAAAGTTATTATCCTCTCTGTATTTAATAGCCCTGTCCGTAAAAAGTGAAGCGTAACATTTTTTGCAGGCATCGAGCAGATCTTCTTCATTTCTAATATTCAGATATGTTTCCTGTTGTCCTGCAAAACTCGCGGTCGGAAGATCTTCCGCCGTTGCGCTGCTTCTGACTGCAACCTGTATTTTAAAATCATACTTGGCTTCTAAATCCCTGTAATATTCAACAATTTCATCCTGAATTTCAGCGGGAATTTCAGCATCTAAAATTAGTTGTCTTGCCTGTTTTCCAATTTCACTAAGATTTGAATAATTTTTTGTATCAAGCTTTTTAAAAAGATTTTTCAAAGTATCGTATATTCTGTTTACTTCAAGCAGTTTCCAATAAGCTTGGGAGGTTACGGCGAAACCGTCGGGAATATTTACGCCTTTCGGAGTAAGTTTTTGAAACATTTCCCCAAGAGAAGCATTTTTACCGCCCACTATATTTATATCGTTAATATTTATTTCTGAAAAAGTTTTTATGTAGTCCGTCATGTTTTTTTCCTTCTCACTTTGCCCTTTATAACAATAAAAGAGTCTGAAGCATTTTTCATCAGACTCTTTCATTGAGTTTATTGTCTTTTTGTACTGTTTTTTTATTTTAAAAGCAAATTTGACTGCTACCCCTGATTAAAAGAAAAGAAATTTATTAAAATATTAAATATATTTCCAAACATAGGATTAATTTGTGGAAAATTTTGTTGTTGTCTTGAAGAAAGTCCGCAATCACTATAATAATTAAAGTTGTTATGATTTTGATTTTGGAAAAGAATTTGAGATTGCATCGATTGTAAATTATTCTGATAATTTATACTTGCAAGTTTCTGTTCATTATAATTCAGAGCTTGGGTATACCAGTCTGATTGATTACTCTGTAAATTATTCTGATAATTTATACTTGCAAGCTTATGTTCATTATAATTCAGAGCTTGAGTGTACCAGTCTGATGATTGATTATTATTTTGGCAATTTATATTTGCAAGCTTATGTTCATTATAATTTTGAGCTTGGTTATACCAGTTTGATGATTGATTATTTCCCGAATAATTTGTAAAATAGCAATTTAACAAAATTTGCCTCCAAAATACTTTATTGCCTGCGTCGTATATATTTTATATCTCTTTATGGTATATTAAAAACATATAATGTCAGAAAATTGCTTTTTTTATGATTTTAAACTTTACATTATTTTACAGAAATATCAAGAACTTTTAAACCATTTATCGTTGCTATATTTACAAGCTCATCTATATTGTAATAACGGCAGCTTTCGAGAAGAAACCTCAATTCTGTCCACATATTTCCGCTTGTGAAAGGTTTAAGCAAATCGGCTATATTATCCGTACCGATTGCAACGTTAATTCCTGCCGGAATCATTTCTTCTACAGGGGCTATTGAATTGTGAATAGGTGCTAATTCTTCAGTGCGTTTTGAATCAATCCATGCTGTAGGACAAGTTATCACGTTTAATTGGGCATCGGTCATTTTTTTGTATAATTCTTGCCTGTAATCTGATTTATGCGCCCCCACAGAAATACAATGAATAGCGGAAACTCTTCCCTGCATGCCGTGTTCTATGGTCTTGTCCGCAAGTTGCTCGGTTTCTTTTTCACCTGCTGTATTAAACTGATCAACATGCACATGAACCGGCTTATTTAATCTTTTAGCAGTTTCCATAAGAATATCTAGGTGTTCATCCTCATGACCGGCGTCTTTTGCGGGAAGTCCTCCGATAATATCTACAAATTCCGCGCCCAAATCAAACCATTTTCTTGCTTGAGGGTCGATTACTCCTTTAAGTGTCTGATTTATGAACTTTATTTTTATATCAGAGCCTATTTTGTCTTTTAGCATTTGCGCTGCCTGAATTGATTTGTCGCCGATAACTTCGTCAACATCGATGAAAGTTCCTACTGCCTGAGCATTTTGATTAATCATTCTTTCTATAGTGTAGGACATTCTATCATATATCTGGTTTACGGTTGAATTTCTTTTGATAGAGTCCACAAGAAACCATTTTTCTTTCAATGTAGCATTTGCGAGGTATAAAGTTTCCGGTGTGATTGTAAAAGCCCTGTCAATGTGCGCATGAGTATTTACAAATCCGCCGTTTAAGAAAATTTTTTCAATTATCAAATCTTTCAATACATTACCCGATTTTTTTACTTCTTTTTTAATTGGGGTTATATTTTTTTCATTTTTTTGAATTCCTGTGTCTTTTAAATTAAATGTTTTTTGAACTACCATTATTTCCTCCTTCTTTCATTATGTTTTTTATTTTCTTTCTCAAAAACTACATAAAAAAAGAGAAGAATTTAAATTCTTCTCTTTTAAAATATTTAAATTAAATGAAATTTCAATGATAGAAAAACAAAGTCTTCGAATTCGTATAGACTTAAATCTTTCTCCCATTAATTTATCCTTGTTTTATGTATTAGACAAATTTTTATCAATTTAACCGTTTTTTACGTACTTGTCAAGTATCATAGTACTTAATTTTGACGGAGGGTTGAAAAAACAGATTCAAAAAACCCGACTTTATAAAGCTCTTGGTGCTAATTTTTAGGTTTTTTGCTATCATTAAAAAATGAAGAAGCTGGCATTTGTTATAAACGTTTTTAGAGAAGATGATTTTCACAGCGGTGGTGAACGGGTTTTTTACGAGCTTGTAAACAGGGCTGTTGAATCAGGCTGGGTTGTTGATCTTTATTGCTCGTCTTATTTGAGTAAGCAAAATATTTTAAAGCCTAAAATAAATAAAATTAACTTCATCGGGCATCCGAAAGATTTTAAATATCCAGATAAAATAGAAAAATTTTATGATAAAGTTAAAAATTTAATCCAGAATGAAAGTTATGACCATGTAATTTCAGAAAACATTTCACCACCAATAGATATTGGGATATTACAGGGACATTCATTACTTCATTACAGGAATTTATCAGAAAATATCCTGTCAAAGTTATTATTTACCTTAAAAAAACATAAATATATAAACGCGCAGAAAAAATGGATTAAACAGGGTTATAACAAGATAATTGTGCCTTCAAACACTTTAAAAGACGAATTAAAAGAAAACTTCGGGATAAATGAGGAGAAATTTGCTGTTATTTATCCGTGTGTGGATATTCCTCCACATTGTCATTGCGAGCGAAGCGAAGCAATCCAGCAACCAATGGTTAATAAATGGATTGCTTCGTCGCAAGCTCCTCGCAATGACGATATTATTACTCTTGGAATTTCTGCGCCAAGTTTCAGCAAAAAAGGAGGAAATATTTTCCTGAAAGCGCTTTATATTCTTAAGAAAAAAGGCTATAAATTTAAAGCAAAAATTATCTATCCGAAGGCAAAGAAAAATTTAAAACTCCAATTTTTGGTTTTTAAATACGGTTTGAAGGATTTAATTGAATTTTTGCCTCATCAAGAAAACATGCAGAATTTCTATAACTCAATTGATGCTGTAGTTATGCCTTCTTTGATGGAAACATTCGGGCTTGTGGCTCTGGAAGCGATGATTAATGCAAAGCCTGCCGTTGTAAGTTCTTTTTGCGGCGCATCGGAGATTTTGCAGGATAAAGAAAACGGCTTTATATTTGATATGCATAATAATGCTTCCGAAAATCTGGCGGAAAAGCTCATTTATCTTCTGGAAAATAAAGATAAATATTCAGAATTGTCAAAAAACGCCTATGAAACCGCTTTAAAGTATAACTGGCAAGATTTTTGCGATAAATTTTATGAGGTGATTCAATAAAAAATGAAGAGAATCGCTTTTATTATAAGACTTTTGCAGAAAGACAAGTTTCATGGCGGCGGTGAGAAGCTGTTTTTTAACCTTATAAAAAGATTTATCGCCGCAAATTATGAAATAGATATTTATTGCAGTAAATCAGATATAAATTTAGATTCTCACGGAGTCTTTCAGACTCCTCAGAATGACAACGATTTTCTAGACGGCATAAATAAAATAGTTGTTGTAGATGAGCATTACGACCATTTAAAGCCTGAAACAATGGAAAATTTTTATTCAAAAGTAAAAAATCTCATTAAAATTGAAAATTATGATTACGTAATTTCAGAAAATATTACTCCGCCTGTAGATATAACTTTTTTGCAGGGACATTCTCTTTTAAACAGGCTTAAACGGGATAAAAATCCGCTGGAAGCATTCTTTTATAACTTTAGAAAAGTCAAAAAAGAGCGCATGAAATTTCACAAAAAATGGTTTGATGAGGGATATAGAAAAATATTTGTGGTTTCCGAGGTTTTAAAAAGGGATATTGTCGAGAATTATGGGATTTTGGAAGATAAAATTTCCGTAATTTATCCGGGGGTTGATATTCCTGATGAAAAAGAGCAACCAACTAAAAACTATCATTCCGAGCGACCAATAGGAGCGTGGGAATCGCATAATAATACAAGACCTTGTGATCGCTTCGCTAACGTTCGCAATGACAATACTGTAATTTTTGGGCTTTCCGCTCCGGGATTCAAGATTAAAGGCGGGTTTATCCTTCTTAAAGCACTAGGAATGCTTAAGAAAAAAGGATATGATTTTAAAGCCAAAATTGTTTATCCCAAATACACTAAAAATTTAGGGGTTAAATTACTGGTAAAACTCTTAAATATTGAAAAAAACGTGGAATTTTTGTCATACCAACAAAATATTCTGGAATTTTATCAATCAATAGATGTTCTGGTAGCTCCTTCAATAGAAGACACTTTTAATCTTGCTGTTTTGGAAGCTATGTCAAATTATAAACCCTGTATTATAAGTACAAACGCAGGTGCTTCGGAAATAATTAAAGACGGGGAAAACGGGTTTGTCTTTGACATAAAATCTAATCCTGAAAAAAATCTTGCGGAAAAGATGATGTTTTGTCTTGATAATTTCGCGGAAATCAATGATATCAGCGAAAAATCTTTTGAAACCGCAAAATATTACAACTGGCAGAGGACTTTTGATAGTTTTATAAGAGAATTGGAAAAACTTTCATAAAAAAATTTTATAACAAAGCGCATGCCGCTTCTAAAATTTGTAAACTATACCTATCAGCCACTATCCAACTTAAAATTGTATCCTGAGAAATTTCAAAAGCATTTGATAATCTTTCCAAAACAGATTTAGGCATGGTTCTTTTGCCTGTGATTATTTGATTTAAACCACTCTGACTGTATTTAATCTCTTTACTTAAAATAGTTCTGGAAATCCCTTTTTCCTGCAAAATCGCGTCAATCTTAGTTGTCAGGATTAATTTTTTTTTATACGGAAAAAATTTTTTAGATTGAACAGCAAGTTTTAAAACTTCTTTCGAGTATTTGTCGACAAGAGTCCAACTTTCAAATTCTTCTCTTGAAACTTCAAGAAAAGGAAGTATTTTATTAATAATGTTATCGGAAAATTTTGCTTTTCCCGTTGTCATTTGACAAAGTGTTGCTTCAGTAATGCCTATTAATTGGCTTAATTTGTAGCGAGTTAAGGCCTTACTATTTAATATTTTATCTATCTTATCTTGTAAAAATTTCATTTTACCTCTATTTGTATACTTAGATAAATTTGTACTTGACTTGTGGGTTTTAATCGTTTATATTTAAGATGTTGAAAAATAATTTTGATTAAAAAAGAGTATGCAAAGAATATTGTCCTAATTTGTGGTTAGGATTATTTTAGTATGCGCTTATGAGTCAATAATAGCATACACGTTAAAGGTAAAATTGTGTATTGGGTTAGTAATAAAATAAAGGCTAAGAGTTTATGAAATATAGCTGCAATGGAAAAGGCTTCACGTTAATGGAAATGATGATTTCGATGGTCGTAATAGCTATACTCATGGGGGCTTCTGTGCCGATGATAACTCAATTTTCCTCTGCTAAAACGGGTGTGGACAAAAATGTAGCTAAATGCATTGTTAATAACTCTGTAAGCAATGGTGATACTACAAATTGGTACACTGATGCTACGGGAAATACTTCAGAGCCGACAACAGAACCCTGCAAAGCAGCGGTAACTGATGCTCGATACAACAGAGGTAGGGCTGTTAATACTGCGTTGTGGTATGCGGGCGTACACGGGACTGCAGCACAAAAACTTATGGCAAAAAAAATTCTTAGAGCAGCCTGTGATTTAGGTGGAGATAAAGCCTGCGATTATTTTATAAACACCTGTTGGACAGACGGAAGCACAACAGGCACCCGTTGTGATGATACGGAGGATTTTACGGATATAACTTATTATGTCCACCAGCATAAAAGTTCCAATCTGAATCTGGGCGCGACATATATCTATAATCAGCTGGAAACTCTAATACCTAAGATGATTCCAAACTTGTTGGCGGAAGTTATATACTCATGCAGTAATAATCAAGCTCCTGACGATAACCAAAATCTGGGGAATAATCTGGCATGTGAACTTTCAGAGCCTTGGGTGTACATAAAAGGCTGTAATAACGGTTATGATGACGCTTGTGAAACAGCTTACGACAACGATTACAACAAAAGCTGCTATCAGGTAAAAACCGCATGGGAAGAAGCGCCTACCGGAACTTATAAACTTACTTACAATGCTGACGGCGATACAGAAGATGTAGAGTGTACAATGTACAGCCTGCCAAGTGCAGCTATAAGCGGATGCAACGGAATTACCACAAATCTTTTCGGGAATGCGCCTAATGATGACTGTTCTGTCGGATATACCAAAAATTATAATCAGGACTGTAATCAAGTTGCAACAAACTGGTATGGAGCGCCGACTGGCTCGGATTATACTCTTACAACAGCCGGTGTTGCTTTATTTGGGGATCTACTTCTTGATCAGACCTGCACAGGCGGCGACCCTAACTGCACCGATACGCCCGGTCTTGTATGTCTTGATGGAAGTATTTATGCAGGGTCGGCTAACGGGTACCATCTGTTTACACCGCCGTATAATGAACCGTGTAATACCACAGCAGGTGCCTGTGTAACGAGTAATTATACATGGAATAGTGGCATTTCTTCTTATCAGACAAGATATGTAGGATTTACTCCGACACCTAGCACTACAAATGGTCGATGGAATACTGATATAATCAATGCTTGGAACAGCTACGGTAATGGCACATATCTTACTGCTATAATACCAGATGCGCCTTACAGAGCAGCTAAGGCTTGTACTGATTTGAATACTGTTGGCTATTTAGGACATAATGATTGGTATTTACCGGGTTCAGCCGAACTATTAGTGTTAAGTACAAATAGATTAGCTATCGGAAATCTTTCAACTGGAGTATTTTGGACAAGTAAAGGTGGTACATCAACAGCTACTATAATGAATATTGCAACGGGCGGTACCAATACAGATACCATGGTAACAGAAGCCTGGAAAGTTAGATGTGTCAGGAACGATGATACCTCATATACACCGCCTACGGTATCGTTAACTCTTGCATCTACGCGACCTACTGCGGATTGTTCCGTTACTCCTCCGGTAACCCCGGGTACTCTCTGTACCAACGATGGCACGATTTATGCGGGGATGTACGGTAGTCATTATTATTATATTCCCCAGGCTAATCAGGGTACTTATACATTTAATAATGGGGTAGCAACCGGTCTTGACTCGGGAGTGAATTCCACTTCAGATGGGGAAACCAATACTGCAACTTTAATTGGATTAACAAATTCAGTAAGTCCTTATGCTGCTGCGTGGGCATGTGCAAACTTAAACCCTGCAAGCTATCTTGGATATAATGACTGGTTTTTGCCTGCAACTAATGAAATGTATAATCTTTTATACGTAAATAGATTAACTATTGGTGGTATTATAAGTGGTGAATACTGGACTTCTACAGACAAAGCTAGTACTTACGCCTATTTTATGAATGCGTCAAGCGGCTATATTGATGCATACAGTGAATGGCACAGTAAGTATGTCCGCTGCATGAGAAAAGACTAGCTTTTCATATATAAAAAAGGAGTTTAAACTATGAATATAAAAACACTCAGCAAAAAAAATCTTTTAATTTTTGCAGGTTCGATAATGTTGTGTTTAGCAGCAGGATTAATAAGCAAAATTTTTATATCCTCCGAATCTTTAATCTGGTATGAATATCTTTTTAAACCTGGATTAACTCCGCCTGCTTGGCTTTTCCAGTGGATTTGGATGATTTTATATTTGTTGATGGGAATTTCTTTATATCTTGTTTTAAACAGTGAAAATATTAATCAGGAAAATTTTTTAAACAAAATTAAAAAATTAAAAATAAATCCTGAACCATGTTTAACGCAGGGAAATAAAAAATATGCTTTGATTATCTTTGGACTTCAACTTTTTTTGAGTATTTTATTAATTCCTGTATTTTTTGGATTAAAATCTACTTCAGGCGGACTTTTAATATCAATATTCCTCTGGGCAACTATGTATTTGACAATTTATAAATTTTATAAAATAACAATACCGGCAGCACTTTTAATAATTCCAGCTGTTTTATGGTCGGCTTATCTTGTGGGTTTAAATTTAACTTTTTGTATGTTAAATAACACTCAATGGGTATTTTGGTCTTTTAAACATAATTTAATTTAATTATAACCGCAAAAAAAATCCTCCGTTAAGGAGGAAAAACATACACAACACACATACCTACAATAAATAATAAACTTTTTACTTATCCCAGAAGCCTTTAAGAGCAACCATAGGTTTTGGGATATTCATTGTCTTTTTCAAGTCTGAATGGACTTTACAAGACATTGCCATCATATTTATATTTTTCCACATATCGTCAGGACTAATTTTCACTTCATCAAACTTGTTAGTTTGAGTAGTTGCATATTGTTGCACTAAAGCCCTGTCGATAGGATCTCTTGCACCTATCGCCATTTTAAATTTCCTTTATTGATTGGGGGTTGCGCTGCTATCTATATATATAAAAACTTATTTAGGCGTATATATTCAATATATACGAGAAACGTTACAATACTTAATTATTTGAAAAAATGTATAAATATTAAACACAATAAGCGTCTTAATTGACGCTTGTTTTTATGTGTGGTTTAGTTTTATAAGTAAGAATTTAATCAAATAGGGCAGATAATTATGATGAGCGAAGAGTACTTAAAAAGCTATGAAGTAGACCCTAATGATGCCACTCCAATGGTAAAACAGTATCTTGATATAAAAAAAGACAATCAAGGAGTGATTTTGTTTTATCGAATGGGGGATTTTTATGAAATGTTCTTCGAAGACGCTGTTATTGCCGCAAAAGACCTCGAACTTACTTTGACAGGCAGAGAAGGAGGAAAACTCGGCAGGATTCCCATGGCTGGAGTTCCGCAGAAAGCGGCGGATAATTATATTGCAAGGCTTCTTGAAAAAGGACATAAAGTTGCAATTTGCGACCAAATGGAAGATGCCTCACAGGCAAAAGGTCTTGTGGAACGAAAAGTCGTAAGAACAATAACAGCGGGAACAATTATCGAAACCAACCTTCTGGATGCCTCTAAAAACAACTATCTGGCTTCTGTAATCAAACCGCAAAAAGATAGTTTTTATGGTTTAGCGTATGTTGATATTTCTACCGGCGAGTTTAAAATCTCAAAACTTACTTATCATAATCTTCTGGCAGAATTGAACAGGATTTCTCCTTCAGAAATAATCGGTATTGTCGGAAAAAGACAACTAAAACCTTTCCAGATTGTTCCTGAAGAAACTTTAGATTTACCGGAAGGAATTACTAATAATTATAACTGCACGGTAAGATCTGCCATAGCTTTTTCCGCGGAAAACGCGCTTGAAAAAGTCAAACAGGTATTTGATGTTAATTCTCTTGAAGGTTTTGGTTTTCCTGAATACACGCAGGGCTTGATTGCGGCAGGCGCGATTATTGATTATCTTCAAGAAACTCAAAAAACTGACCTGCCAAAGTTAGATGTAATCACCCCGTATAATATGGATGAATTTGTGTCAATAGATGCCAATACCGCCAGAAACTTGGAGCTTGTCCAGACTGTAAGAGATAATAACTACAAAGGCAGCCTGTTCTGGTCTATAAATAGAACGAAAACTAACATGGGCGCAAGGCTTCTGCGAAAGTGGATTCAGCAACCTTTGCAAAATATTTTTGAGATAAAAAAAAGACAGGATGCGGTTGAAGAATTTATTGAAAACTCTAAAACAAGACTGGATTTGGCTTTTCTTCTCGATAAAGTTTATGATATAGAGCGACTTGCCACAAAAATCAGCAATAATTCCGTAAACGGGCGTGATTTTATAGCATTACGGGATTCATTAAAGCTATTGCCTGAATTTGGTAAGCTTTTATTTAATATGAAATCTCCTCTATTAAGCTGTTTTTCAAAAATAAATACAGGCATAGCTGATTTTGTTGAAATAATAGACAAAACAGTAGATGAATTGCCTCCTGTCGGTATTAAAGAAGGCAATTTAATCAAACCCGGCGTAAATAAAGAGCTTGATTATTTAAAATCACTTCTCGGCGACGGAAAAGAATGGCTTTCGGATTTTGAAAATAAAGAAAAAGAAAGAACCGGCATCAAATCCTTAAAAGTCGGTTATAGCAAAAACTTCGGTTTTTTTATCGAAGTTACTCACTCAAATACAAGTCTTGTTCCTGAAAATTACATAAGAAAACAAACACTTTCAAACGCTGAAAGATATATTACTCCTGAACTTAAGAAGCATGAGAATGAAATTTTAAGTGCGGAATCAAAATCAATTGATATGGAATATCAAATATTCTGTAATTTCAGGGATTATTCCAAAGAATTTGTAGAACCCGTCAGAGATTTGGCGAAATCAATAGCTGTTCTTGACGTTTTATCGTCTTTTGCGGAAGTTGCGGCTGAATTAAACTACGTCAGGCCGGAAATTAACGAATCTTCCGACATTATGATAAAAGATGGGCGACATCCTGTTATTGAGCAGCTTTTGCCGTTAGGCAGTTATGTTCCGAATGACCTATTTATTAGTTCAATTTGTCATTCGAAATATTCCTGTCATCTTGAGCAAAGCGGGGGGAGATCTGTCGAACACGGATTAAAGTCTACATTTGTTAACCGGACAGATTCTTCGGCTTCGCCTAAGAATGACAAAAAAGAATTACAGACTAATAACACCGATGTCCCCATGCTTATGATTCTTACGGGCCCTAATATGGCGGGAAAATCAACTTTTATGAGGCAAAATGCGCTTATACTGATTCTGGCACAAATTGGAAGCTATGTTCCAGCCTATCACGCGGAAATTGGAATCATAGACAAAATATTTACCCGTGTCGGGGCTGTAGACGATCTTTCTACAGGGCAGTCCACTTTTATGGTTGAGATGAATGAAACTTCATACATCTTAAATTCAGCAACAGACAGAAGTTTTATTCTGCTTGACGAAATAGGCAGAGGCACAGGAACTTATGACGGAGTTGCAATTGCCTGGAGCGTTGCTGAGTATATTTCTCAGAATATCAAAGCACGTACTATTTTTGCTACACATTATCATGAGCTAAATATCATGTGCGAAAAATATCCTGAAATCAAGAATTATAGAATAACTATTTCAGAAAACGACGGCGAAATCGAATTTATAAGACGTGTTGTACAGGGCGGGGCAAGCAAGAGTTATGGAATCCACGTGGCAAAGATGGCGGGGCTTCCTGATTCTGTTGTAAATAGGGCTCAATATCTTATGAATCGGATGCAGAAAGATTATTCTGCAAAAATTTCCGCCAAGAAAAAAAGTTCTGACGAACCTGACGTTGATACACCTCAGTTATCGTTGTTTGTGGAGTAATTAAATTTTAGTAACATATTTAAGCAGTTAAATCTATTACTGTTTGATTTTGAGTTAAAGATCGGTCTACTTTTAATGAGGGCATTGCATTTAATAATAATTCATAATCTTTAACATCTTGTCCTGTTAAAAGACGTAAATCTGTTTTATTTTCCTTAAAAAGAATTACAGGTCCGTATTTTTTACTATTATAAGTAAATGGAGTACAACACGTATTGTCTCTAACATTCGGGTCTTTAGGATTTACATCTTTTAAAATTCTGTGACTTGTATCAAAGGCTTCTTTAGTACTTTTAGTTTTAATCAAATAATTTGATGAAAATGAAATACTCATGCTTTTTCTCCTTATTTTTAAAAATAAATTTAATGTGTACAATTATATAAAACTCGTGATAAAAAAAATTGCGCAAAAAAGCTGAAATTTTTAAGGTTTATAAAGATATGTTTTTATAATTAATAAATCAACTTGTGGTAAAATACTGACTATAGGTAGAATTAATGAGTTAAATAACATAAAAATTGTACATATTTTATAATATAGCTGTAATATTACTTTCAATTCTTTTAAGTCCTGTGATTTTAGTGGCGTTTTTGATTAAACCTAAATTCAGGGCAGGATTTTGGCAAAAGATAGGGTTTAGATTGCCACGTCGAGGCTTTGCCTCTCCTCGCAATGACAGGAAATCTATATGGTTTCATACAGTGTCTGTCGGCGAAGTTAACGCGGTAGAATCACTTGTAAAGAAAGTCAAAATTGAATTTCCTGATTATAATATTGTGATTACGACTGTCACAAAAACAGGACAGCAAGTTGCGCATAATAAATTTAAAAATATTGCCGATATAATTACATATTTTCCTTATGATAATAAATTCTCCGTAGATGCGGCGATTAAGGCTTTAAGCCCCAAAATTGTCGTTATTGCAGAAACAGAAATCTGGCCGGTTTTTTGTCATGAAGTAAATCAAAAAAATATTCCGCTTGTTTTAGTAAATGGAAGGATTTCACCTAATTCTTACAAAGGCTATAAAAAATTCAAATTTTTCTTTGAAAAAGTTTTGAAAAATTTCTCTCTTATACTTATGCAGACTGAAGATGATAAGAACAGAATAGTTGACATTGGTGCGGTTTGCGAAAAAGTTGAAATTATGGGCAACTTAAAGTTCGATATTACAAATGTTCTGGATCATCATGAAATTAAAGAACTTAAGCATTCCTTAAAATCTCGCGATTATAAAGTTTTAATTGCAGGAAGCACGCATAAAGGCGAGGATGAATTAATTATTAACACCTATAAACGGCTTAAGATTGAAATTAACGACCTTAAATTAATAATTGCCCCCAGACATCCCGAAAGAAATGATCAGGTGCTTAAACTAATCTGTGCCACGGGATTTAAAATCGGATTAAGAAGCAAGAACAGTCATTTCAAAAATACAGATATAATTTTGCTTGATACTATGGGCGAGTTGAGCAAATTGTATTCCGTGGCTAAAGTGGCATTTATAGGTGGAAGTTTTTCCGGCACAGGCGGACACAATCCTCTGGAAGCTGCCATTTACGGAGTTCCTGTTATTTCAGGTGCAGACGTATTTAATTTTAAAGATATTTATAAATTTATGATCGAAAATCAGGCTGCTTTTATTGTTAATAATGAAAACCAGCTTTCGATACAAATAAGAGAACTTTTTAAAAACAAAGAAAAACATTCGCAAGTAAGTGAAGCCTGTTTAAGCATTTTTGAAAAAAACAAAGGCGCGCTTGATTTTGCTATAGACAGGCTTAAAAATTATTTATAGAAAAGCAAAAGAGCTGACTTTTCAGTCAGCCCATTTGCTTTTTATCTGCAAATATTACAGATATTTAATTTAATCTATCTGCATGTATCGCATTGATTAGCTGGAGCAGGACATGGAGCAACACATGGAGCTGCTGCACCTGTTGTATTGCAAGCACCGAATGCTACTGATAGTCTTTCACCTGGGTTTACTTGAGCAATTCTTGCTCCATCAGGAGAAACTACATAAGCGATTTCGTCGCCGGATTCTTTAAGAACGCCTGCTACGCCGGTAAATGCGTTTACGCCTTCATCATATACTCCGACGGCAACTTCTCTAAGTGCGCTAACATAGCTTCTGCCGGCAGCTCTAAATGGTGTAGCGCCGCATCTGTACCAATTAAACAAATCACTATTTCCGTTAGCTATGTTGTTGAGGAAGCCTTCTGTTGTATTTCCGGCGATTGTTGCTGCGCCGCCAACTGTTCTGCCAGCGATACCAGCAACTTTACCAGTCCATGAGAATGGCCATGCAACAACTCTTGATACAATATTAGGATTTTTCTCTTTAATAACTGTAGCTGAAAGAATGTCATTAGGTAAATCAGCTATGCATTTGCCGGATTTAATGCTGTTAAATCCAAGTCTGATTCCGCCGTTGTTGCCCATTCCTGGTCTGATAACTTCAACAACTCTGCCGCGTACTTCTGAACCGACAGGGAAGCATTGTCCGTTGATAGTCAAAGGTTCTATTGTTTTAGCTACAAATACATCGCCGATTAAACTTGTTCTGGCTGTAACGATGTCTTGCATTTGAACTTTAAGTGTAGGAATTGTTCCGCTTATTATTTGAGGCTGATATGATGCGGCTGCGCCTGTTGGAGCTACTGTAACGGATTCCATACATAATTTTTCTCTTAATGATTTAATCATTGTAGCAATTTCTGTTCTGCCTGTTAAACCATTAGGATTAATTGATGCACAATTAGGCAATCCTTTTGTAACGCCCATATTAAGAGATTTAGCTACAGAAGATTTAGCCCATTCAGGAACAGACCCTGCGTCAGGATATGCTGCTAATACGCTTTGAATATCACATGGAGCAACATTTGCAGGAATTAATTTTGCTAATGCGCTTAAGGTTTCTGCATTTGTAGCTGCTTCTTCAGGTCTGAAACGGTTACAAGAGTTACCGGTCATAATGCCTCTGTTATAAACTTTGTCTATAACTGCATTAGCCCAGTGACATGTTGAAACGTCATTAAAGATTTGTTCTGAAAATGCGGGAACGCCTTTAAGGTCAAATCCTGCTACTATAGCAGCTGCAAGTTCTGATCTTTTAAGAGGTTGGCATGGTTTGTAATAACGGTCAGGATAACCTGCTAAAACACCTTGACATGTTTCATTATTAATATCGCATCCGTCAGGAGTATTGCTGCTAACGTCAGGATACTGATCTCCCACAGGACAACATGGAGCTGCTGCGCCGCATGGAACTTGAATATAGTCAGTTTTTTGGAATTGTAAGCCGCTTGATGTTTGAATAGGTATAGGACAGCCGCCTAATTGAGCTGCTGCGCCCATAGGTGCGCCCAATAAACTTAACGGAGCTGCCGCGCCGCAAGGACTACAAACAGGTTCACAAGGACTAAAAGGAGCTGCTGCGCCGCAAGGACCGCAAGCTGGAGCCACCATTGGAGCACATCCGCCTATAGGAAGAGCTGCGCCTGTTGACATATTATTAAAATAGTTTGACTGTAAAATACTTGTTGCATTAGGAATATTACATCTTGAAATGTCTGTTCCCTGCATAATTTGATTTGGACATACAGCGCCAAAAGGAGCTGCTCCGCCTGCCATGTTTTTAGGATAAAGAGTAAGCGCATTGCCAAATTCAGGAGCTGCACTTAAACCGGATGGACATGCATTACCAAGAGCAATAGCTTCTTGACTTCCGCCGATTTGAACAAGTCCGTTTCCTTTAGGTATAACAACAGATGAATGTCCTATACTAGGGAATGCGAAAGCTTGTCTTTCAAGAGTTTTAGCATTTGGGGCACAGTTTGGCAATGTTGCACTAACTGCTGCATCACATGGATTACATGGAACAGCGCATGTACATGGATTTGCATGACATGTTGGGCACATTGTTACTCTTTGCGCGCAAGTACATGGGTTCATATGACATGTTGGACACATTGTAACTTGAGCAGGCGCCATAGCTTGTGGAGCTGGACATGGAACGCCAGCCGGACAGCTTGCAGCATTTGCAATACCGTTAACTGTTAAAATACCTATTGAAAGTGCTGCCGCAAGTGAAAGTTTTTTTAAATTCATTTCTTTCCTCCTTAACAAATTTAATAAAGATAAT
>DNRP01000122.1 GCA_003499955.1 Cyanobacteria bacterium UBA9971
AAGCTGATGAGAAGACGCTCCTAAATCAAATAAAATCCCGCCCGTAATTTTTTCTATACCTGATTCTTTTAAAATTTGAGGAATTTGAGTATAGCTTGATTTTATTACTTTAGCGTTTGGAAAGTTCGCCAGTTTTTCTGATGCTGCTTTTATGGCATCGTCATCAACATCAAAAGCAAAAAGTTTGTCATTTGCGCCGATTCTTTTTGCTATTTCAGCAGAATGACCTCCACCACCGGCTGTTGCATCAATATAGATTTTGCCGTCACGGCAATTTAATGCATCTACCGCTTCATTTAAAAGCACTGTTTTATGTACAAATTCCATTTTATTCCTACAAATTCTTAACTAAATTTTTTTATCAGTTAAAAGTCATAAAGGCGAACGAGACAACTTTGTTGCCGAAGTGAGCCCAGAAAGTCTGTTTCCCCTCCCTTGAGGGAGGGGGTAGGGGGTGGGTGTATTATTCACTTCCTCTTAATAAATACTCATAAATATATTTGTTCTAGTTAATTACATTTTATTATAAAATAAAATACAACAGTATAGATTCTCACGTCACGACTTTGTCGTTCCTCAGAATGACAAAGAAAAATTTAAAAAAAGGTCTAATATATGCAGTTTAATGAGGATTCTTCCCTCCTGAAAAATGATTCTGTAATAAAAAAAATTACCCCAATAATTATTTGGGCAATTATTATTGGAATTACTGCAAATTTTGTTAAAGATAAAAAATCAGAAGCTTCTGTAGGAAAAGATGTTATAAGATGCATCATAGACGAAAATGCTTCTAACCTTGATTCTCCGGCATGCAAAAGAGTAATAAGCCGTTGTTCAAATGACACAACAGGCTCTTGCAAGAAATTACTATTCTACAGTGATGACGGGGTTCATTCGGAAGAAGCTTTATCGATTTTAGGGAATATTTGCGGCAAAGGCGGAGAAAAAGCCTGTGATATTTTAATTAACCGCTGCATAGAAAACAAATCAAATTGCGAAATTTTCGGAAAATCCTACAGCATAAAAAATTATCTCTCAATGAAAGCCGATGCTAAAAATACCGGTAAAACCGTAATGTATAAAAAATTAAAAAATTATTATGAAGAAGATGTGGATAACATTGTAAGTAACGTTATTCAAACTTGCATGACCGACAAAAACAGCATGGCATGCCAAATTTTTACTTCTAAACTTTATGAATTCAACTCCGCAGAAAAATCTGCTTTTGTCATAATTCAAAATTCCAACAGCGAAATAGATTTTTCTAAAACAGGCATAAGTCTCGCAATAAATACTTCTTCCTCCGATACAGAAATCCAAAAAACGGATGAAGAAAAAGCAGACAACTCTGATTCTGATAAAATTTCCAAAACTGCAACAGAAACTGAACTTACTGAAGTAAAACAAACTAATTCAGTCAAAAAACCTATCACTGTTGCTAAAATGCAACAGGATGCAAACAATGAAAACACTGATTTAACAAATAATTCAGATAAATCAACTATTGAAATATCCACAAACAAAGATAAAATTTTAGATTCTACTAATAAAAATGCTGTTTTAACAAAAAAGCAATCTGATGCTATTTTTAAAGCCATTTTAACGACAAGCGAAGAAAATAATATTAATTACATAAAAAATAAAATTTACAGCTTTGATATCAGCTATAAAGAACCTGCCAATACGAAAATAAAATGGCTTATTTCATTTGACGGAAAAGCTACCTGGAAAAAATGGGACGGCAACAGTTGGATTCAAGTTGATACTTCTTCTGACATTAAAAATATCAATTTTTCACTACTGGGAAACAATTCTACAGAAATTATAAACGGATTAAAAGATTATATTTTGCAACCCGGAGAAACTTCTCTTGATTTTGCAGTTGAATTAATATCTTCAGATGAAATTTCAACCCCATCTATCGATAGAGTTGAAATTAAATATTATTAAATGCATATGTTTAGTTTATAAAAAGGGTTGCACCCTTTTAACCGCCTTCATTTTCTTTAATCGTAAAGAAAACGAAGCAAAAGAAAGCTCGCCCAATACTTCGGTTTCTATATTTCTACCCTGCTTAAGATTCAAGTTTACAGTTGTTTGATGCCCGTAACTCAGCCCTAAAGGGCTTCAAACAAGACGGGCTTGCTTTTATTAAGCAGGGTGAAATATTACGAAACCTTCGCAAAGGGCAATTTGAAAAATATAAATAAAAAGTACCTTTAACCTTTAATATGCCATGCCGGCAGCAACCTGCATTTTTTTCCTTCTCATAAGATCAACAAACGCTTCAAGTCTTGTTACAAATCCGGCTGTTCCTGTCTGCTCATCAAGCACAAGAGGAAGAATAGGAATTGCACCGTCCTGCCTCATTCTTGGGAAAATATTCTGTGACATAATCTCCGGCATGCAGGTAAACGGGCTTATATGTATAATACCGTCAATACCTCTGCTTGTAGCATAAGCCACATCGCTTACGGATTCTATCGCATCACCGCCTATATCTCTTAAAAGATACGGCTTGGCAAACTTAAAAGCTCTTTCTATATGAGTTTCTTCTTTTCTCATAAATTTGGGAATTATAGCCGTCTTAAGCCATCCGCCAAGACTCATGCTTCTTTTTGTTTCAACACCTAATTTCCCGAGTTCTCTTTCCAGATTTTGATTAGAAAAAGAATCCAGCACCATAAAAATTTCTCCCGTAAGATCAACTTTTAAGACTTCTTTGTTAGGATCTATAGGGGTTTTCTTGATTTCCTGCAAAGCAAGTAAATTTGCTTCTTTAAGCTCTTTTTTGGTAGAAGCTTCATCAATCCATTTTAAAGCTTTATTATAGGCTCTTTCAGCAGCTCCAAATTCCAATTCTCTTGCTCTGTAATAGGAAAGAACATTATCAAGATTATCAAGTATAAAAATTTTATTAAATGCAATATTTAATGCACCCGCCACGGTAATAAGGTTTGTATTTCCCGTCACTGTTTTCAAACAGCGCATCATTTCAGCAAATTTACCTTTATAAAGGTCTAAATCGATATATTTTATCTTATATCCAAGGTCATCCAGTGCATTTCTGATTGAGGTGCTGTATTCGCCAAGCCTGCAAATACCTGGACTGTTTATCATTATTACAGCTTCCGCACCATGCTCGATAGCTTCTATATAATTTCCCAGTAAAAGTTTATAAGGAAGACAAATTGCTTCGGGGCTATATTGCGTACCGAGAGAGAGAGTTTTTTTGCTTGTTCTTGGTGGTATTATTACCTCTCCTCCGAGTGAACGGATTAAAGATGCAATCACAATATAAATTGTTCCCATATGCGGAAATGAAACTTTAATTTTCTTACCCTCCATCCATTAAGCTTTATATTTAAATTAGACACTGAATAAAGCTACTTGTCCAGATTTTTTGAATTTATACACTCTGATAATCTTAATAATAATGTTTGTTTTGGTTATGTAATGATTTGATTTAATAAAACTTAACAAAACACCAAAGTAACGCAATTTTTACTATTTTATTTTGTTTATATAAGTAAGGAAGAATATATTTATTGGGAAGGAACATGCGAATAAAAGTTCGGAAGGAGGAACACGTTTTAACAAGGATTTTTTAAGTAAGGCTGTTTTTAATTAGAAATTAAAAACTTATGTAATTTGATTTTTTAAAATTCATTAATTTTTTAAAGAAAAAATAAATTACTATGTATTTTTTACAAAACGGGAGGAAAGTATGACACTTGGAATATCCGGAATTAGAGAAAAGATAAGTACACTAAAAACCTCTATTAAAGAAAGTTTACCGGCAATGCCAAAATGCATGCAGGGCAGTGTAGGTGATACGGCTATTTTCCAAAAAGCTTCAGGTTTAGCAGAAAAAGGCATTTCAAAAGTAGCGGAAGGTGCAGCAGAAGGAAGCTTAAAAGCAGGTTTTGCATCTAAAGCAACAAGTTTTTTAGGAAAAATGGCAAAAGTTTCTAAAAGTATACCTGTAGTCGGTGTAGCACTTAGTACACTGGCAGAAGTTCCTGCCTTAATTCAAGGATTTAAAGAAGGCAGAGGCGCTGCCCAGATTATGAAATCAGGTTCTGCTGTAACAGGCACAACTGTTGGTTCAATAGTAGGTGCGGCTCTAGGCACAATGATACCTATTCCCGGAATGACTTTTGTAGGCGGCGCAGTTGGCGCTATGGTCGGAAATTGGGCAGGTGACAAATTAGGCTCCGGCTTATGGGGAAGCAATAAAGGAGCTACTCAAATAGCTGCTGCTCCTCAAGTACAACGTGCTCCTCAACAATTCGGCTCAATGACAATGCCTAATGGTGCAATGGGACCTACAGCTTTTGATTTAAACAATCCACTTGCAGGATTACCTCAACTTTCATAGACAAATTAAAAACAATTACAAAAAACGGATGACGAAAGCCATCCGTTTTTTGTTAATGCTTAAGATTTTTTGCATTCTTCTTTATTTCTGCCGTAAGGATATATACTCCACAGAGAAATTACAAACATGGTCGCAAGAGCAATGCCTCCTACAACAGTAATTATAGTATAAAAAACTGTTAAATCCATTTATTTTAAATCCTCCATTTCTTTATAAAATCTTTCTAAATCTTTATTTATTTCGATTGTTAAAGTAATAATAAAACATTCAGCAATAAAACCAACAATAAACCAGAGTACTTTTATTAAAGTCAAATCAAATGTTAATATGGCTAAAGCACCTCCAAGTACCATATTAATTGTCATTAATGATGACCTAAATGCTATATGCCCGGCGATTCTTTGTTTTAATGCTTCTTCTGTACTCATTTCCAATTAATCATAATTTATGCCCTTGTTCCTATAATAAAGTAGAATAGAAATAAGGGCAATAAATTAAACAAATTAAAACTGGATTTATGCTGCTTTATAAAACTCTCTAACATCTTTTGGAAGCATATGAGCAATATCTTCGCTTTCTCCAAAGCTTATATTTTCCTTAAGCGCATGAAAAACAGCTTTTGTTAATTTTTCTGCATGCAACGGAAGCTTTTCTCTTTTGATTTCGTTGTCAACAAGACTCATAAGCTCCATTTTATGCCTATATTTAAGACGTTTCCCCGAAAGCCTAAAGAAATTTACCGCCCATACACGGTTATTCCATATTCTTTTCAGGTCATGCGGAAGCTGCGCTTCTACATCTTTTTGTTCACCTTCTGTAAGTCTATAGCTGAGAAGGCTAAAAACTATCTGTACGCCTCTTTCAGCGATTTCTTTATTTTCAATATTTGCAAGAGTCATAACTTTTTTTATAAAGTCGTCTTTATTCATATTCACTTCCTCACTTATAACCATGTTTTTTATTTTAGTAAAACACTATTTCAGCCCAAAATCATTCGCTGAAAGTCGAATAATTTTTTAATTAACATGAATTGCTTATTATTTTTTATAATTGTCATGTTGAGCAAAGCGAAACACCTGTCCCTTTTGGTTTTTAAGCTTCAATCCTTTTATGGACAGATTCTTCGAGCTAAAGCTCTCAGAATGACAATTTGTCGAACGCAAAAAACTATACCAGCCCTTCTTTAAGCGCTTTTACAGCTGCTTGAGTCCTGTCATCAACAACAAGCTTTTGAATAATATTGCAAACATGCGCTTTTGCAGTATGTTCGCTTATTTTTAATTCATCAGCAATATCATTATTGGACATTCCGTCAACAACGAGTTTTAAAACTTCATATTCTCTTTCGGTAAGGTTGGCATGTTCCGCTTTGAAACTAGCGCGTGATTGAGGTCTTGGCGCGCTAAGGATTAAAGGCTTTTTTTGCATCACAACTTTCGCGATGCCTGGGTCTAACCAGAAAGCGCCTTCACTTACTGTCTGAATAACAGTTATAAGATATTCTGTCTTAATATCTTTCATTGCATAAGCGTTTGCACCTGCTGCCAGTGCTTCCATAACTTCATTTTCAAGAGCGTGGGAAGTTAAAATAACGATTTTTATTTCAGGATTTGATTCTTTAATTCTTCTTGTTGCCTCAATTCCACTCATAACAGGCAAACCAATATCCATGAGGATAAGATCAGGCTTTAATTCTCTGGCAAGTTTGACGGCCGTTTGTCCGTCTTCCGCTTCTCCTATAACTTCTAACATAGGATATTCTTCAAATATAGCTTTTAAGCCCACTCTAAGCAATTTGTGATCTTCCACCATTAAAATTCTTATTTTATCCGGCATTTCTCTAATCTCCCTATCTCCCTTTTCTGATTTAATAATATTTATATGATTTAACACCCGAGAGTGTCGTATTATTTTAATTATTACTTTATTTAAGGCTGTTGCATCACCCGTTTTTCTATAATATATATTTTTTTAGGAATATTTCATAAATAATTTCTTTTCGAGTAAAATTACTTTTAGCAAATAAAAACTNNTAGGAGGAATTATGGAAAGAACATTTGTTGCAATTAAACCTGATGCGGTTCAGAGAGGGCTTATTGGCGAAATACTTCAAAGATTTGAAAAAAAAGGGTTTAAAATCCTTGGACTTAAATTCGTGCTGCTGGATAGAGAAACGGCTGAAAAACATTACGCGGAACACGTAGGCAAACCGTTTTATGAAAAGCTGGTAAAATTTATCACGAGCGGACCTATAGTTGTAATGGTGATAAAAGGGAAAAATGCTGTTGAAGTTTCAAGAAGAATGATGGGCGCGACTGATCCTTCAAAAGCGGATAATGGCACAATAAGAGCAGATTATGCGCAAATAATGGAACGAAATATTATTCATGGTTCTGATTCTGCCGAAAGCGCTGAAAGAGAAATCAACATACATTTTAAAGAATCCGAGCTGGTTGAAGACTGGCATCGTAACATAAGAGGCTGGATTCTCGAGTAAAAATGCATCATTTCAACTTTGACTTATTAAAAAAATCTTCTGACTCAAACGCGAGAGCCGGTTTGTTTAAAACTCCGCATGGTGTCATAGAAACCCCAATTTTTATGCCTGTCGGAACAAATTCTGCCATAAAAATGATGACATGCGACCATCTTTACGACACAGGCGCGCAAATTATACTTTCAAATTCGTATCACCTGTTCTTAAGACCGGGACATAAATTAATCGAAAAAGCCGGCGGACTGCATAAATGGATGAACTGGGACAAGCCTATTCTTACTGATTCCGGAGGGTTTCAAGTTTTCAGCCTTTCCAGTTTAAGAAATCTTACAGAAGACGGAGTAACTTTTAAAGATCCAAAAGACGGCTCATCATACTTCATGAGCCCCGAAGTTTCTATGGAAGTTCAAAATGCGCTTGGTGCGGATATTATCATGGCTTTTGACGAGTGTGCGCCTTATCCTTGCAGTTATGATGAAGCAAAAGAAGCTATGGACAGAACTCACAGGTGGTTACTTAGATGCGTAGAAGCTCATAAAAGAGAAGACCAGGCTTTATTTCCTATAGTGCAGGGGTCTACTTTCGATGATTTAAGAGAAGAAAGCGCAAAATTTATTGCAAATGTTGAAGCGCATGGTTATGCAATAGGCGGAGTAAGTGTTGGAGAGCCAACAGAGCTTATAAACCATATCGTTGAAATTACTGCGCCTTTTCTTCCTGAAAATAAACCCCGCTATTTAATGGGCGTTGGAACTCCTGAAGATTTGCTTGATGGTGTTATGAGAGGCGTTGACATGTTCGACTGCGTAATGCCTACTAGGATTGCGCGCCATGGGAGTTTCTTCACTCCTAACGGCAGAGGAATTATTAAAAACAAGGAATTTGAAGAAGATTTTACTCCGCTTGTCGAAGGGTGCGAGTGCTACGCATGCAAAAATCATACAAAAGCTTATATAAGACATCTTTTCAGGGTGAAAGAAGCAACAGCACCTATTTTGATGTCTATTCACAATATTTACTATCTGGTCAATCTTATGAAACAAGCACGACAGGCGATTTTGGAAGACAGATTTCTTGATTTTTATGAAGAAAAGATGTCTTTAATTAAATAAAAAAGATTAATATTATGTTATTTTTTCTGACGAAAAATTATGTGAGTAATATAATATTGTTAAAATGTATTTATTTAAAATACAAATGTCATCCTGAGCAAAGCGAAGGATCTGTTAAATAGGGCTTAAAGTCTATATTGAATGATGGGCAGATTCTTCGGGCTAAAGCCCTCAGAATGACAGGGAAAGGCAAAAGGAAAAAATATCATGTGGGAATATACAGATAAAGTAAAAGAACATTATAAAAACCCTAAAAATGTCGGTGCAATAGAAGATGCGGATGCTATAGGAGAAGCCGGAAGCCTTAGCTGCGGTGATGCGCTTAAAATATATCTTAAAATAGATGCTGACGGGATTGTTACAGACGCAAAATTCCAAACATTCGGGTGCGGCTCTGCTGTAGCAAGCGCAAGCGCTCTTATGGAAATAATTATAGACAAACACATCGATGAAGTAGCAAAAGTTACAAATCAGGATATCGCTGACGCACTTGGCGGACTTCCCGCCCAAAAAATGCATTGCAGTGTAATGGGAAAGGAAGCTCTGGAAGATGCTCTTGCATATTACAGAGGCGAATCTATCGAGAATAAAAGCCGTATCGTCTGCCAGTGCTTTGGCGTAACCGAAGATTTGGTTCGAGAAGTAGTACAGCATAACAAACTTAAAACAGTAAAAGAAATCACAAACTATACAAAAGCCGGCGGCGCTTGCGAAAAATGCAAAGACGATCTTCAAAAAATTCTCGACGAAGAATTGCAAAAACAGGGTGAAACTTCGCCGAAAAAGCCTCTTACAAAGACACAGATGATTGTTAAAGTTAATAATATTCTGGAAAATCATATTGCAGAAGCGTTAAGGCAAGACGGAGGCGACATTGAGCTTATTGACATAGACGGAAATAATATTTATGTAAGCCTTCAGGGAGCATGTAAAAGCTGCCCGAGCAGCAATTTAACACTTAAAAACTTTGTGGAAAATGTTCTTAGAGAGCATTTGGGTGAAGAAGTCAACGTGATTGAGGCGTAAAAAATGAGCGAGAAAACAATTTATTTTGATAATAATGCAACAACAAGGGTTTGTGATGAAGCTGTTGAAGCAATGCTGCCTTTTCTTACCGAAAAATACGGCAATCCATCCAGTATGCACGAATTTGGAGGACAAGTCGGAAGTTATATAAAAAAAGCCCGTCAACAAGTCGCTGATTTAATTGGAGCAGCAAGCCCCGATGAGATTATTTTCACGAGTTGCGGAACTGAAAGCAGTAACACAGCCTTAAGAGGGCTTACTAATCCTCACAAAAAGCACATTATAACAACCAAAGTCGAGCATCCCTGCGTTCTTAACGTGACCAAACAACTTGAAAAAAAAGGATACGAAACAACTTACCTGAACGTAAATTCAGAAGGCGAGATCGAACTGGAAGAATTTAAGAACAGTATCAGACCTGACACGGCAATTGTAGCGATAATGTGGGCAAATAATGAAACAGGCGTTATTTTTCCTGTGGAAAAAATGGCGGAAATTACAAAAGAAAAAAATCCTGAAACACTATTTTTTGTGGACGGGGTGCAGGCAGCGGGGAAAATTCCTATTAACGTTAAAAATACCAAAATTGACATGCTGGGCATTTCCGGTCATAAAATCCATGCACCTAAAGGCGTTGGGGCTTTGTATATACGCAAAGGGACTCCAATTACTCCTTTCATGCTCGGCGGACATCAGGAAAGAGGAAAAAGAGCCGGCACGGAAAACGTTCCCGGAATTATAGCTATGGGCGTCGCAGCGGAAGAAGCTTCAAATTATCTTGATGACGAAGCCACAAGAGTTAAACAACTTAGAGATAAGCTTGAAAAAGGCATCCTCGAGCGTATTTTTAACGCGCGTGTCAACGGTTCAAGGATTAACAGGGTTCCAAATACAACAAACATAAGCTTTGAATACATAGAAGGCGAGTTAATTCTGCTACACTTAAGCGATCTCGGAATATGCGCAAGCTCAGGAAGCGCATGCACCAGCGGAAATCTTGAACCAAGCCATGTTTTAAGAGCGATGGGTGTTCCTTTTACAGCGGTACATGGAAGTATTAGGTTTAGTTTAAGCAGGTACACGACTGAAGAAGATGTTAATTATGTCCTTGAAAAACTGCCGGAAGTCATCAACAAACTTAATACAATTTCTCCATTTCAAAAGGAGTTAAAAGAATTGAAAGAAATGAAACGCGTTTGTCTTTCCACGGGAAAAGAAAAAGGCTGTTGTAAATCAGGAAACTGCCACCACAATTAAAAAATCAAAACTCTTTTTTGTACCTTACTTTTGTTGTTTAATTTATTTTAAATACAAGAGTGGTTATATAAAGGAGTTGAATTTATGATTAATTATTGCTGGAAAAATGCTGATTCTGCGGTTGTTGGTTCAGAGCATGGACTTAATGTGCAGAAAGAATTTGAGAATTACAGGGAAAAAATCGCTGAAATCGTTTCCGGTCTTTATGCAAAGAAAGACACCCCTGGAAACTGGCTTAAATGGATGAATCTTGGCTATAATCAAGAATTAGTCAGCGAAATCAACGAATATGCTCAATCAGTAAAAGGCAAATTTGATAATTTACTTGTGCTTGGCATCGGAGGGTCTTCTCTTGGCGGAATTTGTGTCACGGAATCTATTTTAAAACCTTACTGGAACTTGCTTGACAAAGAAGCAAGAAACGGTATGCCAAGGATATTCTTTTTAGACAACATTGATCCAGACCAGACTAACGGTCTTTTAAGCACATTAGACCTTAAAAAGACTCTTGTAAACGTAATAACAAAATCAGGCAACACAGCAGAAACCATGTCGGCTTTTATGATTGTAAAAGCCAGACTTGAAAAAGAATTAGGGGCTTCCTATAAAGAAAATATCGTTGCCACAACTGATGAAAGCAAAGGCATACTTAGAAAAATAGCAACGGAAGAAAGCTTTAAGACCTTTGTAGTGCCTGATGACGTGGGTGGAAGATTTTCAATATTTTGCGCAGTAGGGCTTTTACCGTTCGGGCTTGTCGGAATCAACATCTCTGAGCTTTTAAGAGGCGTAAGAGAAATGGACGCCGAACTTAAAAATACAAATATTGATAAAAACATAGCAGCGCAAAATGCTTTAATTCACTATTTAATGGACAAAAAAGGCAAAAATATTTCTGTAATGATGCCATATTCAAGCAGATTAAAATATGTTTCTGACTGGTACGTTCAACTTTGGGCGGAATCTCTCGGCAAAGAAGTCGACCTTGAAGGAAAAGTTGTTCACGCAGGACCTACACCGCTTAAAGCGCTTGGCGCAACAGATCAGCATTCGCAGGTTCAGCTTTACAACGAAGGACCTAACGACAAATTAATCAGCTTTGTAAGAGTCGGCAAATTTGACACAACACTCGAAATTCCTCGTGTTTATGAAGATTCCGAGCTTGGCTACCTCTGCGGAAGAACAGTAAACGACTTAATGAATGCAGAAGCTGACTCAACAAGAGTTGCTGTAACGGATTACAAGCGTCCGAACATTACAATCACGCTTCCTGTAATCAACGAATACTATTTAGGACAGCTTTTATATATGTTGGAAGTTCAGACAGCTATTGCAGGTGCTCTTTACAACATCGACACCTTCAACCAGCCAGGCGTAGAGCAGGCAAAGAACTACACTTACGCGCTTATGGGCAGGAAAGGGTATGAAGAAGTCGCTGACAAATTAAGCAAGAAGATTGCTTGCGTATAGAAAAGTACAAATTTTGTTTATAAAAAAGGTTGTACCCTTTTAGCCGCCTTCGTTTCCAAGGGGGTTCGGGGGCTTTACCCCTGACTGTGTCGACCCTCTGGGTTATAGTTTTTCTTTCTTTTGGTTCGTTTTCTTTCTCTTTTGCGTTCAAAAAGAAAGAAAATGAACATGGGTTTAAATAAAAAAATTTTATCTATAGAATTTCTTTAAAAATATTTATCCCTGCAATAAACCCTGTTGACCAGCATGCCTGAAGGTTGAAACCTCCGGTAAGCCCGTCTATATCCATAACTTCCCCACAGAAATAAAGCCCGCTTACAAGCTTTGATTCCATAGTCTTAGGGTTGATTTCTTTAAGACAAACTCCGCCTGCTGTAACGATTTCGCCTTCCGGCTCGTGAGAAATCACAGTCAATTCTGTTTCTGTAAGAATTTTGAGGATTTTTTTCCTATCTTCTTTGGTAATCTGACTGGCTTTTTTGTCTGTATCAAGTTTTGCTTCTTCCAAAAGCGCATCTATTAAAGACTTGGGAAGGTATTTCTTTAAAATATTATCTAAACTCTTATGAGGATTAGAATTAAATTCCTCAAGAAGCTCTTTTTCAAGAGTTTCTCTATTTAAATCAGGTAAAAAATTTATTTTTAGCAATAAAGGATTATTTTTTGAGTAATTCAAATAAGCGCAATACGCGGAAGTCTTGAAAATTACAGGCCCCGAAACACCTTTGTGAGTAAAAACAAAATCCCCTTTGAACTTTGTAATTAACCTTCCGTCATTGCGAGGATGGGCTTCAGCTCCGACGTGGCAATCTACTTTTAAAAAATAACTGGAGATTTCGGCATTTTTAACAGAAACACCCGCGAGTTTCTGGACAAAATTTTCTTTTGTCCTAAGAGCTGTCAATGATGGCTTTAGCTCTGTTATACGATGCCCAAAGCTTTTAGCTAATTCATACCCGCTGTTTTGTAAATCCCTTGAGCTTCCACCGGTTGCGATTATTACTTTGTCATATTCTTTAGTAAAATTTTCCATCTGTACAACAAATTTATCGTCTTTTTTAATTATTTTTTTAGTTGAAGTATGCGAAAGTATATTTATAGAAATATTTTCAGCTCTTTGTATAAACATATCTCTGATAGTAGAAGCCTTATCAGTAGTCGGGAATATCCTGTTATCTTCCTGAACATAAGTTTCCACCCCATGCCGATAAAACCAGTCCAGAGTTTCTTTCACTCCAAACCTGCTGAAAGCTGAATATAAGAATTTCTCGCCTCTTGGATAGTTAGAAGCAAGCTCTTTGTAGTCATAGATTTCATTTGAAAGATTACATCTGCCGTTTCCGGTATAAAGAATGGTTTTTAAAGTAATATTTTTTTCAAAAATATCAATGTGAATTTTACCGGAAGAATTTTCTGCTGCAACAACAGCAACCATAAAACCTGCCGGACCTCCGCCAATTATTGCAATATTTTGAATATTCATATGGAACAGATCCTCACGTCACTTCGTTCCTCAGGATGACAATATTTAAAATCCTGCATTTCCAACAGTTTTTTGCCCCGGTAAAGGAGGTTCATCTGTTTTTTTAATTCTAACCTGTGTTATAGGAACAGGAGCAGGACTAAAATCTCTCAATGAAGAGTTATTTGAAGGAACAGGAGGTGAATCATCCTGATAAGAATTCACAGGCTGTTGCTTTTGAGTAGAATTAGTTTTTGGCCTTGTTTCTTCAAAATCCAAATTATCAAGATCAACGTTTGATTTATTAAATTTGACATTCTGATCTCCCTGCATTGCGCCGGTAGTACCAACAGTTTCTTTCACAATTTCGCCTGTGGAATTATCCTTAATTTTATCAACAAGTATTTCAGGATACATGAAATCCATCACAGGCTTATCTTTTGTTACTGCTTTCATGTAATTTCGCCAGATAATAGCGGGAATAGTCCCGCCGGTAAGGCTTCCATTAGTTGTATTATTATCATTTCCGACCCACACACCGGTGACTATATCAGGAGTAAAACCCATAAACCATGCATCTCTATAGCTATCAGTAGTACCTGTTTTGCCTGCAGAAGGTCGCCCTATCGCGGAAGCCCTGCCTGTACCCTGTTTAATTACTTGCTTAAGCATCTCAACCATATAAGCCACTGTTTTTACGTCAATAATTCGTTTATAGTTGTTATTTGCCTGATATACAATGTTTCCTGTAATTGTTTCAACTCTTTCCACAGCATACGGTTCAACTTTTACGCCTCCATTGGCGAATACACCATAAGCCGTAGCCATATCTATAAGTTTAACCGCGCTTGAGCCTAAAGCAATTGTAGGATCATGAGCTATAGGAGTCGTTATTCCCAATCTGCTCGCCATTCTTATGACATCTTCCACACCCACATCCTGAATTAACTTTACCGCGATAGAATTTGAAGAATAAGCAAGCGCTTTGTATAAAGGGATTTCTCCTCTATATTTGCCGCCATAGTTTGCAGGCGACCAATTTCCTATCTTTATAGGTTTGTCAGGATATTTTGTAAAAGGAGTTAATCCTTTTTCCATTGCAGTTGCGTACACAAACACCTTAAACGAAGAACCCGGCTGTCTTACTGCTTGAGAAACCCTATCAAATTGTGTTTCCGAATAGTCTTTTCCTCCAATATACGCTAAAATCTGTCCTGATGTTGTATCATAAGAAATTAAAGCTGCCTGATTATAAGGCTTACTTAATCCCCATTCTTTCATGCCGGTTCTTAAGCTTTTTTCAGCTTCTTTTTGCATATCGTAATTCAGAGTTGTATAGATTTTATAGCCACCCTGAATGATTTCATCTTCCGTCAAGCCCGCTTTTTCTTTTAATTCTCTCATTACAAAATCATTAAAGTATGGTGCTTTTTTAAGAGCAGTACGCCGGGCTTCTTCGCTGAGCAATACTTTTGCATTATTTGCTTCGCCGGCTTGTTCTGCAGTGATAAATCCTTCTTCAACCATTCTTTTTAAGACTTTTGATCTTCTTTTTAAGGCAAGATTCATATTTTGATAGGGCGAATAAACAGAAGGCGCTTGAGGAAGCCCTGCAATCAGTGAACTTTCAGCAAGATTAAGGTCTTCAACTTTTTTATTAAAATAAATTTCCGCCGCGGCCTCTACTCCATAAGCGCCTTCACCTAAATAAACATTATTCAGGTACATTTCAAGTATCTGATCTTTTGGTATAGTTTTTTCCAGCCTGTAAGCGATGATTAATTCTTTAAATTTTCTGTCAAAAGTCTTTTCCTGAGAAAGAAATAGAATTCTTGCAAGCTGTTGGGTTATTGTGCTTGCCCCCTGAACAATTTTTCTTGCCATAATATTTGACACAGTAGATCTTGCAAGAGCTACAGGATCAAAACCCCTGTGGCTATAAAAATTCTTATCTTCAATAGCTACGATCGCCTTTTTTAAATTATCGGGCATTTGATCAACAGAAACTTTTTCAGATTTATACGCCCCAAAAGTCTTTATTACAACGTCATCACTGGAAACTATCTGAGAAGTCAAAGTAGGCTCATATTCCGAAAGCTGCGCAATTGTCGGCAAACTGTTAAAATAAAGTACTAATGCCATTCCTGCCGCCAAAACAGAAGCGCACAATATTACAAAAAAGTATTGAAAACCCTCTGTTTGTCTTTGTTTTTTGAATTTTTTTCTATTGTATGAAAAATATGGATCTGACATTACAAAATCTTTCTTTCAATTCTTATCCCACACTAGTATTTCTCATTTAAATTATATTACTTAAAAGAAAAAAAGGGCAAAAAGTTAATATAAATACCAGATACAAAAATACTCCATAATAATGATTCAATTTGCCCTACAATCAACTATAGTATTCCTGTGTTTATTATTTAGATTTACTAATCAAATTATTTTAAGAAAAATCAAAACTGGGGCAATACAAACCATATTAGTCGGGAGTGAGAAGTTTTGGCAATACAAAGAAATAAAAAGTCCGCAGTGGACTTAACGGTTATTAGCGGGAATACGGTTAAAAAAACCAAGTCTTACAATGATATTGACTTAAACAATTGGCGAGCTTATGACCATGTGGAAACAGGCACACTCTGGATGTTTCCCTCAAGAGCAAAAGGAAATGGTCATAAATTCAACTATCACGGAAATTATATCCCTCAAATAGCTGAACAGCTTTACAACAGATACACAAAACCTGATGATGTTGTTCTTGACTTGTTTTTAGGATCTGGAACTTCTGCAATAGAAGCTATAAATATGGGGAGAAGATGTATCGGCGTAGAATTAAAACCCGAGCTAGCTTCACAGGTTGAAGAAGTTATTAAAAATCACGGCGGAAAAAATCTTGTAGAAGTTATAAGTGCTGATAGCACTTCTCTGGAAGCTAAACAAGGTATAGAAAATGCTCTTTATTCTTTCGGAAGAGAAAAAGCGCAATTTTTAGTGCTTCATCCTCCATATGCTGATATTATAAAATTTAGTGATAAAGCGGAAGACCTTTCAAATTGCGAAACGACGGAAGAGTTTCTTGAAATGTTTAAAGGTGTGGCTAAAAACGGGTATGACTGCCTTGAGAGCGGAAGATACGCGGCTTTAATCATAGGCGATAAATATTCAAAAGGTGAATTAATACCGTTAGGTTTTCTTTGTATGCAAAAAATGAACGAACTGGGCTTTAAAACAAAGTCTGTTATCGTTAAAAACATAGAAGGAAATGAAATGGGCAAGGGAAGAACAGGCAATCTCTGGAGATACAGAGCTTTAGCCGGCGGCTTTAATATCTTTAAACACGAATACATTATGATTTTTCAAAAAAAATAAAAGGGCGTAAGCCCTTTTTTAATTAAATTAATAAAATTAAATCCTATAATCAATACTTTTTGCAGGTATTAAATTTTCCCAATCATTAAGATTATGGAATTCAATTGTTCCTTTTTCCGGCAATTTTTGTATAAATGCTAATGCGGCTTCCCTTGGATCTTTCCCTTCTCCTGTCGCATAAAGACGTTCTAAATGGTTTTTGCTTATTTTATTTGCAATAGAAGCAGTAAACTCTGAACCAAGCTTTTTATCAACAAACGCTGCGACATATTCTCCGTTAGGCAGCCTGGAACTTACTATTCTTACATCATTTCGGGTTAGAATTTGAGCAAAACGTTTAAGTTTGGGTTGATTTATTTGCATTTTTACCTTCCTTTTTTAATTGTTTAACATAATTTTTAAATGTCTCTCAAAATAAAAATTTGCTGTCCAATTTACTGAAAAATTTTTAAACACAGCCGCATGCATTACTGTAGCAAGGTTTTTAACGACAAAAACCCGATTTAACATTTTGTAACATTCTAAAAATTACTACCAAATTTGTCTGGTTGTTGCTAAAATTTATTCTAAATAGAAGAAAATTTAACTTTTGAAAGCTCTATAAAAATGTCTAAAAAAACTTTAACATCTATAATTATTTTGTGTGTTTTAACAGTTTTAAGCGTATGGGTGTTTTTCTCTGATTCAGGAGAAAAAGTCAAACCAAATCCCGAAACTCCTTCGGCAACAAAAAATGTTGACAACGAACAAGTCAAAATAATAGATATAATTATCACAGAAACTACTGAAGGGGAAAAATTCTGGGAAGTGGTAGCCTCAAGCGCAAATTACGATAAAGGAGTGGATATAGCCACTTTACAAAACGTAAGAGGCAATTTTTACAAAAATAATGTTGTAGTTCTAAGCGTTGAAGCTCCTCTCGCTATTTATAACAGCGCAAAAAAAGAAGTTATTTTAAAAAATGGAGCAAAAGCTGCAAATAATAAAAATGTACTTATAACCGCCAAAGAAATTTGCTGGGCGGGAAAAACCGATATGATAACAGCAAAAGGAAACGTTAAGATAACTCAGGATGACAAAATGCTTACTACAAGCGACAAATCAATATTTAATTCCGATTTTACCAATCTGAAACTTAGCGGAAATTCAAACAGCTATGTGTATAGATAAAAATTATTTTATGTTACTTTATAAGGTATGAGATTGCCACGTCGGCTTTTCAAGCAGCTTCGCAATGACACCTTACGATAATTGAGGAAGATTTAAACAGAATGAAAAAGCAAACAATAATAAAAACATTAATTACTACAGGGATAATTTCTCTTACTTGCTTGTCGGCGCTGACTTATGCGGAAAATATTAATATTCAGGCTGACAGGCAGACTTTTGACGGAAAAACAACAACTTTTGAAGGCAATGTGGATGTAGATTATCAGAACATAAACGTAAAAAGCCCTAAAGTTATTGTAAAAAGTGATGCTACAGGCAAAACAGAAACAGCAACTTTTTTAAACGGGGCGCATGCCGTTAAAACAGACGGCTATTCCCAAAGCGAAGTAAAAGCTAACATAATAAATTTATCTTTATTAAAAAACAGAATTAAAGCGGAGGGTAATGCAGAATCCTCTGTTTTTGAAAATAAAAAACCTATTGTCCATATAACAGCTGACACTCAAGAATTTGACATAGCCAAAAATATTATAGTAGCTACTAATAACGTAAAAATAAATTATCAGGAAATAAATACAATTTCTAATAAAGCCCGAATAAGCATAGATGCTAACGGCAATCTTAAAAAAGTTGAACTTCTTGGTAATGCAACAGTTAATCAGGAAAAAAGCATAATAAATGCCAATGATGTTCTTTATAATCCTGTTACAAACGAAATGGTAGCTTACGGAAACGTAAGATCTAAATCTATGCTTGATGACGGAACACCTGTTGATATACAATCAGAATTTCAACAATATGACAAAAACACACAAACACTTATTACAAGCGGGCATGTAAAAATAAATTATAAAGGATATATTGCAACGGGACCTAAAGCTATTTTTGTTCCCGATACGGATGCAGCAAAGAAAAATAAATCAAGCAAACCTAATAAGATTATTTTTACGGGAAGATCCAAAATTATTGAAGGTGAAAGACATGTTGAAGCCGATAGAATAGAAATAACAGTAAATCCCAAAAATTTTACGGCTGAAGGCAATGTAAAAACAAGATTCACACAGGTCAAAAGCTTAAAAGACATGAAAAAAGGTTAGATTGCCACGTAGGGGCTAAAGTTGCCCCCTCCTTTTTTGATTAAATATCAAAAAAGCGGGTACCCTTCCCAATGACAAACTACAATAAAAGAAAAACGAGTGAAATATGCCAATAATTGCACAAGGACTTAAAAAAATATATAACGACAGAACTGTCGTAAACGAAGTTTCTTTTGAAGTAAA
>DNRP01000063.1 GCA_003499955.1 Cyanobacteria bacterium UBA9971
CTGAACAGCTTTTTCTCTAAATTCAATCAATTTTTCTTCCGAAATATTTTTGAGCTTTTCAATATCTTTTTTAATTACAAATTCGGGAGAATTTACCGCTCTTGCAACATCAAAAGAACTTTTACTTTTCGACAAAATCTTGATTTTCAGCCATTTTCTTGTCATAGTTTGCAGCGTGGCAAGTATTCTCAAAGCGTGATTTTTCTCAAAAAGCTTGTGAAGCTCTTTTATTGCCTGAATTTTATCGCCTTTAATCCACAAATCGGCCAACTTAAATATATTTTCACTCGTAGAAACCATTTCCTCAAGGTCTTTTGACGTAATTTGCGCTTTCGGATGAATTGTTGTCTTGATTTTTTCAAGCTCGGTATCAATTTTCCTTAAATCCGTCCCTGCATTTGCAAGAAGAATTGCCGCGGAATCCTTTGAAATCTTTAAAGATTTAGCGTCTGCCTGCTTGATTATCCAGTCAATAAGCTTGTAATCCTCATAAAATTTGTATGCAGGAAACTCTTCAACTTTGCCTATTTTTTGAAGTGTTTTGGTCAGTTTTAAGGTGCTGTCAATTTTTTTACCGCTTTCTCTGGGGATAGGACACACAAAAAGCAGGTGAACCCTGTCGTTTAAGTTTTCGAGAACGTTAAAGAGCTTTTTCATCTGATCATCAGACGAAGAGAGTTTTTTATTTCCTCTTAAAAAAAGATTCGCCGCATTAACTTCCACAAGCAAATTTCCGAACATCATCGGCAAAGTTTGTAATGTTTCGATCAATTCCTGAATTTCCGGCTCATTAAGCTTTTTATGATTTATGGAAGCCCAATTTTCGTCAAGAACTTGTTTTCTAAGCTCTTTTAACGCGTTTTCCAGATTAAATTCTTCTTCGCCCCAGTAAAGATATGCAGGCATTTTATTCCCTTTTATATGTTTTTCCCACTACATTATTATACGAAAAACATAAGAAGTTATACAAAAATGCATTCTATAAAGTATTAGAAGCTATCTGTTTAAGTTTCTTTATTTCTGGAACTGTCATTGCGAGGGCTTTAGCCCGTGGCAATCCAAAAAATAATGACTGGTTTTAGATTGCTTTCCCTACGTCGCTTCGCTCCTCTGGACAGGCTCTGCAAGCTCCTCGCAATGACAATCTGAGGTTTTAACCAGATAGGTTCTTATTCTTGAAATAAATTATATTCCAAAATGACTGACTAAATCTTTTTGTATTTCTTCAAGACTTTTACCTGCTAAATTGCATTTTATTGATAGGACTAATTCCAATAAGACCATCCAATAATTGATAAATGTCATCTGTTTTAACTTCATCTGCACCAGCAGCGGATAAACATTTTTCAATAGGTATCATAGGTTTTAATTTTAATCTTTCTTCGATTAATTGTATTGCTTTTTGTGGATCTTTAGCTTCTTTTAAAATATTTTCAAGTTTATCAATATCGTAAGTTAGTTTCTCATCTTTTCCTAATGATTGTTTTATTTCTTGAATTATTTTTAGAAATTCTTCTCTGTAATTTATCTTTTCTCCCTTTTTTGTAAGGAAACTGCCTGCCATTTCATGTTCCCATGAATTTCCTTTTAATGCTGCCAGTTTTACACCTTCAATAAGGGCTTCTGACCTACCATAAGGTGATGTTGTGTGTTGATAACGCTTAAATCCATTAGCTTTTACAAAACTTTCCCAAGACTTATTAATTTCTTCTGCCGCATTCATTGTTTTAGAAATATCTATACTCATTGATTTTTCCAACAATTCTGGATTGCTAAATAAATCTTCCTGCTTAATATTTATGAGTTCTTCGGGAATCCCTGCCATTTCTTGTTGCATTTTATCCATTCTCGTATAACCCATCATTTCAACAGCTTTATTTGCAGTTTCTCTCACATTACCGGAAGTTTCAAGAACTTTAATACCTTTGGTATTTTTAAATTCATCTATCGCTTCTCCATTTATCACCTTTAATTTACCATTTGGTATATCAGGATTATGCCTTACAATAATACTGCCTTCCGGTAATTTAACAGAATCCTTAATGAAAAAGTCTTTAATTTCGCCACCTATAATATTTTCTCTGGAATTTGATCGCATAATTCCATCTAATGGTGCTAAAACAGCAATTTTTTTATCATTCCAATTGCCTAATTGATGTTCATAAACACCGTGATTTAACGCAAAATGAACAGTATTTCTATATGCACTTGCACCATTTGCATCTTTTGTAGCTGCTCTTGTTGTCTTAATTATACCATTAACAGGCATATAATCTGTTAAATGGACTGCAACAAGGTTTTCTGGTGCAATTTCATGTATGCTTTGGATTGTTTTGGATTTAAATCCTTGTAATAATTTTTCCGTAGCTTCAATTAAAACACCCTTTGCCTCTTCAACAAATTTTAATAAACCTGCTTTTTGTGGTATTTGTGCCATATTACCTGTAAAAGAAACAGTATCTTTGGAATTATTAAAGTATCTTAACCCTTTAGAAGAACTATTATTGCCTTGATAAGCTCTAATATTTGTTGAAGCCTGTTTTATGCTTTCTGTTCCAACCATATGTCCTTCCTTCCCATTTTCAAAATTTTGCATATATTTATATAAAAACAAGAAAAGATTAAAAATTGCTCTGGACTATCTCAACATAAATCTGGATTATCTCTTCAAAAATCTGGACTATCGCTGCGCCAAAATCCTGTATTCTCGCAGGTTAACAGGATTTTTTACCACTAACTATATAAACTATAATAACCGTTGTAAAAAAATCAAAGCGGTTTTTTCAAAATGCTATAATGCGTCAAGAACAATCCGGCAAGTCCAAAACCCGCACCCGCCTACAAGGAGAAGACAGAAGGGAAACGGGCTGCAGCCCGTTTCCCTTCTGTCTTCTCCTTGACTCAAAATCATAAACTTTTTTACTATGAAATTTATAAAAAAATAGATAATTGCTAACTGGTAAAAAATTTCTGACAAGAGTATATTAAAGCTTGTTCAATATATTAAATTTTTAAATATTGCGTTGAAAACAAAGACAGGTGAGAATCATGAGTGAAAATAATTGCGGAAAAAGTACTAAATGCGTTCATACGGGAACTTTTCAAGATTGCATAACAAAAGGAGCAAACACTCCTGTTTATACTTCTACTTCAAACGGTTTTAACTGTGAATCAGGAAACTTGTACTACCCGAGATACTTAAATATGCCTAACCACAAAGCTGTCGCCGATAAAATCTGCGCATTGGAAGAAGGTGGAGAAGAAGCAATTATTGTAAGCTCCGGAATGGCGGCAATTTCTTCTGCGATGCTGGCACTCTTAAAAACAGGAGATCATGTGCTTTTTTCCGAAGATTTATATGGCGGAACAGATTATTTTTTAAAAGAAGAACTTGAAAAATTCGGCATAGACTACACTCTTGCCTCCGCAGAAAATCTTGAAGAATTTGAAAGTAAAATTAAAGACAATACAAAATTTATCTACTTTGAAACACCTTCAAATCCCCTTTTAAAAATAATTGATATAGAAGAAATTGTTTCTATCGCGAAAAAATATGACATTATAACAATAATAGACAACACTTTTGCTTGTCCTATAAACCAGAACCCTCTTAAATTCGGGGTTGATATTGTTGTACACAGCGCCAGCAAGTATTTAAACGGGCATAGCGACCTGATTTGCGGGGCAATAATTACTTCCGAAAAATTAATGAAAAGAATCCGTCCATACGTAATAAATACAGGCGGAACACTAAACGCTCAAGACTTATACCTGCTTGAAAGAAGTATGAAAACACTTAACTTAAGAATGCAAAAACACAACGAAAATGCTCAAAAATTGGCTGAATATCTCGAAAAACATCCGCTTGTCAAAAAAGTTTACTATCCGGGACTAAAATCCCATGCGGGACATTCCATTGCAAAAACGCAAATGTCAGGATTCGGAGGTGTTTTGTCTGTGGAAACAACTTTAAATAAAGAAAAGACCAGAGAGTTTATTTCAAATCTTAAATTATTTCAGGAAGCAGGAAGTCTTGCCGGAGTCGAGTCCTTAATATCGCTTCCCTGCGAAACTTCTCACGCTAAAATGTCTTTTGAAACGAGATGCGGTCTGGGAATTACTGACAGTTTAATGAGAATTTCAGCAGGCATAGAAGATATTGAAGACTTGATAGCTGATATAAAACAGGCGTTTGAAAAAATTTAATTACAAACATAAATTTATAAGCAGACAGTATGAATTAAGTCGCCATACTGTCTGCTTATAAAATCAAAAACCAGGAATCTAGTCACATTACCTACTACTATCTGCTTTGTTTTTCACAAAAAGATTGATTTAAAAATAAACAATTTTGCGAATTAAACTTTATATTTATCAGGTTATAACTTAGTCATTATTAGTTGTTTCAAGTTGTGAAGCAACTAATAAAGTAAATAGATAAAAAAGGAGCAAAATATGAAAAAATATTTAGCAATATTAGGTTTATTNNCATGTTTAACAGGGGCAGCATGTCCGATTGTCGCACCTTGTAACACATGCAATACATGTTTAACAGGCGCAGCATATCCGATTGTTGAACCTTGTAATACATGTAATTCCTTTATACAAGGTGTTTCATATCCTAATTTTCATAACAACTATTATTAAACACAATAAACGCCATAAAAATTGAAATTTAATTTCAACGGGAAGAGTCGTTATAAAACGGCTCTTCTTCGTATTGCATACAAATAAGGAAGTAACAAAAAATTTTAAAATATTTTTATCATCCACCCCCTGCCCCCTCCCTCAAGGGAGGTGAGGAAAATAGAAAGATGTTCCTCCTCCTTTTTCTGACATTTAGTCAGAAAAAGATCAGTCCTTTCCTCGCTTTTATTTATCACTTTAAAAAATATCACTGACAATTTTTTATTTGTTCCTTATGAAGAAGGATATTTTGAAAAATATAATTTTACAAACTCGAATTGCTAGTGCAATTATTCATTAATTATCAAGGTATGAATATGGATTAAGTTTCTGTAGGAGCCTCCGCAGAAACGTAGTTTCGAGAACAAGCGACGGAAGAAATTTAATCCATTAAATTAATGAAACTGAACACTAGTGCATTGTTAAATTAATTCTGTCCGATTAAAGGAGGTTATGTTTTTGTAGGAGCCTCCGCAGAAACGTAGTTTCGAGGACAAGCGACGGAAAAAATTTAATCCATTAAATTAATGAATTTGAACGCTAGATAGCCAAAATTGTCATTGCGAGCGAAGAAGAGGGACAATCCATAAAAAACAAAACAGATTGCTTCGTCAAGGCTACTCGCAATGACATAAGTAAATTAATTGGCAATTGAAGTTTACAATAGCCATAAAGTAGTAATACAAATTAATTTGTTTTTAATAAAAAATTAATTTAAAGATTAATAATTTTACGAATCTAATTTCCTTTTTATTGGGTTATAAAATACATGTACTTCAATTTTGTGGAGTAAAAAGGAAAAAGGAGATTTACGGATGAAAAAATATCTCGCAATATTAAGCTTAGCAGCATTCATTTCAGCACCGGCATTTGCACAGTGCGCTACCTGTAATCCATGTAATACTTGTTTACCAAGAGTTCAAGTAATGCAAGTACCTATGGCCGCTCCATGCAACACATGTAATCCTTGCATGACAGGCTATGCAGCCCCTGTGGCTATAAACCAATGCAACACCTGTAATCCTTGTATGACAGGATATGCAGCTCCATGTGCATGTGATCCTTGTAATCCATGTTGTCCTCCGAAAAAAGGTTTCTGGAAACGTTTCTTCGGATATTAATTTGATTAAATATTAAAATATTCGATTAATTAAAACGGGAGAGTAAGCTTGAGCTTACCCTCCCGTTTTTTTGTAAATTTAAGCTGTAACAGGTCAGGTCGTCATTGCGAGGAGCTTGCAACGAAGCAATCTAATAATTAACTCAAGTCGCGAATTAATTTTTGAATTGTCATGTTGAGTGAAGCAGGGAACCCACTTTTTGATTGAGTATCAAAAAGAAGGGGGATCTGTCCCTTTTGGATTTTAAACTTCAATTCTTTTTTGGACAGATTCTTCGGACTAAAGTCCTCAGAATGACAACCCGCTATTGATAAGTGTTTTGCCTAATTAGCGACTCAGGTTAATTAGTGAAATCTTGCGATTGCCACGCTCCTCGTTTTATTTCAGTCGCTCGCAATGACAAATAATTTTAACCAGATAAGCTCTAACTTACACAATCCTCGAAAATTAAACAAAATTTATTAGCGAAACTAACATTTTTATTCCGGCTAATAAAAGAAGTATTGATAAAATGGTTAATATGATTTTTTTGTTTATTACTTTTGTTCCTAATGTAGCACCGATTATCCCGCCAAGAATAACGGAAGGAACAGAAAAACCAAGTAAAAGTACAGGTATTTTACCTACTGCATAAATTTTCCCCAAAAGACCCGTTATTGAATTTAAAAGAATAAAGACTGCTGCAATTCCTGATGCTTCCTTTGCATTAGCCCAACAAAGAAGAATAAGAATCGGTGAAAGAAAAATACCTCCGCCAACTCCAATTATGCCGGAAAAAAATCCAATAGCCGCGCCTATAAGCAGTGCTGCAAATTTTGGCATTTTTTTTATAATATCAGGATTTTTTACTATATATCCTCTTGCAATTAAAAAAATTGAGGAAATTATTAAAAATATACCTGCAATTAGCTTAAAAATTTTCTCATCAAGATTAAGATACCCGCCTAAAAAGGCAAAAGGCATTGAAGTAATCACAAAAGGCCAAAACACTTCCCATTTATAGTATTTCTCACGAATATATTTGTAAGAAGCAATTAAAGACACCAGTATATTTAGCACTAATGATGTCGGTTTTATTATTGTTGATGAAAAAGACATAAATGACATAATTGCAAGATAGCCTGACGCTCCGGCATGTCCGACAGAAGAATATAATGTTGCCACTAAAAAAAATAATATTGCGGATATAATCAATTGTTCCAAAGACATAAATATTTATTCCAATCTATTTATAATACTGCTTGTTTATCGCGTTCCTGCAAAAGCTGGGCTGAAATACTGACGGCAATTTCCGCCGGAGAATTGTTTCCAATCGGCAGTCCCATTGGACAATAGATTTTATCGAGTATTGTTTTATCAAGATTTTCCTGTTCAAATTTAGTTTCCATCCATTTTTTCTTGGATTTGCTTCCCAACATTCCCAGATAGCTTAATTCATATTTACTGCATTCCTTTAAAACTTCCCAGTCTGTATCATGAGAATGAGTCATAATAAGCACAAAGCTGTTTTTATCGAGATTTCGGGCTATTTCTGTAAAATCACAAGAGTTAACGGTTTTGATTTTTGCTGATTGCGGAAGCATTTTTAGCCATTCATCTCTAGAATCAACACAGGTGACTGCACAATCTACAGTATTAAGAATTTTAATTAGTGATTGAGCTACATGTCCTGCTCCAAAAACTGTTATTTGCCACTTGACTTGATTTATGCAATCAAAAAACAGTTCTATTTCGCCACTGCAAAGCATATTTAATTCCGTTGCAAGATTCCAGCAAATTTTATGGCTATTCACCGCATTTTTATTCACCAAAAGTTCTTTTGCATAACTAATAGCCTTATTTTCCAGCGCGCCGCCGCCTATTGTTCCTGAATTATAACCGTCATCGGTTACAATCATTTTTGCGCCGACAGATGAAGGAATACTTCCGTTTTTTCCGATAACGCTCACCAGTATGAAAGCTTTGCCTGACGCTAATA
>DNRP01000031.1:0-4468 GCA_003499955.1 Cyanobacteria bacterium UBA9971
GACATAAAAACAGAAATAATTCCTCTGGAACAGCAAGTTCCTAATCAAACAAATTAAAACTCATTTTGGCGTGAGGATTTTTTTCAAACGAAATGAAATTTTTTACATTTATCTGGAAAAGAATTGCCAGATAAGTATAAACGACAATAATTGCTATTAAATAAAATTCTTTCTTAGTAATTTTCATCACCCACCCCTTCCTTAAAATGCAAAAACTCTATTCCAACTTTATTAGCTGGAACAGAGTTTCCCTCCATCCCTCTCAATAATACTTTTCTAAATGATTTGATCTCTTCTTCCTTCTACAGAAAAGTATTTGCTGTTTATTTTTTCTTTTATTCGGATATTATATTGGACATTTTTTTTTAATTCATTACCCGAAGAGGCAGTTTTATTTTAAAAATGAATTTTCAGTGCATTGTCATTGCGAAGGGTACCCACTTTTTTGATTAATTATCAAAAAAGAAGGGGGCAGCTTTAACCTCGACGTGGCAATCTAATTGATTGCTTCGCTTTGCTCTCAATGACAATTCGGCATATAATAATTCTTATGAATAAAATTGACATAAAATTCATGAAAACAGTTCTGGAAGAGGCGGAAAAATCAGACAAAGATGTTCCTGTCGGGGCTGTTCTTGTTTATAACAATGAAATTATCGCAAAAGCCCATAACTGCAAGGAATTAGAAACCGACGCAACTTCTCATGCGGAAATTCTTGTCATAAAAGAAGCCTCCAAAAAATTTAAAAACTGGAGGCTGAATAATACTATTCTTTATGTTACTCTTGAACCATGCCCGATGTGTGCAGCGGCAATTTTATACAGCAGGATTCCTAAAATTGTTTTCGGGGCGTATGATCCATTATATGGAGCGTTCGGGTCGACTATGGATATGCGTGATTTGATTAAATTTAATCCCGAAATAATCGGCGGGATTCTTGAAGAAGATTGCTCGAGGCTTCTCAAGGATTTTTTCAGAAACCAGCGGAATTTAAACGAGTAAGTAAAATGTTTCCATCATATTTAATATTAAGACTTTTGATTATTTTATCAACACTTATGACCGTTGGAACTGTCGGATATTTGCTTATAGAAAAATTGAGTTTTCTTGACGCGCTGTTTATGAGCGTACAAACTCTTACAACTGTAGGATACGGCACTATAAAACCACTTTCGGACGCAGGGAAAATATTCACTATTATCTATATATTATTTGGAGTAATATTATTCTTGTATATCGCCGCTGAATTTGCAAACAGCGTAGTAAACGTTAATCTTCAGAAAATACTCGGCAGGAAAAAAATGGAAAACAAGCTTAAAAATCTTAAAAATCATTTAATCCTTTGCGGTTACGGAAGAACGGGATTAGAAATCGCTTCACAGCTTAAAAATAATAAGCTGCATTATGTAGTAATCGATAAAGATTTATCTTTAGAAGAAACTGCTCTCGAAGAAGAATTTTTATTTATTCCCGGCGATGCAACTGACGATCACATCCTCCAAAGAGCCGGAATAGAAAGAGCCAGAGGGATATTTTGCGCTTTAAACGATGATGTGGATAATCTTTATCTTACATTATCCGCAAAAAATCTTAATCAAGACCTGAAAATAGTTACAAGATGCGTAAAAGCTTCCAACGAACCGAAATTCAGAAAAGCAGGCGCCACCACAATAATACTTCCTTACGAAATCAGCGGAAAAAGAATGGTTTCTTCAATTATAAAACCGGATGTAGTGGATTTTCTTGATGTTGTAATGCACAGTCAGGGCGAGGATTTGGAACTTAAAATGGAACAGTTTCTTGTACCTAAAGATTGTTGTTTGGAAAATAAAACTATTTATTCTTCGGAAATCAGGCAAAAAAGCGGTGTTATTATTGTTGCGATAAAAAGAGGCGGTAAATTCATTACAAATCCCGAATCAGATACTGTTCTAAAAGCTCACGATTATTTAATAACCCTCGGGACAACTCAGCAATTGCAAAATTTTGAAAACTTCGTAAAATAAAATGTAATATATCAAATTGTCATTCTGAGGACTTTCGTCCGAAGAATCTGTCCAAATAACAACTATAAACAGATCCTTCGCTTTGCTCAGGATGACAAAGAAAAAACTTCGAATGCCAGAAGAAAAGAGGAATTTATGAAAACAAAAATTATTTCAATTTCTATAATAACCCTTTGCTTTTTAAGTATTATCGTCGGAATCATAAATACTTCGGTAAAAACAATTGAAGCAAAGAAAAAATCAGACCAGAGCGCTTCAAGCTTTTTCAAAAGTTTTTCGTCTGAAGGAGATAAAATAGCCTTAATTTCAATGCAGGGAACGATTTCTTCCGATATGTCCAGCAGTTTGATAGGCGAACCTGACTCGGCGGAAGGCGCTTTAAAAGCATTAGAAAGAGCTGTTGAAGATAATTCCGTAAAAGGGGTTATCTTTAGAATCAATTCACCCGGCGGAACTGTTGCCATGTCTCAAGAAATTTACGGAACTATAATGAGACTTAGAGAAATCAAACCTGTGGTTGTTTCTATGGCGGATGTTGCGGCAAGTGGCGGATATTATGTAGCAAGCGCGGCAGACAGAATTTATGCCGATCCCGGTACTCTTACCGGAAGTATAGGCGTGATTATGGGAACTTTAAATGTACAAGAGCTTATGACACAAAAACTCGGAGTTAAATCCGTTGTTATAAAAAGCGGTAAATTCAAAGATACAGGCTCAATGTACAGACCAATGACCACAGAAGAGCATACACTTCTTCAAAATCTTGTGAATTCTGCATATCAACAATTTTTAACCGCAATTATAGACGGCAGAATAAAAAGAAACGACAAATACAAAATCGAAAAAATCACTCTTACAGAGCAAATTTTGAAAAAATATGCTGACGGCAGAATTTTAACGGGAGAACAGGCTAAAACCCTCGGGTTTGTTGACAAACTCGGAGGACTTTACGAAGCGAAAAAAGATATTCGCGTAATGGCGAAAGTAAGTGAAACTTTCCCTGTAACTCCTTATAACAAACCGACCGGATTTACTGAAATGTTATTCAGCACAACAGAATCGCTTATTCCTCATAAAAATATCGAATCATATATGCCTCTTAGCTTAAGTTATCCCCGTCAACCTTTATTTATGTGGGAGTAGCTATATGAAGAATTTTTTTGATAATTTTTACGGCGTTTTATTTAAACCCTCCGAAACTTTTGACAAATTAAAAGAAAATCCTCAATTAATTCAAGGGTTTATAATAGTTGTTTTCATAAGTATCTTAAGCCCTGTTTTAAAATTTTCTATTAATCAGGAACAGAACCCGTTTTTTCAAGGATTTGAGTTAATTAACGCTTCTTTCTGGGGGCTTTTAAGCTGGTTATTTTTCGCGTCTTTTCTTGAAATTATTGCAAGTATCTTTAAAAGAGGCGGCAAAACAAAGATTTTTTTATGTTTATCGGCATTTGCCCTTCTTCCCTGGATATTTTTAGCTCCTGCAAGTTTGTTTAAGACAGACGGGCTTTTATTTAAAGCTCTTGGAATCCTGATAGGGCTTGCAAGCTGGCTATGGAGTACCATTCTTACAGCTTTTGCCGTTATGAAAACCTATGACATATCAGCGCCACGAGTTATAACCTTTATTCTTATTCCTTTCTTTGGCGGAATTTTAGGGTTTTACTGGTTTTTCGGATTTTTCATGACTTTAATTCAAATATTTCAATAAAATTATAAATATCCTGCAACAACGAGGTTTTTGCCACTATAATAACCCGTTTGAGTCTAAAAAGGGTGACATGAAAAATCACCATGAATCGTGATTCATGTTTTTCATTTGTAGTATATATTATATATATAAAGTTGTTGAACGCAGTTAATTTATAAAGAAGAAAAATTATGCAGGATATTTATAATTTTAAAATTTTCGAACTACAAAAAATAAATAATGGCATCGAATCTTATAAACATGCTTTAAATGAAATTGAAGATAAAATTAATTATCTTGAATTGCTCGATGACAAAAATATTCTTGTAGTAAAAAAAGAAAAATTACAAAACGAGCTTAAAAATCTGGAAACAGATAAAGAAAAATTAAATGAAGAACTTGTAAACAATGAAGGTATATCCGAACTTATAAAAATAAAATATGCTCTTTTATTGTCAAATTATGCAGTTTATCACGATAATCCGACTTTGCAGCCAAAAAAAGAAGCAAGGACTTTAATTCAAAAAATACTTAATTTTAATAAAATTTCCAAATAACCCTCAAATAACAGCTACACACCCGTCTATTAATTTAATATATGTTCTTTGAAAGAACATATATTTTTTTATTTGACTACATGTTTGTGCTTTGAGCGCCGTGGAAAACGCCTTTAAGCATTTGTTGCATTTCATTCGGATTATTAGATTGATCTACGGCAGCTTCTTCTGAAATCAAACCGGCTTTTACAAGCTTTAATAAAGACATATTCAT
>DNRP01000031.1:4487-11657 GCA_003499955.1 Cyanobacteria bacterium UBA9971
GAAGCTATTTGCATTCTTACGGCATCTCTTTCATAAGGCTGAAAAGCGTTAATAATTCTGTTTATTGTTTGAACCGCATCTGTGGTGTGAAGCGTGGAAAATACGAGGTGACCTGTTTCCGCAGCCTTCAAGGCGCTAAAAATCGTATCCATGTCACGCATTTCACCAATCAGAATAACATCGGGATCTTGTCTAAGCGCATATTTTATGCCATTAGGGAAAGTATCGGTATCAACACCGAGTTGTCTTTGAGAAAAAACGCTTTTTTGATTGGGGTGAATAAACTCTATAGGATCTTCAAGAGTAACGACGTGTTTTTGGGTGTTGTTATTCATATAACTAAGTATTGTAGCAAGCGTTGTAGACTTACCGCTTCCTGTAGGTCCGGTTATTAAAACAAGACCGTTATTATAAGTTGTAAAATCTTTAAGTGAAGGAGGAAGATACAAATCTTCTATCGATGGAATTTCAAGAGGAATTACCCTTAATACAAGCCCTACATTCCCTAAATCATGCAGCAAATTAACCCTAAATCTTGCTATATTTGCCATTTCCAATGAAAAGTCAAAGTCATAAGTTGTTTTTACTTTGTGATAAAGCTTCTGCGGAACTATTACTTTAACAATATCATCCATATCCTGTTCTGTAAGCCGGGCATATTTTGTTTTAAGAATAAGACCATCTTTTCTTACAACAGGAACAGAATTTACTCTTAGATGAATATCCGAAACCCCCTGTTTTACGGATAAAGTTAAAAATGCATGAATTTCAAATTTTGGTGTACTGGCAGTTTCAAAAGCATTTATCTCGTTTTCCATTTTTTCTCCAATTTTTTTCTTTTATTAGATATTATACCTTCTTTTTATATTTAAATTTCAAAATCTGATTTGTTTAAACCCGATTGCCTGACTATTGAAAGAAAAGTTCCATAAGGAATTTCAGGTTTTGGGTGGGGGACTATAACTGTTTTATTTTCATTTATATACTTGCAATGGCTTCCTTTAGTTGATTTTAAAGAAAAGCCATTGGTCAATAAAACAGAAATTATTTCTCGAGAAGATAATAATTTAGGCATTTATGGTTTTATCTCCCAGAATCACATTATCTATCGGGAAAAAAACCACGTTTTCATTATCTTCAAAATATAATTCAACGGCTTCGGTAAGATTATCAATAGCTTCTTCTACGGTACTCCCAAAACTTGAAACATCAACATTCATGCATTGTGCAACGTAATGTTCACCTTCTTTGTAGATTGTATATTTAATATTTTTCATAAACAGTCCTCTTTTATTAGTATTATTATAACATATGCTAAATAAATAAAATTCCGGAAAAAATTAATTTTAACGACCTGTAAAAGCTTTTATTAATCTCATTGCCAGTCATTTTACATAGATTCAGGGGCTGAAACTCCGAGAAGCCCAAGAGCGTTGGAAAAAACCTGCTTTACGGCATTAATAAGACATAATCTTGCCTTCATTACATCATTTTCAACATTCAAGACTCTTGTAAAGGTGTAAAAATAATGGAAATCCTTTGCCAACTCGAGGCAATACCTTGCTATCATATAAGGCGCTCTTGTTTTTGCGGATGTTTGTATTAAATCTTCAAAAGATTCGAGTTTTAAAATTAATGCTTTTGTTGACTCAATTTCTTTTTCGCTATTCGTTTTCCAGAGAGCTTCGAGAATATTGCCTTTGTCACCCTGAACTTGTTTCAGGGTCTTAGCAAGCTCTTCCTGTGTTATAAAAGGAGGAAGCTGTGTTTTGTTGTCAGTATCCAATCTTTCGGCTGTCGCGGTTCTTAAGATACTACAAACTCTCGCATGTGCATACTGAACATAAAAAACAGGGTTTTCATCGGAACATGATTTTGCCAGGTCAACATCAAAATCAAGTGCAGTATCAATGCTTCTCATAATCATCCAAAAACGGGTTCCGTCAACGCCAACTTCGTCTATAAGGTCTTGAAGTGTGAGCATTTTCTTTCTTTTGCCCATCCTTACCTGCTCACCTGATATAATTAAGTTTACCAGTTGCCCCAAAAGCACTTCTAAACAATCCGGATTTTTCCCCATTGCTTCTATCGAAGCTCTAATCCTTGCCACATAGCCATGATGGTCTGCGCCCCAGATATTTATAAGTCTTTCAAATCCTCTTTCGATTTTGTCATAATGATAAGCAATGTCCGCTGTAAGATAAGTATAAGAACCATCGCCTTTTTTAATAACTCTATCCTGATCATCTCCGTATTCAGAAGATTTAAACCATAAAGCACTGTCTTTTTCATAAAGTTTATCGAGATTTTTTAATTTTTCGACAGTCTTTTCTACTTCGCCTTTCTGGTGAAGAGTGGTTTCGCTGTACCATGTGTCAAACTCAGTCCTGAATTTTCTCAGCAAATCCTCCTGCTGTTTGAACATAATACCTTTTGCAAAACTTGACATCTTTTTAACAACTTCATCAGAAGGATTTAGAGGTTCAGGATTGTTTTTATAAAGCTCTTCTGCTTTATCCTTATTATGTTTCAGATATTCTTTAGCAACATCAATAAGATAATCACCCGCGTAATAGTTTTTTGAGCCTTCTTCTTCTGTTTGAGGGAAGCTTGCGTCAACATCCAACTCCTGAAGAACTCTCAGCCACAAAGATTTTCCGAGGTTGTTTATTTGATTCCCCGCGTCGTTTATATAAAATTCCTGAGTAACGTTATAGCCGGAAAATTTCAATAAATTAGCGAGAGAGCTTCCTACAGCCGCCCATCTTCCATGACCTATATGAAGAGGTCCTGTGGGATTAGCGGAAACGTATTCAAGAAGTACTTTTTCGGATTTTCCAAGATTATTTCTGCCAAAATCTTTATTTTTTTCGATTATTTTTGTAATTCCGTTATTTAAAAGGCTGTTTCCAAGCTTAAAATTTATAAATCCCTGAATTATTGATACTTCAACATCGGGAATATTTATGTATGGTTTTATTGCTTCTGCTATTTTTTGCGGAGCCATTTTGGCATGACGGGAAAGCGGTGAAATATTTACCGCATAATCGCCAAATTCAGGGTTTTTAGTTTTATCTATAAATAATTCTGTTGCATCTTGAGGTTTTAATTGTCCAAGTTCGCTTTTTTCAGCGGCTTTTTTTATTGCTTCCGCAGTTTTTTCGGAAATTAATTCTTTTATCATAAGCTTATTTCAATCTCTCAGCTCTTATCTTTATCTGAATTATAAAACAAAAATATTTCTTCTATTAAGATTTTATAAAAGCATGGTTTTGTGTATGTTAAAATTTACTTTAGGGTAGTAAAAACAGGCGGTAATGGTCATGATTCCAATTTTAGATTTGAGCGGACAATATGCAGAATTAAAAACAGATTTAGAGAGAGAAGTATTAAAAGTTTTGTCATCAGGACAATATATTCTTGGCGAAAATGTCAAAAAACTCGAGAAAGATTTTGCTAAATATAATGGAGTAAGCCATGCACTCGGAGTAGCTTCCGGTACGGATGCCCTTCATCTTGCGCTCAGGGCTCTTGATATAGGCGCGGGCGATGAAGTTATTACAGTTTCTTTTACTTTTATAGCAACTGTTGAAGCTATAAGTTATGTTGGAGCAACCCCTGTTTTTGTAGACATAAACCCTGACACCTTTAATTTTGACGTAAAAGAGCTTGAGAAGAAAATTACGCCGAAAACAAAAGCGATAATACCTGTGCATCTTTATGGGCAGCCGGCTGACATGACATCTATAATGGAAATAGCTCACAAATATAACCTTTATGTGGTAGAAGATTGTGCTCAGGCAATAGGTGCAACATATAAAGGACGCAAAGTCGGTTCACTTGGAGATATAGGATGTTTTAGTTTCTTTCCGACCAAAAATCTCGGAACTTTTGGTGATGGAGGAATGGTAACAACAAACAGCGATTATTTAGCTGAAAGGATGGCTTCTTTAAGAAATCATGGCAGCAAAGTCAGGTATTATCACGATGAAGTCGGATTAAACAGCCGTCTTGACGAGATTCATGCCGCTATTCTTAACGTAAAGTTCCCTCATATTGACAAATGGAACGCAAAAAGACGTGAAGTTGCTTATTATTATAACGAGCTTTTCAAAGATATCGAAGAAATTCAGACACCTAAAGAAATTGAAGACGCTTATTGTGTTTATCACCAATACACCATAAAAGCCCCTGTAAGAGATCAACTTGTAGAATCCCTGCGGCAAAAAGGCGTTATGGCAATGATTTATTATCCTGTGCCGATACATTTGCAGGCTGCATATAAGAATTTTGGATACAGTGAAGGATTGCTGCCTAACACAGAAAAATGCACAACGCAGGTGCTTTCTTTACCGATGTTCCCCGAAATTACAAAAGAACAGCAAAAACAGGTAGCAGAAGCTGTTAAATCAAGTCTTATTGAACTTTCTGCTAAAGCATAATTTTTTTAATATTCAGCACCTGGTGGAAGTTTGCATCTAGATGATGTAGAATTTTTTGAAAGATTAATGACTTCGTTATTTAAAGGTAATGATACTCCTAATTGTGCTAAGACATCATTAGCATTTACTGCTAATTGCATTTTCCCACCGGGATATCCTAGGGAATTACGTCCGTATTCATCTTCTATTATTGAAATAGCCGAAGAATCACAAGTAACTGTTTGCGTATCAGTTTTAAAAGTAACAGGCATTCCTTTAAAAGCTAAATTTTGTTTACATACAGATGAAATTGAATTTAACATATTTTTTGTTTCCTTATTTCTTTAATTTCTAGGGTACCTCTAAAAACACATTTTTTAGTTAGGTAATTCCTTTTTTCTATTTATTTAAAAAACCCTCAAGAAAAAATTTGTCTGATTTTTTTATAAACATAAGTCTGATATAGTAATAATTTGATAAATTTATTTTAATATTTCTTAATGTTGTGTAAACATATGGAATATGGTGAAATTATTATGAAAATGTAGCGAGAAAACTTAATGTGGAATATAAAAAAACTTGGAAAAATCCCCTATCAAGAAGCTTATGACTTTCAACTTTCTCTTGTAGAAGAAAGGATGCTGAAACAAGTTCAGAATGACAATGTAAGCGATAATTACTTTCTACTGTGTGAGCATGACGCTGTTTTTACGCGGGGAAAAGGCTCGAAAGAAACCAATATTCTTGATAAAAATATTCCTGTTGTAATGACAAACCGCGGCGGGGATTTGACTTATCATGAGCCGGGACAGCTTGTCGGCTATACTATTTTAGACCTAAAAACCGAAAAACTCAGCGTAAAAGCTTATTTGGATAAAGTTGAAAATTTAATCATAAATACTCTTGCGAGAATTGATATTGAAGCCGGAAAACATCCTGATTTAGTCGGAGTATGGGTTGGAGAAAAAAAAATTGCTTCTATCGGCATTGGAATTAAAAAAGGAATAACCATGCATGGATTTGCTCTTAATATTAACAACAAAATGAAAGGTTTTTCCTGTATAAACCCATGCGGCTTAAGCTATGATATCATGACTTCTGTAAAAGCCTTAAAAGGCGGAGAAGTTCCTCTTGAGTTAATGCAGGACTTGATGATAGAAGAATTTTATAGGATTTTTTAATTAAATTATTTCATTGTCATCCTGAGCAAAGCGAAGGATCTGTACAATATACAATTATAAATTTTCATGCCCAAATGGATAGATTCTTCGCTACATTTCATTTCGCTCAGAATGACAAAGTTAATTAAATTTTGGTTTATAACTATTGACCTACTGTTAAAGGCTGTTCAAGCATTATAATCATCTTGGTTCCTATAGGAATATTTACTTCTCTGCCTTTTCTTATAATTATATAGCCAAGACCAAAAAGACCGCCCAATGCAGAACCAACCGCTGTCCCAACACCGGCTTCACTGGCAATCGAACCTATACCTGCGCCCACTACCAATGATCCTACAGTTGTCACAGCAACAGTAGAAACGTTTTTAACCAGCTGCTGTTTTACAGAACCGCCTCTTAACACTCCTGTATTGTCTTTTGTAACAATTTTGCCCATCATGGGAATTTTATTTCCATTAAGAGTTTTAACGCCGGTAAATTTTATTTCCATAATGGCGTTTCTTCCAACTCTTCCGGCATCCTCGCTATAAGTAACCTGTCCAAAAACTTCGCTTCCCGCCGGAATTACTATATCACCCCCGACAACAATCGGCTGATTAAGAGTGGCAGTAAAAATTTCTCCTACATGATTTTTTTTAGTGTTTATTTCGGAATTTGTAATAATTTCAAACGCTGTTTTCACTGGAACTGTTGTTACTGCTCCTTTTAAAACAGGTGAATTATAGTTATTCATGTAAGGGGAATAACTTTGATTTTGGTTAACTCCATCGTTCACCGGAGGAAGCACCATAATTTCATCAGCGGCCACTGCCGGCAATGCCAAATTTCCTAAAACAGTTAAAGTTAAAAATAATGAAGCAATTCTATTAAATTTCACGGCTAATACCTTCTTTCTCATTTTCTTTAAATCCGTATTATTTCAATTCTTCCCTATTCTTAGAATTTTGTAAATAAACAAAAAATATGATTTTTTATATGAAGTGCTAAAATGATGTTGCACTGTCAAATAACTGGTAAAAGGTCTGAAAAGTGTCAGAATTTAACTCAAATATTAACGATGAAATCATAAATTCACTTAAATTAATTCTCGGAAATCAAAATGTATTGACCGATTATGAGGATAGATATTGTTATGCTTACGATGCTACAGCAATTGGAGAAGCTTTATATCTTCCTGATGCAGTGGTTTTACCGGAAAACAAAGAACAAATTTGTCAGGTTGTAAAAATTGCTAATGAAAACAATATTCCAATAGTGCCAAGAGCCGCAGGAACAAATCTTGTAGGAGGATGTATTCCGCTAAAAGGCGGTATCGTAATGCATCTTTCAAAAATGAACAAAATTTTAAACATAGACAGAAATAACCTTATTTGTACTGTCCAACCGGGAGTTATTGTTGGAAATCTTCAACAGGAAGTTTCTGATCTCGGGCTTTTTTATCCGCCTGACCCTGCGAGTTTAAAGGTTTCCACGATTGGCGGAAGTATTGCCCAGTCTTCGGGGGGGCCTCGAGGATTTAAATACGGAACTACAAAAGACTATGTACTCGGGCTTGAAGTAATGCTTGC
>DNRP01000031.1:11745-14820 GCA_003499955.1 Cyanobacteria bacterium UBA9971
GCTACTCTCGATATTATGGACAAAAACACTATGACAACAATAGAAAACTTTCATCATGTCGGGCTTCCGACTAATATGGAAGCTGTTTTAGTATTGGAAGTTGACGGATTCAAAGAATCTGTAGCAGTTCAAACCCAACAAATAATTGATATTTGCAACAAGTTTGGGGCTAAAAACATAAGAGTTTCTCAAAATCAGCAGGAAGCAGATGAACTGTGGTTTGCTAGAAGGTCTGCTTTTGGAGCGGTTGCGCGGTTAAGACCAAATGTTTTAACAGAAGATGCTGTTGTTCCCAGAGATAAAATCCCTGAATTTATTACTAAAACAAGAGAAATATTTGATAGATATAACTTAACCGTTTGTATTATGGGACATGCCGGTGACGGAAATATTCATCCGAATGTTTCGCTTGATTTAAGAAATAAAGAAGAAGCAGAAAACTTTGAAAAAGCTGCCGAAGAACTTTTTGATACGGCAATAGAGCTTGGCGGTTCTTTATCTGGTGAGCATGGAATCGGCATGTTAAAGTCAGGCTTTATGAGAAAAGCTCTTGATGAGAATTCTATCAAGTATATGAAAGAGATTAAGAAACTTTTTGATCCTAAAAATATTTTAAACCCCGGTAAAATTTTCAATGAATGAAGAAAAAACAAAATTTAAAAACTTAAAAGACTACGCGGAAGATGTTTATAAATGCACAAAATGCGGGTTGTGCCAGTCGGTTTGTCCGATTTACAAATCAACAGGACTTGAAACAACTGTTTCAAGAGGTAAATTTACTCTTTTAAACGGCATAATCAACGGAAAACTGAAATTTAACAAAAAAATCGCTAAAAACCTCGAACTTTGCCTGGGCTGCAAAGCCTGTTACGATTTTTGCCCGAGCGGAATTTCAACAGAAGAAATCATGGCGGCAGCGAGGCATGAAAGCTTGAAAACTAATAAAATGGGCTTTATCAAGGGATTTTTACTGGATAATTTTAGGTCGAATTTCAGGCTGGGCTTATTAAAAATTGGTTTAAATATTTACAAATTTTTTTTATTTGTCACCCTGAACTTTATTGAGGGTCTATCCTACTTTCGCTTATTGCTAAAATCCCAAGATGGTAAGATGCTGAATCAAGTTCAGCATGACAATTCATCAAATAAATTTATTAAATATTTAACTCTTTTTAACTCCCAACTCCGCGAAAACATAAAATACAAAAAATTGAAACCTGTAAAACCTCAATCAGAGCTTAATATAGTTTATTTTCCCGGCTGTATAAACAACTATGTCAACTCCAGCATCAAAAATTCTGTATTAATGGTGCTTGAAAAAAACGGTTTCAAGGTAAATATCCCTAAAAACTTTACCTGCTGCGGTATCGCTGCAAGAAGTGCGGGTGATTTCCAAAGTTTTTCAGAGCTTGCGGAAAACAATATAAATCAAATTCCTGATAATGTTGATTATATAATTACTGATTGTGCTTCTTGCGGTTCTGTATGGAAGTTTTATCCTGATTTTGTTTCTCAAAAACTTGTTAATAAAGCCAAATTACTAGCCCAAAAAACAATAAATGTTAATAAATTCCTTGCTGAAAGAGAAATTTACTTTCCTGAAAACATCAAAATCAGCAAAAAAATTACTTATCACGATCCATGTCACTTGAAAAGATTCCAAAATGTGTTTGAAGAACCGAGAAAAATTCTTAACCAAATTCAGGGAATATATTTTAAGGAAATGAAAGATGCGGATGTATGCTGCGGGGCAGCGGGAACTTTTTGTGTTTCTCAGCCTCAAATATCAAAAGCAATTTCATCTGAAAAAGCTCAAAATATTTTGGATACAGGGGCAGATATTGTTTGTACAAGTTGTGCCGGCTGCAAAATAGGTCTTTCTCAGGGATTAATAGAAAAAAACTCAACAATACCGGTTTATCACCCCGTTGAACTTCTTGCAGAACTATATCTTAAAGATGAAAAATAAAATACTTTTTTAATTATATACCTAGTTTTACTGGCTATAATTTGGCTACAACAGGCTAAAATAGACTAAAATCTCTTTATTTTTAATTTATTTAGTAATTTAATTTATAAGTAAATTAGACTATTAATTTAAATAGATTAAAAAGGAGATTATCATGAAAAAAATTATTATTTCACTTGTCGTAATTGGAACAATTCTTTGTTCAAATCTGGAAGCAACTGCGGCGCAAACAATAGGGTTTGTTGATATGTCAAAAATCCTTAGCAGTTACACAAAAGCTCAAGCTATTACTACAAGTGTCAAAAGTCAGCAAGATGAAATTCAAAAAATGTTAACCGAGGCAAGAAATCAGGTTCAATCAGCTCAAACTGACAGTGAAAAAAAAGAGCTTGAGAAAAAATTAACCGAAGAAATTCAACAAAAAAACAATGTTTTTAAGGCTGAATACGAGAAAAATGTACAGGCTATTCAGGACAATATTGTTAATACAGTAAAAAAAGTCGCTGAAAATAAAAAAATTGATTGTATTTTCAGAAAAGACAACATGATTATAGGCGGAAAAGATATTACAGATGATGTTCTTGCCGAATTAAACAAGTAAAAGTTCAATAAATAATTGACTGCACCGGTTTTTTCCGGTGTATTTTTATTTTAATTTTTTAATTGTATAATTGTTTTCGGGTAGGCACTCTAGTTACTCCAGCTAAAGCATGACTAAAAATCATAAAAAACACTTTAGTAAAGGAGGTGGTGCTTATGAGTTTAGGACTTGTTTTTAGTCAACTAATCATTGTATTAGTACTAATAAACAAACAAGAGCTAGCTTTAATACTAACTCTTGTTTTATGTCTCAAATTAATAAGTGAATAGAGTAAACGGGAGTTAGCGCTCCCTGCCTATCCACCTTATTATTTTAACATATCTGAAAAATTTTTAAAGGGTTATTTATTATGAAAATGTCAAAATTGTTTTTTACAACTTTAAGAGAAACACCCGCTGATGCCGAAGTAATCAGCCATCAACTCCTTGTTAGGGCAGGATTTATAAGAAAAACAACAAGCGGAATTTATACATATATGCCACTTATGTGGAAAGTGCTTAAAAAA
>DNRP01000134.1 GCA_003499955.1 Cyanobacteria bacterium UBA9971
GATAGAACGTCACCCTCCTAAGGTGAATGTCGGGGGTTCGAATCCCTCCGTGGACATTTTGTTTTGGGGATTTGTATTTTTGCAAAAAAGCATCATTTGCAAAAATCTGTAAATTGTTTCAATTTTGTTTCACTTTAGTAAATTAATGGATGAATTTGTTATTGATTATATGTCAAAAATTACTTTTAAATAGTATTATTAAGCCTATAATTTGATAATTCATTTATAAATAAAAAATTTGAGGGTTCAGCTGGTAACTGTCTTGATTGATAATTATATCTTTGAGTTGATGTAACAAGGTAACAGCATTTTTTTGCTCTTGTTATTCCAACATAATGTAAATTCAAATCTTCTTTTTCTAATGCTAAGTTCCCTTTTATTGCTCCAAAAATAGGAATAATATAATTATACAAATCTAAGTGAAAGACTATATCAAATTCTAAACCTTTAGATTTATGCAATGTCATTATTTGTATCTCATGCCGATGAAAACGTGTGGTCGGCTCAAAAGAAAATGGCAGAGCTGTTTGATGTCGACAGAAGCGTTGTAACTAAACATTTACAGAATATATTTACAGAAAATGAACTTAATGAAAAATCAGTATGTGCAAAATATGCACATACTGCCGAAGTATTACACTAATCAAAATAAAAAAGTCATGGAGAATATTCCATAAAATTTTGACTATCTTTGAATAAATTTAAATAATATTACTAATCTTATGAAAAACTTTCTATATCAAATTTTTCTTCAAATAAATCAATATTCGATTCCTGTCTGGAATTAGCAAGATAAACAAACAAAGTAACAAAAATGATGCCGCACAAATTTGCTATCCAATCTTCATAAGTACAGGATCTTATCGTAGAAAATTGTTTTTGCGCCAATTCTGCTGCCCCTGCGATTACTCCACCGAATATAAGCAAAAATACAAGAAATGTATTAAGCCATTTATTGTCAAAAAATGCAGCAAATAATGCTATTGATAGCATTGCAAATATTGCAAAACCTATAAAATGATAAAATTTATCAACATAATCAGGAACAGAAACAGGGGCAACGTAAAACATTACCATTGCAAATAAAAATAAAACAAACCAAAATATTCTTATAAATTTTTTCATTATAAATTATAAGACCTCTTGAAATCTTATGACGCTCTACTTTATTCTTTGTTTTTGTAAAGTATATTTTTTATAAGCCCTTTTTTTTATAAAAATAAACCTATATATTTTCGGTTTTATAAAAGTTACATTTGTTCGTATTTCCAAGAAAAGATTTTACTGCTGTCTGAAAATATCTAAGCTTAGTCCCACTTGATATACGGGATTTTATTTCAAAAATATTTACTTTTTTATTTTAAAAATCTTTAAGAAATTTTAAGATTTAATATTTGACCGTATAAATTTAATTTTAAGAAATTTAAATTTTAAACTAAAAAAATGAGCACATATCAAAATTATATATTATAATAATCTTGATTATGTGTATAAGGATTGTATAATTAATACAAATAAGAATTTACAAAATAATTTATAAAATATTAAGAATAATATGGATAATAAAAATATATACACTTTTAATAAAGGAAATGGTCAGGTTACTATATTTGATAATAGTGGCTATGATACTCTTATATTTGGAAATTCCATTGTTCAGGCTGATTTGGAGAAATATATATTTGGAAATGACCTTGTTGTAGCAATAAAAGACACGAATGATAAGATTACGATTAAGAATTGGTTTGTAAATTCAAATAAATTTAAAATTGAAGAATTTAAGTTTGCTGACGGTTCTGTTCAAACATTAGCAGATATTGAAAATAATTTAATTATAGAAGGTAGTAATAGTAATAATAATATTATATTTGGCACACAATACGATGATAAAATATATACTTTTGGCGGAAATGATACGATAGATGGCGGTCTTGGTGCGGATACAATGATAGGCGGTAACGCTAATGACACTTATTATGTTGATAATACAGGCGATATCGTTATTGAAGACTTAAATAAAGGTACTGACACCATAATTTCATCTGTAGATTATACTTTATCGGCTAACGTTGAAAATCTTATATTGACGGATTTAGCTGTTTCTGGAACAGGTAATAATCTTAATAACACAATTATGGGAAATTCCGCAGATAATATTCTTAACGGCGGCTTTGGTGTAAATTTAATTAAAGGTGGAAATGGTAATGACACTATAATATTTACATCAAATGAAAGCTGGACTGCGGGATGGGCAGCCTTTAACGCAGGTAGTCCCGGTAATGTCGGAACAGGTCGGATTGTAAGCATTAACACAAAATTCAGATCCTCTAATGTTTTTGACGGGGGAGAAGGTTACGACAAATTAGTGCTTACAAATAAAAGTGATGCGATATTTTTAGATGATAGTTATTCAAGAGCTTTGCAGTATGGACAAAGATTAATCAGTATTGAAGAAATAGATGCAGGCGCGGGTGATGATGTTGTAGACTTAACCAGTGATATTTATAGTATTGGTGATATAGCTGTCCTTGGTGGAGCCGGAAATGACGTAATCTGGTCAAGTTCAGGCAACGATAATTTAATTGGCAATGACGGCAATGATGAGCTATTTGGCGGCGTTGGTAATGATACCCTTGATGGTGGTGCCGGATCTGATACTTTAATTGGTGGTATAGGCAATGATACATATATTGTTGATAATATCGGCGATGTAGTAATTGAAAATACAAGTGAAGGAACCGATACAATTAAATCAAGTATTTCCTATACACTTGGTGCTAACGTTGAAAACCTGACTTTAACAGGCATAGATGCAATTAATGCTACGGGAAATAATTTAAACAATTCAATAATAGGAAACTCTGCTGACAACATACTCGATGGCGGGTTTGGTGTAGATATTATGGCAGGTGGAGTAGGCAATGATATCTATTATATTGATAATGTCCAAGACCTGATAATAGAAAATCCTAACGAAGGTAGTGATACCGTAATTTCATCAATAGATTATACTTTATCAGCTAATGTTGAAAATCTTACTCTGACAGGAATGGCTAATATTAACGCTACAGGTAATAACCTTGATAATATAATTACAGGAAATTTCGCAGATAATATTTTCGATGGCGGAAATGGGGCAAATTTAATTAAAGGTGAAGCCGGTAACGATACTATTAACTTTACATCAAATCAAAGCTGGACTGCAGGATGGGCGGCATTAAATGCAGGTAGTCCCGATAATGCAGGAACAGGTCATCTTGTAGATATTAATGGAAAATTAAGATCCAATAACGTTTTTGATGGTGGAGACGGCTACGATAAATTAATACTTACAGATAAAAGCGATGTAATATTTCTGGATGACAGCTACTCAAGGACTTTGCAGAGCGGACAAAGATTAATCAGCATTGAAGAAATAGATGCCGGTTCCGGTGATGATGTTGTAGATTTAACCAGCGCTGTTTATAGTATTGGTGATATAACTATCCATGGCGGATCAGGAAATGATGTAATTTGGTCAAGTTCCGGTAATGATAATTTATTTGGCGATGACGGCAATGATGAGCTATTTGGCGGCGTTGGAAATGATATCATTAATGGCGGCACAGGTGCTGATACTTTAATTGGTGGTTCCGGTAATGATACTTATGTATATAATAAAGGCGACGGACAGGATATTATCCAAGAAACAGGCGGCAATGATGCAATTGTTTTAGGTGCAGGTATTTCAAAAGATGATTTGTATTACCTGCAAAATAATGATTCTCTAATTATAAGAAATAAAACAAATTCAGACATAATAACTATTCAGGACTGGTTTAAAGGAAGCAGCCAAAAAGTTGAAAATTTGCAATTTGCAGATGGAACATCAATAATAATTAATCCTGATCAAATACCAATCCGGCAAACAATTAATGAAGATAATCCTCTTGTAATGGATGTTCTTAAAGATGTGGGATACCAATTAAATATTGCCGATATTTCAGGTGCCGAACACGGTACAATTTCATTAGATCAAAACAATAATTTAATTTATACTCCAAATGCTAATTATAATGGAACTGACAGCTTTAGTTATACTATGTCTGACGGAAACGGCGGAACTGCAACAAAAACAATTAACTTAACTATTAACCCTGTAAATGATGCTCCTGTAGCGACAGTAGTTTTAGGAACAGTAGATGAAGATAATTCCTTAATACTGGATATATTAGCCGGTGCTTCTGATGTTGACGGTAATACTCTTAATATCAGTGAATTTACACAAGCTGAAAACGGAATCGTATCTTTAAATACAGATAATAAACTTGTTTACACTCCTTCTGCTAATTACAACGGAAACGATGCTTTTACATATACAATAAGTGATGGCAACGGCGGGTTTGATACAAAAACAATTAACTTAATTATTAACTCTGTCAATGATGCTCCTGTTTATGCTGATACGATTCAAGGAACAACGAGTAATGATGTTTTATATTCAAAAGGCGATAATATCGCAGTTTATGGTAATAATGGAAACGATTTAATATACGATTTAGAAGGTAATAATTATTTAGATGGTGAAAACGGAAATGATTTCATCTATGGCGGAACCGGAAATGATACATTGCTTGGCGGCGTCGGCAACGATATCCTTGAAGGCGGAGCCGGTGATGATATTTATATATTTAACAAAGGCGACGGTAACGATACAATATTTGATACATCCTGGAATTACGGATTAGTTAATGCAGGTAATGATACCGTTAAGTTTGGTGATGGCATTACTCTAAATGACCTTGAGTTTAAATCAAATGGCGTGGATTTAACTATCACAATAAAAGATACTAACGATATATTAACGGTTAAATACCATTATACAAACAGTAATACAAGAATAGAAAACTTCATGTTTTCTGACGGAAGCATATTAACTTATGAGCAGGTAAACAATCTGCTTGAAAAAGACGGTAATGATTTGGCAAATGTCATATACGGAGATAGCACTAAATCCAATAAGATATACGGACTTGGCGGAGACGACACAATATATGGCGGCGCCGTAAATGACACAATCTCCGGCGGAACAGGAAATGACTTAATATACGGCAGTTCCGGAGATGATACATATATATTTAACAAAGGCGACGGCAGCGACATTATCTCCGATTACGTTTGGACAAATAATGCATTTGCGGACGCGGGCAATGACACTGTAAAATTTGGAGCGGGAATAACTGCAGATGATTTATCATTTGTACAGAACGGTTCCAATTTGGCAATAGGAATAAGAGATACAGGCGAACTGTTATTAACTATAAAAAATGAATTTGGCAATCCTTATCAAAGAGTAGAATTGTTTAGTTTTTCTGACGGTTCAGTATTAAGTTTTGATGATATATATTCCATGCTTGACATTTATGGTACTGCTAATGCTGATACATTGAATGGAAATAATTTTAACAACTATATTTCCGGATTAAACGGCAATGATGTTATTAACGCATATAACGGAAATGACACTATAGTGGGAGGCTCTGGCAATGACACCCTTTATGGCGGCAGCGGTGATGACACGTATTTCTTTAATATCGGAGATAATATTGATACTATTGTTGATTCTTTTGGAAATGACTCTATTGAACTTGGAAACAGCGTAAATAAAAACAATGTTGCTTTCTTTGTAAATGCTTCAGGTAATTTTTCTATTGATTACGGAAATTCCACAGGTGTTGATAAAGCTACAGTAAATAACTGGAATAATAAAGCAAATCAAATTGAAAAAATTCAACTTAATGACGGTACATACCTGACAAACGCTGATATAAACACTATTATTCAGAATATGACAGCTTATGCGACAGAACAAAGCCTTACTCTAACCAGTGTAAGCGATGTTAAAAATAATTCGGAACTTATGAATCTGTATGTGACAAATTCTTGGCATGCTTAATTATAGTGAAAAAGCACTACCAGCTTTTGTAATTATTTTGACTTTTAAAATTTTTGAGCCAGTATGAAACTTTCACTTATATTTTTATCCTCATAAGTTAAAGCTTTAAATCTTTTAGCGTAATCCTTTTCTTTCAGGTTAGATTTTCTGGTATATTTTTCTTCACATATTAATTTAAATCCGGCGTTTTCAATTAGTGAAACTTGCCTGCTATGCGAGATACGGTTTAAGGAATAGTTTCTTCTTCCCTTAATTATGTTCCAGAGAAAATCCGTGTATGTCAGATGTCCATCCCATTCCTTATGAAATCCATGAGATTTAAAATCTATACTGTGTGACATAAATCCGTTATTTTTAAGCCAGTCATACTGAATTTTATATACATGTTCAGGATTTTCGACATGTTCCAGAACTGCCTGTGAAAAAATCATATCGACTGTATTTTTTTCAATCAGATTAGTACCATCCCATGGCGCAAAATATTTGATTAATGAATCGGCATTATTTGGATTCATTATTGAATTCCTGATTTTTTCCAGTCTTTCCTCATTGAGGGTATTTTTTAGGCGTTCAGAAGTTAATATGTGATGTGGAAATTCATAATAGTCAAGATAAGGAGTCATTCTGGGAAATTCTTTTGATTCTGCGAGATTTGTATTTTTTTTAAATAATTCCACTAAACCATCAAAAACCACTATATTTTTCTCAAGAGAAGTAAGTTTTGTAAGGTCAAATGCATAATATTTTTCAGCGCCGGAAATTAATGCAGCTAACCCAACACCTATAGAAGAACCCGGTCCCAGCTCCGCAATAATTTCAGGATTTGTTGATAAATTATTGTTATACGCTTTAATCAAATGGCGCAGCCATACTGTATAACAATATTTTGCAGATATTGTAGGATGTTTTCTAACACGGTTAATATAATGGTTAAAACCGGGTAAATAAGTTGCTAACCCTGTTAAAATAACTTTATATTTTTTAAAATCCATTTATTTTGCTTAAACTCCGTTATTTATATTATTATTAATTTATTATATCTGGAATAAATTTTAAGCTGGAATTCATGAAAAATATTTTATCAAAAGAAAATAAATTGAATATTATTTTGATTTTCTTTGCTACTATAACAGGCAGCCTTATTCTTATTATTCCAATCCAATATTTATTGGTAATTTTTTTATTATTTTGTATTTTTGTTTATTTTGTATTTAAACCCCAGCATTGTTATTATTTACTTATTTTTACAATCCCATTCAGAGATAGAATAAGGGAACTGCCTTTTATCAGTTTTTCCGTTAATGAAATTTTTATTTTAATTTGTACCATATCAGTGATATTAAATATTTTTTTTAGGGATGAAAAGGTTAATTTCAGGACAAAAATAGATGTTTGGCTTGTTGCACTTTTAATTCTATACTTTGAGGCTGGTTTTTATTCTTTAAATCCTAGGGCTCTTCTATCTTCCTTTAAGTTTCTGGAAGCTGTTTTGGCTTTTTATCTAACAGTTTATTTTATCAGGACAAAAAAAGTTAAAATAACATATATAGTGAAAGCTTTTTTGTTTACCGGTTTATTCCAAGCTTTATTAGGAATTCTTCAGTCAACTACCGGCCAGTTTGGAGCAGGACGACAAGAGGTAGGCAGAGGATTTTTAGGGTATATAGGAATAGGCCCGACTGTGGTAAGACGTGCCGTAGGAACCTATGGCGGTACAGGCGGACTGGCAGGAGTTTTAGCCATCCTTACTTTTTTTATTTTACCTTTCTGTCAGTTTTTAGACAAAAACAGGAAAAAAATTATATTATTTATTTTTATTACAGCTATTTATATGGGATATGGAAAAGTACCCTTTATGGAGCTCGGGGTATGCTGGTTTTTTTACATAATTTATACATCAAATAACACTAAAGCAATTCTTTCAAAATTAAGTATATTTTTAACAATAACTTTAGGAGTTATCTTGTTATCTTTCTTTACTCCCTTTGCAGCAACTATTTATGATAGTATCCAGACCAGATTTTTCCTATGGAAATATCTTATTTATATGCTTTCCAATGATATTCACTTGCTATTATTCGGCTCCGGCCTGAATTCATATTTTCAATTAATGAATCCAATATTACCCCAGAATCAGATAGGTGTTTATACAGGACCAGAATCTACTAACTGGATGCTGGTACATAATTATTATCTTCTTGTAATTCAAGAGATGGGATTAGTTGGCTTTTTTATTCTTTTTTCTTTTTTATTTTATTTAATAATAATTTTTAATAAAAATTATTTCCAGGTTAAAGGCTCTCACAGAAAAATATTTTTAAGCGGAATACTTGTTATTATACCTATTTTTATTTCAAGTTTTTTTGGACAATTTTTTATGGATCCTGCGATAAAAATTATGTTTTTTATCTTTTTTGGAATGATTTTTTCTAAGATAAATTATCAAAAAGAGCCGTATAATATAAAAAATTCTGTGTAATGAATTCTGAAAAGAGCGAAGTGAATTTAAGGAGTTATTAAATGAAACTAGTAATTGTTAACCAACATGCCGGCAACAAAGGAGATGAAGCTGCGGGCCGGGCTGTTATTGAGTCTTTAATGCAGGAATTTCCTGATGCTGATATTGATGTTTTGTATAGAATAAGCGTTCCCTCTTGTCCTATATGGCCAGACAATGAAAGGGTCAAACACCATGTGGATTCCATGTTGTTCCCCAAAATGTCCAGAAAGTTATATATGATATATGGATTTTTGTCATTATTCCTGGCAAAAATCGGATTAAAAAAGTTGATCCCCGGTAGGGCAATGAATTTTCTGATTGAAAAAGTCAAGGAAGCCGATTTGGTTGTAAATGCTCCTACAGGTCCTAACCTTGGTGATATATATCAGGATTTTATGTATATGTTTCAACTTATTGCACCGATAATTTTAGGGACAAAAACCTGTATTTACGCTTCTTCTGTCGGACCTTTCAAGACTTGGTGGGTAAGAATATTAGCTAAATTTATTTTTGAGCATCTGGAATTTGTGTGTGTAAGGGATGAAATTTCGTATGAATACTTGAAAAATTTAAAGTTAAAAAACAAAAATCTTTATATTTCCCTTGATGCGGTTGTTCAAAGAAAACTCGACTACAGCGAGGCGGATGATATTTTAAATCAGCTTGAAATTTCGTCTGACAAAAAATACATAGGGGTTTCTCCTATTTTGTATAAATGCTACGGAGGGACGTATGTACAACAATTAAAAAATGAGGAGGTGCTGGTCAGGCTTTTAGATGATTTAATTGAAAAATATAACTATGGGGTAATTTTTTATCCCCATCTAAACCGTAACTCTGAATACCTAACGGAAATATGGGATGATCTGGGGCTGATTTATAAAATAAAAGGTAAATTAAAAGACGATTCAGCTGTTCATGTTTTACCAAAAGAGTTTGACACCGATATGCAACAAAAATTAATAAGTAAAATGGATTTTTTTATAGGAATGAGATGCCATTCAATTGTATTTTCGATAAAAGCCTGCGTGCCTTGCTTAGGGATTGCTTATGAACATAAGGCAAAGGCTTTTATGAAAATGATAGGTTTGAAAGATTTATGTATGGATATTAATGACTTCTCTTATAATGAAGCAAAGGTAAGGGAGATAATAAATTCAATTATTCAAAACAGGGATAAATATTCAGGGTATTTATCTGATAAAATGCCCGAGTTAATGAAGTTATCCAGTAAAGGAACTGATTTAATCAAAGAATTATATATTAATTAGTTCATATCAAGTTTTAGTTTTTCTTGCAAACTGGATAACTGGAGTGTTTTTTTGATTACCATAGTATTAATTTCTGTTTTTAAGATAAAGGCAGAAGTGATATAAATTATTATGCCTGTAAAAATCTGGATAAAGGTAGTGATAATGTTTGCAGGTAATACCATCCCCAATCCAGATAAACTTACAAACATTATTAACCCTGAGATGCAATATTTCCAAAATTCTTTAAACATATTTTTTAAAGGAAGCAAATTTTTTAAATAATAAAAAAGTGAAGCTACTATTATGATTTTTGCCATGAGCCAGGCAAAAGCAGCACCATAAGAATTATATTCAGGAATTAATAAAAGGTTGAAAATTATATTTAATAATGCTCCTAAAAAAGTGAAAAGGGTTACTTTATTTCCCATATTCATAGGCAGCATTATCTGGTTTGTCAGAAAGATACCCCATGAATAAAAAAGGATAAAAGGGGCGGATATTATTATGATAGTAGAAGTTTTTAAAAATTCTTTCCCGAAAAACCACGGTACAAAGTTTGCTGATATTGCAATTAACCCTAGAGACATTGGTACTGCTAAAAAAGAAATAAACCTAAAAGATTTTACTGTCAGGTTTTCCAGGCAGTCATAATCTTTTTTTGCAATCAAATTAGACATTCTGGGCATAATAACAATGCTAAGGGAGGTTATTGCTGTAAAAGAAAGTGTTATGATTTTTTGAGCCATATCATAATAGCCGACTTCTGAAACATTGGAAAAAATTCCCAGCATTATGCGGTCAAAAGTTGCGTTTATATTTCCTGAAATTAGGGGAATAAAAAGTATAAGCGCCGGTACAAAATGAACTGCAATTTTTTTTATGTCAGGTTTTTTGAAAACCACATTGCTTTTGAGGTTATACCACATTATAAACTGGGTTAAAACAGCAGAAAATGATAAAATTAACGCATAAAGATTTAAATCATTTTTTCCCCTGATAACAGCAAAAATTAAAATCACAATTAAAATTTTTAATAATAAATCCCTGATAAAAATTTTTTTAAAATCTTCTATAGCAACAAAAAACCAGGAAATATCCAGCATTGTGCTTAATAAAAATATGGCTTGAACCAGGTAAAGTGTTTTATACTGGGTATCAACCGTAAATAAAAAAATCAAATACAGACACAGCGCGATCAGGGAAGTACAAAGTTTGAAGGAAAAAATTTCCCAGAAAACCCTGCTTCTCTCGTTTATATCGTCCCTTACCTTTGCTATGGCAATGCTTCCATGCAAGGAAACCCCTAGTGCACCTATTAGTAAAAAATACTGGATAACTGAATTTGTAAAAGAATAAGCCCCGATTCCTTCACTCCCCAAAACCCTAGATATGTATGGAATTGTAATTATCGGTACAACAAACTGGAAAATTTTGGTAAGTGTCTGGTATATAAAATTTTTTGCAATACTATGGCTCTGGTTCATTTTTTCTTCATCCAGAAGGATCCTGGATTTCTTTCATGTTGATTTTTAAGCACAGGACAAACTTCGTACAATTCGCGAGGATATTCGTTTTTAAGATAATTAAGAGCTGCTATGACTTCATAACTGTTGTTATGAGACAGAAATGCCTCTAATAAATATTGTTCATTCCATAGCTTAACTTTCTTAAAAAGCCATTCATAAGGATAATCATAGGGAATAAATATGTCATGTATATGAATAAGCACACCGGACTGCAAAATTGGCAATANNTGGTAAATTTTCCAGCCATTGCATTTCAAAAGGTTCGATACATATTTGTTCACAAAAATAGTCGGGATTTTCTTCTATATTTTTCGAAATGGCTTTCATAGCCATTAAAGTTGAATTCCCTGAACCTATTTCTATAATTTTCCCCGGTTTTTTCAACCTAATCAAATTATATAAAATTTCTGCATCGCCGGAACCAAAAGATTCATTGTTATAGTAATATTCCAGAGGATTGTTTTTTTCCATTGGAATTTTTAGTAATTCATCATTAAAATTAAATTCTTTTAAAAGGTTAAGCTGTTCATCTATGTTTAAATTAACGCCGGGTAATTCCAGCTTTTTCCTTATGTAGCCTTTTTTAGAGAAAAACGGTTCATAATAATGATCTATAACAGGAAGTACCCCGACTTTTTCAAAAATTTTTCTGCTGATTGTAAATTTATCTAACCCCTTTTTCCTGATTTGTTTTAGCCATAAGGCAGAAAGATACGTTACGGGAGATAAAAATATATCTATTAATTTAATTACTGTAAATTTTAAAAATTTCATTTTTATCCAGTCTGATTAGTATAAAATAATCTTGTACGTTTTTTTATTATAGATGTTTAATTATGGATATATCAATAATAATAGTAAATTATAATACAAAAGAACTCATAAAAAACTGTCTGGAGTCAATTTTTGAGAAAACTCATGGACTTGATTTTGAAGTTCTTGTTGTTGATAACAATTCGCATGACAACTCCTGTGAAATGATTGAACTGGAATTTCCTCAGGTCTGGTTAATAAAAAATAAAGAAAATAAAGGATTTGGTGCGGCAAATAATATTGCGATAAGACAATCAAAAGCCAAATATGTGTTTTTGCTTAATTCAGATACAATTTTGTTGGATAATGCTGTAAAAACATTTTTTGATTTTATGGAAAAACCCGAAAATCAAAAAATTTCATGCTGTGGAGGTAATTTATATGACGAAAATATGGTTTACGGGACTTCTTACAATGATTTCCCAACTGTAGGGGCGATTTTCTTTAAAAGATTTTATCTGGATAAATTTTTTAAAGAATTTAATGCTGGCAGTTATGTGCCTGTTGAATCAATAAAAAAAGTTGATTCTGTTTCAGGGGCAGATATGTTTTTAAGGAAGTCAGCCTTTGATGATACAGGCTTATTTGATGAAGATTTTTTCCTTTATTATGAAGATACAGAGCTATCTTATAGAATACATAAAAAAGGAGATGAAGCAGTTATTCTTCCGGATGTAAGGATTTTACATTTAGGGGGCGGCGGTTCCAGACTGTCTTCATCTGCGTTAAAAATCGCACGGCAAAGCGAATTAATGTTTTTTGAAAAATGCTATGGAAAAAATCAAAAATATTTGGTTAAATTAATACATATATTTGAATTTTTACCTTGGTTTTCAGTTAAAATAAAGCACATATTACAGAATTTGTTTAAATTTAAGAAATTAAAAAAATAATTTATGCGCAATACAAAAAATAAAAAAATAAAAGTTATGCAGTTTATATGTTCTTTGACTCTCGGTGGAGCAGAAACCCTTCTTTTAGATGTTTTGGAGAATTTTGACAACAAAAATATTGAATTTATAACAGTTATTTTAAATGATAAAACAGACATAACGCTTAAAAATAAACTATTGAAAGTATGTCCTGACAGTTATTTTCTGAATAGGAAAGAAGGCAGCAAAAATCCCAAATATTTTTTTGAATTACTGAAAATAATCAAAAAGCATAAAATTCAGGTAATACACTCTCATGATTATGGCAGTAAGTTATTTTCAATTTTATTTAAATTGCTTAATCCGAATCTGAAACTTATTTATACTGTTCATAATATGCATATTATGAACAAAATAACAGGCTGGAAATATTTTCTGCACAAAAATTTTATAGATTTAAATATCGCAATCTCCGAGGCTGTGAAAACCCATTGTCAAAACCATAAAATTAATAAAGTAAAAAGGATTTATAATTCAATAAAAGTTAATAAATTTATAAACAACACTAAAAAATCCGAAAATGACATTTATAAAATAATAAATGTTTCAAGAATTGACCATTTAGTTAAAGGACAGGATATTTTAATAAAAGCCTTAAAAATATGCAAGGATAGGGGGTGTCAATTCGAGTGCGAATTTGTTGGGGATATTGAAGACAAAAAATATTCAGGCTCATATAAATACTTAAAAGACTTTGTCAGCAAATATAAGATGGAAAAAGAAGTCAAATTTTTAGGGAAAAAAGATAATATACCGGAATTTTTAAACCGGGCAGATTTATTTGTCCTTCCTTCAAGAAACGAAGGTTTTGGCATTGTTATTTTAGAAGCTATGGCGGCAAAAGTTCCGGTTTTAGCCAGTAATATAGACGGACCTGCTGAAATAATAAAAAATGGTAAAAATGGTTTTCTTTTTGAAACAGAAAATCCTGATGACCTTGCTGAAAAAATTTTATATTTATATGAAAACAGAGATGCTCTTGTAAAAATTACAGATACATCTTCTAATTTCGTAAAAGATTTTGATATTTCAAAAATGGTTAAACAATATCAGGATGTTTATTACTTTATAACTTCTTCATAAATTTTTAAGGTTTCTTCTGCCGCTTTTTCCCAACTAAAGTGTTCCCTGATTATCTTTTTTTGGGAATCAGCTATATTTTCCAGAATTTTTTTCATATTTATATCGACGTTAAAAAGCATTTTTTCCATAGCAGTTTTACAATCTCCCACGTTGCTTGTTTCAAAACTTATAAAGTTATTTTCATTATAATTTTTTATTTCATTATGCGGCTCAATATTTGACATAATAACGGGTAAGGAATAAGACATTGCCTCAAGAACTGTTATAGGCAAACCTTCCAGCTTTGAAGCTGTAACATAGGCAAAAGCATTTGAATACAGTTCATTAAGGTCTTTCCCGAAGCAGTAACCTGTGAATATAATCCTATTATCTCCGTTTGCCATGTTTTTTAAGTAATTAAAATAATTAATATCCTCTGTATCTCCAACAATTAAGAGTTTTTTGTCAGTTTTAAGTTTTTTCATTGCTTTTATTAAGGTTTCAGTATCTTTTTCCGGCACAAGCCTCCCTACAAAAATAAAATATTCTTTTTCTTTGAGCCCAAATTTATCCTTCACTGTTTTTAAAGGGGTTTTATCTGGAATATCAGTTCCATTGACTATTTTAACAGTGTTTATATTGTATTTTTTCTTATAATAGTCTGCTAAGCTCTGGGAAACTGTTATAACAGAATGAGGAAAAATTGCGCTTGCTTTTTCTCCCAATTTAATTACTGTTTTGCCGATTAATCCCCACTTGCCTCTTTGCCAGTCAATTCCATGGCAGGTAAAGACAACTTTCTTATTGGGAGTAAATAATCTTGGAATCCAACTAAAAAGAGTCGGTCCCTGCGCATGAAAATGGATTATGTCTGCATTTGAAAAAACAGCTAAAATTGTTGCTATAAAAGAATAAATAAATGCTTCAGCACCCTGTATGTTAGGAACATGAATTTTTACCAATTTTATTCCGTTAAATTCCTTTATATCTTCATTAAAATAAAATTTTCTGGCATAAATTGTAACATCATAACCGGATTTAAAAATTAAAGAATAAAGTTTTTCACAGTGCTTTTCGATACCTCCGTAGGTGGCAGGTATTCCTCTGGTACCTATTACCGCGATTTTTTTCTTTCTTGATTCCATGTATTTTCCTTTTCGATTTAAATCCGAGTATATCAAAATTTACCAATTTTCACTAATATGTTAATATTTTTGGTATGCGTAGAAAGAATACCAGTAAAACCTTTTTGCCAACTAATGCAACTATAGCCGTTACATATAAATGTAACGCTAAATGTATTATGTGTAATATCTGGAAAAACACTTCTGCTGATCTTTTAAAGCCTGAAGATTTTCTAAAACTGCCTTCATCTTTAAAAGATGTGAATTTAACAGGCGGAGAACCTTTTTTAAGAAACGATATTGTGGAAATTGCCCGCAATCTCACAAAATTAAACTCTGGAATCAGGCTTATTTTTTCTTCGAACGGTTTTTTAACAGATAAAATAGTCGAAAATATGAAGGAAATAACCAAATTTAACCCTAAAACAGCTGTCGGAATTTCAATAGACGGAATGAAGGAAACACATTTAAGAATTCGAGGGATTCCAAACGCTTTTGAAAAGGCTATTGATACCGTCAAAAAACTAAAAGAAGCAGGCATAAAAGACTTGAGAATAGCTTTTACCGCAGGCAATGAGAATATACACGAACTTCCCGAAGTTTACAAACTTGCTGAAGAACTGGGTGTGGAATTTACCATGAGTATTGTTCACAATTCTGAAAATTACTTTAATATAGACACAAATCTGATGGCAAAAACTGAAGACCTTGAAAAATATGTGAATACAATAGTAAATGAAGAATTAAAATATTTTAACCCCAGAAGACTGCTGAGAACATTTTATTTGAAAGGTCTTATAGACTTTACAAAGAATCATAAACGACCTCTTCCCTGCTATGCGCTTGGAAATTCATTCTTTTTAGATGCAAACGGGGAATTATTTCCCTGCAACATACTTGAAACCAGCGTGGGAAATATTAAAGAAAGTTCACTTGAAGACATCTGGTATTCTGAAAAAACACAAAAACTCAGAAATTACTGTCACACCTGCAATAAATGCTGGATGGTCTGTACGGTCAAAGATTCTATAATGCAAAATATCGAAAAAGTTAGTACCAAAGTTTTGGCAGATAAAGTTAAAACTATGTTTTTGTAAGGTAATTTGTAAAGGATTTTGAAAGTATTGAAAAAAATATCAGAACTTAATCGTAAACGAAAATGGAAACTATTTTTAAACCTTATTAAGCCTGATAAGGACGATACAATTCTGGACGTTGGCTTTAATGAAACAGAATACAGCCAAGTTGACAATTTTCTGGAAAAAAATTACCAGTATCCTGAGAAAATAACTGCCCTGGGGTTAAAAGAAGCAAAA
>DNRP01000186.1 GCA_003499955.1 Cyanobacteria bacterium UBA9971
CTTTTAAAACAGCTGGATCAATTGCTTTTCCCCAGTCAGCGTTTATTGTTTCCACATCAGCGCCGCGCATTTTGGCAATTTTTGCCCATCTTTCACCAAAATTTCCTATAACAAGGCTAAGAACTTTATCTCCTTGATTTACGAGATTATAAATTGCAGCTTCCATAGCGCCTGTACCGCTTGAGGTTAAGATAAACACATCTTCCTGCGTCTGGAATAACCATTTTAAATCCGCAAAAACTTCTGCAAGAACCGCGGAAAATTCTGAACTTCTGTGCCCCATCGGGTGTTTTGCCATAGCCAGAAGTGCTGTTTCAGGTACAGGAGTAGGTCCCGGAATCATTAAAAATTGCTTATCTTTCATTCTTTCATCCTCTTAAAAACTATATTTTTCAACCTTAATTTTATTGTACAACTTCATAGAAAATTCTTTATAAAAATTTTATAAAGAATTTTTTTCGTAATTTATCAAGATATACAGTGCAAATTCATAAAAATTGGGTTAAACAAAATTGCAATCTAAAAAATCCTAATTGTTTTCTATTTTAATCTCATCAGAATAATATTCAAATTCAAATTCACCGATTCTTACGGTATCGCCATCTTTGATTCCACTATCTTCAAGTGCTTTGAAAACTCCCATCCCTTTAAGAATATTTTGGAGTCTGAAGATAGCCTCTGTATTTCTTAATTCTGTAACTGAAACCAATCTTTCCACCCTGCCGCCTTTTACAATAAAAAAGTGGTCAAATTTATGGATTTTATATTCGCTATCGTCATGGTCGCTCGCGTCTTCATCTTTTTCCACTTCAATATTAAATTCGGGCAGCGGAATTTCTTCGATTTTTTGAATTAAATGATAAACTAAATCTTTTGTTCCTTCTCCTGTTGCAGCAGAAATTGTGAAGACTTCTTTGTTGTCAGCTTTGAATATTTTTGCTGTTTCTTCGACTATTTCAAGGTCTGCCGCGTCAATTTTGTTCAAAGCAATTATCTGCGGAATTTCGTTCAATCTTCCACCATATTTTTCAAGTTCTTTATTGATAATTTTATAATTATTTACAGGGTCTTCTTCTGTCATATCCAAAAGATGCACAAGAAGTCTTGTTCTTTCCACGTGACGCAGAAATTCAAAACCAAGCCCGATTCCCTGACTTGCTCCTTCGATAAGTCCGGGGATATCAGCAATTACCAGCCCATCGCCATCAGGCTTTTTGATAATGCCAAGATTAGGAACAAGTGTGGTAAAAGGATAATCAGCTATTTTGGGTTTTGCAGCGCTTATTACGCTTATTAAAGTAGATTTTCCCGCATTTGGCATTCCTAAAAGACCGACATCCGCGATTAATTTTAATTCCAGCTCAAGTTCTCTGCTGATACCCGGCTCTCCGGGTTCGCAAAACTGAGGAGCTCTTCTGATAGGAGTTGCAAATCTTGCATTTCCCCTGCCTCCTCTTCCTCCCGATGCCAAAAGTAATGTTTGTCCGCTATATGTCAAATCACCTATGATTTTTCCTGATTTAACATCTTTTATAATAGTTCCGCAAGGGACTTTTATATAAATATCTTCGCCATTTTTACCATGCTGGTCTTTAGGACGACCTTTTTCGCCATTTTCTGCGAAAAATTTTAACTGGTATTTAAAATCTAATAAAGTTGACAAATTGGAATCCGCCATAAGAAAAACTGCGCCGCCTTTTCCTCCATCTCCTCCTGCCGGTCCGCCTTTATCAACGTATTTCTCTCTTCGCCAAGCGACCATTCCGTTGCCGCCTGAACCTGAAGTAATATTAATTTTTGCTTTATCTATAAACATTTAATTTTTCTAGCTATTCTTAATTAATCATATCTCATCAATAGTCTACCAGAAAAACCAAATTTCATAATGTTATTTGTAAAAAACTCCTTTACTAAAAAATAAAGGAGTTTTTGTTTCAATTTTATTGAAATTTACTATTCGATAATGATTACGCTCACAGGGCAAGCTTCAGCCGCTTCTTTAACGCATTCTTCATTGCCTGCAATATTAGCTTCGTTAACAACAGCAACATCTTCTACAGTAAAAACGGCTTCGCAAATAGATTCACAAGCACCGCAAGCTATACAACCATCTTCAATCTTTACTTTCATGGGTTTCCTCCTAACATTAATAAATTAACATTTTTATTATACTTAAAATGAAAATAATATAGAACTTATTTAAACTTTTGTTAATTTACAGTTATTTAAATTTATCGGTTAATTCAAGTTAATTTGTATATTTATTATTTTCTCATCTAATTAATGCAAGAATTTCAAAGTCAAGAGTGGTATTATATTAAATACGTATGAAAAAATCATAGTCAATTAGAAAAAAGTGGCAAAAACCACTACAGTGAACGGGGTAAGTGAGTATATGGGTAAAACAGTAAAAGTGGGAAACAAAGTAATCGGACATGGATTACCATGCTTTGTTATTGCCGAGATAGGGATTAATCACAACGGATGTGTAAAAATTGCGAAAAAATTGATTGATATTGCTGTTTCTGCCGGATGTGACGCGGTTAAATTTCAAAAAAGAACTGTTGATTTTGTTTATACCCCGGAAGAGCTTGCTATGCCAAGATCAAATCCTTTTGGGGAAACAAACGGTGACCTTAAAAGAGGTCTTGAATTAAAATTTGAAGATTATGAAGAAATTGATGAATATTGCATGAAAAAAGGTATCATGTGGTTTGCATCCTGTTGGGATAAAAATTCTGTTGATTTTATTGAGTATTTTAATCCTCCTTGCTACAAAATTGCTTCTGCAACACTGACAAATGATGATTTACTCAGACATACCGTTTCAAAAGGCAAACCTTTATTAATTTCTACAGGCATGAGTACCATGCAGGAAATCGATCATGCTTTAAAAGTAATAGATTCGGAAAATATAGTACTTTATCATTGTACTTCTACTTATCCAACAGACCCTAATGAATCCAATCTTCTTGCCATTCAGAGCTTTATTAATAAATACGATTATCCCGTCGGATATAGCGGACACGAAAGAGGTCTGACCCCTACAATATTGTCTGTTGCACTTGGAGCTTGCTCTATAGAAAGACATATTACACTCGACAGAACAATGTGGGGTAGCGACCATGCCGCAAGTCTTGAGCCGACAGGTTTATTCCGTCTTACTCGAGATGTGCGAGCTATTCCCGTTTTATTCGGGGATGGTCAAAAAGTTGTTTATAACAGCGAAAAACCTATAATTAAAAAATTAAGACAAGTTTATAGTGAAGCCAGCTTACAAGTGTAAATATGCTCCGATTAAATAAAAATATAAAATTAATTGTTACTGATTTTGACGGTGTTTTAACAGACGGATATGTTTTTTATTCGTCTGTTTCTGATGAAGAAATTAAAAGAATTAGTTTTAAAGATATTATGGGAATTTCTCTTGCTGTAAAAAACGGCTATAAAGTTGCAATAATTTCAGGAGAAAAAAACAAAATTATTGATAAATTAGCAAATAAATTTTGTTTGCAAGACGTTCATCAGGGAATAAAAGACAAACTTACTTCATTAAAGTCAATTGCAGAGAAATATAAGCTTTCTTGCGAAGAAATATGTTTTCTGGGTGATGACATAAATGATATTTCCGCGTTAGAATGGGCAGGAACAGCGATAACTGTACCTGAAGCACATTATAAAGTAAAAAATGTTGCAAACATTATAATCACAGATGCTTCGGCAGGTAACGGGGCTTTTAGAGAAGTTATTGACTC
>DNRP01000116.1 GCA_003499955.1 Cyanobacteria bacterium UBA9971
CAAAAGGCTTGTTTATGTATTGAAAATCAGGCTGTATATATAACCATGGGGTTAAACATATTTTATAGAATACTTCAAGAACACTTTCGTTTTTTATATGCCCTAATCTTTTGCTGAAATTAGCAAAATTAATGCCGACACCAAATAAATCTTCGTTTCTGTTTGGAATTAAGCCTTTGTAGGCAACTGCGGTTCCAAAATATTTAGACATCTCAGTTTTTTTAGGCGGAGCCCAGCCAAATTGTCCGAGTACGGTTAAACCTTGAGAATCCTCGCTGTCAGGTTTTTCTTTGAAGACCATTTGTTCAAATTCCGCATAAAATCCCTGATTACTCGGGAAAGTTTCTGCTATAATACCTGAATTAATAGCATCATCACTTAAAAGTTCGTCTGTGTTTTCGGTGTTATGCCACATTCCGATTAAGTATTTTCCGGGATGTCTTTTGATAGAAGGAGTTATTCCAATTTCTCCAAAATGTTTATAAGTATCATTTTTGTGAAAAACAGTGTTAAAACCGCTCTCGCTGCCTACACCCTGACCGTCAAAAAACCCGTATTTTATGTAGGTGTTTTCGGTGGGTTGTATAGCTGCTACTAAACCCATTGCGGCATCAGGATATGCGGTGAGAGAAGAATTAGGCATAAAGTTAAAACCTGAATTTATAAATTCAAAACCTGTATCAAGAGCCTGAAATTCACAATTTGCGTCTTGTTTTCCGACTATAAATCTTAATTTGTTATCAAATAAACTTTGTTCATACCAGTATTCGCTTAATTGGGTGGTTTTTTTCCCGGCATCAGCATTGTTAAATACAAAAGCATCGCCGACATATTTACCTGATAAGCCTTTTCCGTGAGCATTCTGGAATAACACAAACAGTTTCCCGCCTGGATATAAGCGCATTTTTTCTGTGTCAAATTCCACAGCAGTATTTACAAGTCCTTGATAAGAAGTGCCTCTTTTGTATAAAAGCCCGCCGCTGTGTCCTTTTGTAAATACAGTTGTCATGTATGATCCTGTAATAGTAACGCCATGTTCTTCAAGCTTTGTCCGAAGACCTTTCCAGTCGCCGGTAGCTTTATCTTGATTAAGCCATATTTCAAGAGGTGTTTCTTTTTTAACCTCTTGTGTCTGAATGCCGCCTTTTAAATCAAGAACGGGAACAATATTTTTATCTGCGTCAATTTCATTATTATTTTGGATATTTACAGCAGGTGTTGTCGGCTCAGTCTGATTTTCGGCAGTTTTAACCACAGCAGGAAAAACAGGTTCTTCTGATTGTATAGTAAGTAAATTATTTGTCGTGTTAATATTGTTTTCCTGTGGACTTAAACTTGTGATTGAACTGCTATCCTGCACTGTTTCCGCACAGGAAGCATTGTTCATTGAAAAACAAAATCCTAAAACAGTCAGGGATATAATAAGCCCTAATTTTTTGTTAATAAAGTCTAATCTCATAACTACTCCGGACAACTCTTAATTTTGTAAAAATTTTCCCTTTCTTGTTTTAATAATAGATGTTTTTTTAAAAAAAATATACCATTATATAAAATTTAATTTTCGATTTTAAATAATACTTTATATAAGTATTTATCGACATAAAGCCAGATTTCAAGGTATTTCCCGTTGCCGACAACTTTGCTTTCAAGAGCTGATTTTGGTGGTGTAAGAATTTTTTTTTGTTCCCAGGATTTTTTAAAAGGACGTGTAATTATTTTTTTAGGGATTTCAATAAATATTTTTTTCGGTATTGCTTTGTAAAGGGGAAGTTTAGGCTTTATCGGCTCTTTATAAACCAGAGCGGGGTTAATTAAAACTTTTTGATAAACAGGAACAATGCCTGCAACTTTTCCGTTTTGTTTAAAAAGAAGAAATTCATAGCCGTCATGTTTGTCAGGTTTTACAAGATAATATCCTGATTTTAACAGGATTTTTTTGTTGCGGAGTGTGTCTGTAATTCTTATTAGCGTGTAAGGAGAAATTATATATCTGTTATAATCATTGTCTTGTTCGGGATCAATTCCTTCTTCGTACATAAAATCAAGAACAGGGGTGTCTTTATAGAGCAAATCATAGTTTATTCTCAGGTTTTCGGCTTTACAGGAAGAGTTTNNAAAACACAAGAATAGATATTAAAGTTAGTAATAAAAGCAGAAGTTTTTTCATAATTTTATTGTAAATCAGGTTTTGTATTAGGACAAACAAAATATAAATTATTTATTAAAAAACATATTTTTTGATTATTTTTTGCTTATACTAAATTAGAAGTGAATAATTATTGAAGAAAGTTTATTTATAAGGGGGCTTTGCCCCTCAACCCCAGTTCGTTTTCTTTCTTTTTGCATTCAAAAAGAAAGAAAACAGAACCAAAAGAAAGAAAAACTCTTATCCCAAAGGGTTGACATAGTCAGGGCGTAGCCCTGAACCATTTTATTAAAATCAATTATAATATCTTCATTATCCCAAAAACAGGAATTATGGATTTAAAAGGGTATTAATTAAAAAAATGAAATATAAAGATTATTATAAAATTCTTGGTGTATCGAAAGATGCGGATGAAAAGCAGATAAAAGCGGCTTTTCGTAAGTTGGCGCGAAAATATCACCCTGATGTAAACAAAGCTGCCGATGCTACGGTAAAATTTAAAGAAATAAACGAGGCTTACGAAGTTCTATCCGACCCTCAAAAAAAGCAAAGATATGACAGTCTGGGCAGCAACTGGCAGGAAGGCTCGCAATTTACCCCGCCCCCGGGATATGAAAATATTCACATGAATTTTGGCGAAGGAGGATTTGGCGGATTTCGCACATTCAATGATTTTGGTGATATGGGCGGACTTGGCGGATTTAGTGAGTTTTTTGAATCAATTTTTGGTGATTTTTCGCAACAATCAGCCGGTTCTCGTCAACAATCTCACACTCACGCTCAAAGACCCCGTCAGCCCGAAGAAAATCTTGATATAACACAGGATTTGGCGATTGATCTTGAAGATTTGATGGGTGAAGGGACTAAAGCCGTTAAAATAAGCTATATGGACAAATGCACAGAATGCGGCGGCCGCGGTTCAAGATGTTTTAAATGCGGCGGCAGCGGAGTTTCTTCTGTTTCAAAGGTTTTAAACGTGAAAATCCCTAAAGGTGTAAAAGAAGGCGCAAAAATTCGTCTTGCCGGAGAAGGAAAAGTTTCTTCGTCAGGCAGAAAAGGAAACCTTTATTTTGTAATTAAATATAAACATCATCCTGATTTTACTGTAGATGGGACAAATGTTTCTTCTGATCTTGAAGTTCCTGCTCCTAAAGCCGTACTTGGTACTGTGGCAGAAGTTAAAACATTGCATGGGGTTGTAAAAGTTACGATACCTCACGGAACTCAATCAGGAAAATCTTTAAGGCTTAAAAATCTCGGACTTCCTAAAAAAGAAGGCGGTTTTGGAGACCATACAGCAAAAATCAAAATTATAATTCCTGAACATCCGACACCAGAGGAAAAAGAGCTTTATAAAAAGCTTGCTGATTTAATCTAAATTCTTAAATATTTTCTGACGGAGATAAAGCTACCGAGGGAGCCTACAAAAATTCCCATGGACATAAGAACCACTACTACTATATTTGTAAAAACAAGAGGTTCCGCCATATTAAAAAATTGAGTCATGGAAATAATATAATTTTCGAGAATTCTTAAAGGAAGTATGGATATAAGCGCCCCGCAAAATCCGTAAAAAGCCCCCTGTAAAATATATGGCGCTCTGATATACCAATTTCCTACGCCCATCATACGCATTATTTCTATTTCTTCGCTTCGGGCTTGAATTACAAGATGAATAGTGTTGTTAATAATCGATAAAGTCAACCCACCAAGAACAATAAGCACAATAATCGTTGCAATATTAGTCACATTGCCAATTTTAATAATTTTTTCCACAATATCTCGGGCATATTGAACACTTTCCACTGATTGCAGGGTTTTAACGTTTTTTATTACATATTCAATTTTATCCTGATTTTTGACCTTTAACCGCAATGTATCCGGCAAAGGATTTTTTATATCAGGCACATCCATTTCCTGCTTAATTTTTTCCCATGCCTGTTCCCTCGGGATCACTTTTATTTCTTTAATATTGCCGATTTTTATAATCGCAGCTTTTGATTTTTCAATACTGTATCCCGGTTTTAAATAGACAGAAACTTCAAGAGAATCGCCCAGATGCTCGACAAAATCCGAAATCGCAATGCTTGTCCTGAATAAACAGCCAAAAATACTTAAAATCGCAGCCATAGTGGTTATTATTATAAGATTCATCCAGCGGGTTCTTTCAATACCCTTGAATGTTTCTGCAATAACTCTTTTAATTATTCTTATGTCTGCATCAAAATGGTTCATTGTTCGTAAGTTCCCTCGTGNNAGATTTCCTGTCGGTTCATCTGCTATCAAAAGAGGCGGGCCGTTAACTATAGCTCTTGCTATGCCTACTCTTTGCTGTTCTCCACCGGAAAGTTGAGAAGGGTAAGCATCAAGCCTGTCAAAAAGTCCTACTATTTTAAGCGCGCCTGAAACCCTTTTATTTATTTCTCTGCTGTTCATTCCGAGTGCTCTTATAACAAAAGCAACGTTATCAAAGACATTTTGCTGCGGCAATAGTTTAAAATCCTGAAAAACAATACCCATACGTCTTCTTAAATAAGGAATTTTGTTGTCAGGAAGCTTGGCTACATCCACCCCGCCAATNNAAAGCCTGTCCTCTGGTAGGCTTTTCTTCTCTATAAATTAAGCGCATTATAGTAGATTTACCTGCTCCGCTTGTTCCGGTAAGAAAAATAAACTCTCCCACCTTGATATGCAGGTTTATGCTATCCAGAGCTCTTTGCGCCCCATATGTTTTTATTACATTTCTAAATCTGATCATTTTTTCTAACTATATTCGACTTATATTTTTCTGTCATTACGAGGAGGCGCTTTGCGCCAACATGGCAATCTTAATAAATGACATCTTACTATTGATTGGAAATTATATTATAGCAAAAACTTTATTTATTTTTAAATTCAACTAATTTTATTGCTTCATCTATAAATTTTTCTGCTGTTAATCCATATTTTGCCATTAATTCGGTATCTTTTCCACTTTGTCCGAATTGATCTCTTACGCCGATTCTTTTAACGGGAATAGGAAGGGTTTCGGATAAAAGTTCGCATACCGCACCGCCAAGACCGCCTATTATGGAATGATTTTCAACGGTCATAACAACGCCTGTTTTTTGCGCGCTTTGAAGAATCGTTTTTTCATCCAGAGGTTTAATTGTGGAAACATTTATAACTTCCGCGGAAATTCCTTTCTGTTCAAGTATTTCAGCGCATTTTAAGCATTCAATAACGGTTTCTCCGTATGAAGCAATTGTTAAATCTTTTCCTTCTCTTAAAATATGGGCTTTCATGTCGAATTTATATTCTGCTTCATCATGTAATTCGGGAAGATTGGGTCTTGGAATTCTTAGATAGACAGGACCTTTGTACTCTGTGGCAAATTTTACCGCTGCTTTAACTTCAATACTGTCCGCAGGAGCTATTACTGTCATGTTGGGCATTACTCTCATCAGGCAAATATCTTCGAGTGCCTGATGGCTTGCGCCGTCTTCACCGACTGTTAAACCGCCGTGAGTTCCGACGACTTTCACGTTGAATTTTGGATACGCAATAGAATTTCTTACCTGCTCCCATGCCCTGCCAGATGCAAAGATAGCAAACGTGCTTATAAACGGGATTTTTCCCGCTGAAGCAAAACCCGCCGCAGTGCTGACAGCGTCTTGTTCCGCTATACCCATATTGAAAAATCTTTCAGGACAAGCATTTTTAAAAATTATTGTCTGGGTGGATTTTGACAAATCACAGTCCAATACTACAATATCTTGATTTTCTTTGCCCAATTCCGCTAATGCTTCACCGTAAGCTACTCTAAGCGAACTAATTTTTCTATTATCAGTAATCATATTTTATTATAATCCTCTTAATTCGTTAATTGCTTTGTTAAATTCGTCATCATTCGGGGCTTTTCCGTGCCATCCGGCATTATTTTCCATAAAGGAAACCCCTTTGCCTTTAACTGTATTGGCAATTATCACAACAGGAGAAGTTTTTTCGCTTCCCAGAAGTGAAGCTTTTTGATACGCTTCATAAATTTCCTGATAATCATGACCGTTTATTTCAAGGACTTCCCACCCGAAAGCTTTCCATTTATCCGTCAGAGGTTCAAGTCCCATAACGTCTTCGGTGTTACCGTCAATCTGTAACCTGTTTCTGTCAACAATTGCAACGAGATTATCAAGCTTGTAATGTTTGGAAGTCATGGCAGCTTCCCATATCTGACCTTCCTGTAATTCGCCATCCCCCATAAGTACAAACACTTTTGCGGGGTTTTTGTCTAATTTTAATGAAAGAGCAATCCCATTAGCCATAGAAAGCCCCTGTCCGAGAGAGCCTGATGGAACTTCAACACCGGGGACATATTCACTATTGGGATGTCCCTGTAATTTTGCACCCAATTGTCTGAAACTATCGGTTTCTGATGGACAAAAATAACCAAATTCGCATAAAACACTGTATAAAGCGGCAGACGCATGTCCTTTTGACAGAATAAACCTGTCTCTTTTAGTCCATTCATTATCCTGTTTCCATTGAGGAGCAAGTTTCATTGTTTTTTTATAAAGAATAAGAAGTAAGTCAATAGCCGATAAAGCGCCGCCGACATGTCCTGATTGAGCTTTGTAGACCATTGTTAAAGCTCGTTCTCTAAGGTTTTTGGATATTGTTTCTAATTCTTTAAGTTCTTCTTCGTTAAATCTTTTTGTTTGTTCCATATCAATACTCTCTTCTTGATTTTTGTCCTAAAATAGCAGCTCTGAAAATAAACAAAGGCAGCGCAGGAAACATCCTGCTAAATCGTGACGGTTGCTTAATTAACCTGTATAACCATTCCAGCCCAAAAATTCTGAAAAAGACAGGCGCTCTTTTGACTTTTTTTGCCCACACGTCAAAACTTCCGCCGACTCCTATCATAACAGTATGAGGAAGTTCTTCCCTGTATTTGCTTATAATGTATTCCTGTCTTGGCGCGCCTAATGCCACTAAAAGCAAATGAGGATTAAGTTCTTTAAGTTTATCAGTTATTTCCGGCATGTCGTTATCGGAAAAATACCCGTTGCGAGCATAAACAATGTTTATTTCGGGGTATTTCAGTTTTAATTCTTTTTGAAGCAGCTCAATAACTTTCTGTGTTGCCCCCAAAAAAGCGACTTTGTAGTTGTTTTTGGCACATCTGTCTATTAGGGTTTCTGAAAATTCTATTCCTGCAAGTTTTTTTATATTAAATCCCTGCCGTCTTAGAGCAAGTTCCATGCCGGTGCTGTCAGGAATTATAAGTCCTGCTTTTTTGATTATGGCATCAAGTTCGGGATTTTTTTCGGCAGCAAGTATTATTTCAGGGTTTATAGTAACCACATGAAGTCCTTTTCCTGTTGCCATAAAATTTTCTGCAAAATCAAGAGCCTCCTCTTTTGTGACTAAATCAACAGGATAGCCTAAAACACAAGCTCTTTTTTGTTTATTATCCGTGTAAGACACTTTAGTTTCTCCATCTCCCGACAATATAATATATTTTACTCTTGAATTATTGTATTAAGCAATAAAACAAAGTTATCCCTGCAAATTTGAGATTTTTTTTCAGAAAATTCTTTTAAATCGTACCTGATTTTTTCCTTATTTGATATTAATTCATCAAGTTTAAGAACAAAATTATCTTTACTTTTGTTAAGAGCATTCATGTTTATAAAAGGCATCTTTGATTCTAAAGCAAGACTGGTAACTTTAGGATCATAAGATAAAGCCAGTGTCGGCACGTTAAAGTTAGCAGAAATAAGACATGCATGAAATCTCATCCCGATTAGATAATCAAGGTTTCCAAGTATATTTATACTCTGGTCAATTGAAAGACCTGAATAAATCCTTACTTCCGAATGTAAATCTTTCTTTAAAAGAATATTTTTAAGTCTTTGCATAATTTCGAGATCATGTGTATCCTGAAGTGAAATTAAATTAATACAATTTTTTTCATCATTAAATTTTTCGCTTAAGATATTCGCAATAACATTTATATTTTTATTTGTAAGAGTTTTCCATTCTCTTAACTGCACACCTATATTTATTTTATCAACTTTTAAAAGTTTTTCTTCCGTAGAAATTTCAAGTGACCATGCCGGATCGGTAGCTAAAATAGAATTAACTCCGAGTTTTTTCAGGAAAGTTTGGCTTTCTTTATCCCTAACAGTTATTAAATCAACTTTTGAAAGTACAAGTTTAGTTAAAAATCTTGCTATTATTGTACTTATTGGACCTATTCCCTGTGCAAATATTATTGTTTTTTTTCCAAAATATTTTGCGAGAAAAATCAGACTTAAATAATAAATAAAGCTTCTGCAACTGGTTACATCCTGAAGAAGACTGCCGCCCCCGCTTATAAAGACATTGCAGGATTTCATTTTTTTAATAATTTCTTTTGAATTAAATCTGTGAATAGAATCCACATCATAAATTCTTTTTATTTTTGCAGGATTATTTGAAATTACTGTTATTCTGGGATTAGTAAGGTGTTTTTTTAATTCATACACCATGGCATGCAAAATCGCATCATCTCCGAAGTTATCAAAGCCGTAATATCCTGAAATTAAAATCTTTTTCATTTTATAAAATCACAATCTTTTTTTATTTGAATTTTTAACTCTTCAAGGGAATTAAATTTTATTTCGTTCCGTATTCTTTCAAGAAAGGAAATTTCGATAATTTTGCCGTAAATATCCTCATCAAAATCAAGAATATGTGCTTCCACCAGATCTTTTTTCAGATCGCCGATAGTTGGTCTTTTGCCAATATTAATTACAGCATGATAAACCTTTGCGTCGATTTTAACAAGACCTGAATATACTCCATTTAAAGGAATAATTAAATCATCAGGTAATAAAAGGTTTGCAGTAGGGAATCCCAGCGTTCTTCCCAAATGCTGACCGTGAATTACAGTGCCTTTTATTTTAAAAGATCTGCCCAAAAATTTTGCGGCAGTTTCAACATCACCTTTTAATATAAATTTTCTTATAACAGAACTGCTTACAACATGGCTATCAATTTTAACAGGAGAGATTATACTTACTTCATAGCCGTGTTTTTTGCTGTAATTTTCAAGAAATTTGCCGTTTCCTGGTTTGTTGTCCTCATTTTTGTCAAAGTATTTAGTGCATGAATCCGGTTGCCTAAGTTTGCAGCTTTGCTTGCCTTCGTTTTTGTCAAAGTATTTAGTGCATGAATCTGGTTGCCTAAGTTTGCAGCTTTGCTTGCCTTCGTTTTTGTCAAAGTATTTAGTGCATGAATCTGGTTGCCTAAGTTTGCAGCTTTGCTGCCCAAACTTGTGATTATAGCCGATTGTAATGCTTTTTGCGTTCAAACAGCCGATTAAAATATTTTTCAGATATTCTTTTGCTGTCATTGAGGCGAGTTTTTCATCAAAATCAAGAACGACAGCCGCCTGAACTCCAAGATTTTCAAAAAGCTCCAGTCTTTCTTCAATAGAAGTAATAATATCAGGATTGGATTTTGAAATAACAAAACGGGGATGTTTTGAAAAAGTTACAACCGCGCTGGTATTTCCGAGCTCTTGAGCCTTTTTAACAGCATTAAGGATAACTTTTTGATGTCCGAGATGCACCCCGTCAAAAACACCTAAAGCCAAACAGGAAGATTCCAGCAAATTTTCTTTTAATTCCCGAAAAACGAGCAATTTGTACAGACCTTTTTATGAATTCATAAACATACTAATTAAAATTATAGTATAAATTTCAACTGAAGGCTCGATTTAATTAAGTGTAAATTGTTAAATTATTGAAAGGGGAATGAATATTGAAATTGTCATTGCAAGAGACCAATGGGAGAGTGGTAATGACATTTTTGTATATTTTTATCTTTGATTTAATATATATTTTGATTTAACATGAATATATATATAATTAAAATTATATAGAACGTCTTGAGTTAATCAAAGTAAATTAAAAATAAGGATAATTTAAGGAATTAAATTTTTAATGTGAGTAATATTCAAAGAGGTTTTACATTAGCAGAAGTATTGGTAACCTTGGCAATTATTGGTGTGATTGCTTCATTAACGATTCCAAAGATTGTTGCAAGCACAAATAAAACAAAATATGGTACAGCACTCAAAAAAACTGTTGCCGTTTTAAATCAGGTAATAATAAAAAATATAGCCGAAGATGATACAGATACAGCAACTACGACGATTACTGATAATGATACACTTGCAGCTTATTTTGCAGTTAAGTTAAATGTATTAAAAAATGATGGCAATGGCAGTTTATGGTTGGCTGACGGAACAAGATTGTCATTTTTTCATACAGGCGGCGGTTCCGGTTGTGGTACAATTTCTGATGTATATGTTTTTGATCCTAACATTGCTAATGCATGTTATGTTGTAGTTGATGTAAATGGGGATAAAAAACCTAATATAAAATCATATGGAGTATATGCTAATGCTACCGCAGTATCTTATTCAGATGTATGGATACTTGGAATAAACCCAAGATCCGTAAAACCTGTTATTCTTGATGCTAACACTACTACGGTTGCAGCGCTCAAAGATATAAACGGTAATGTTCTTAACTATACAGAATTTGAAGATAGAGATGATGCATCTATGTGTGCTGTGTTAGATGTTCCAGCTATAATAAAAATAGTCATTCCCCACCCTTAAAAATTTTTACACTATTTTTGTCTTTGATTTAATATATACATGGTTTAAATTATTATAGAATGTCTTGGGTTAAAGAGTAAATTAAAAATAAGGATAAATGATCGTGTATGATGTAGCTATTATTGGGGCAGGACCTGCGGGGATATTTTCCGCACTTGAAATCATTAAACTTAAACCGGATTGGAAAGTGGCAATTTTTGAAAAAGGACCGAAAATTACCGAAAGAAATTGTTTAACAAGAAACGGATTTAAATGTCCGCCGTGTAAAACTTGTAATCTGCTTTGCGGATGGGGTGGAGCCGGTGCATTTAGTGACGGTAAACTTACCTTGACACCGGATGTTGGCGGAAATCTTCTTGATTATATGGACAGAAAAGTTCTTGAGGATTTAATTTCGTATACAGATAACATTTATCTTGAACATGGAGCAACTGAAACTGTTTATGGCGCAAATACCGATGTGATTTCTGATATAGAAAGACGCGCGACTTTGGCTGAATTAAAACTTATTTACTCACCTATAAGACACCTTGGAACGGAAAGAAGTCTTGCTGTTCTTGACAGTATGTACCAAAAAGCTGTTGCAGAAGGTGCAGAAGTTTATTCTCAAGAAGTGGCAGAGTCTTTGATTGTTGAAAATGGTGAAATAAAAGGATTTACTACAAACAAGGGTCAAAAAATACATGCAAATTATGTAATAGTAGCTCCAGGAAGAGTAGGCGCCGAGTGGCTTACTAATGAATTTGGAAGTTTGGGAGTGCCGCTTGAAAATAATGCTGTTGATGTTGGCGTAAGGGTTGAACTTCCTGCGCCTGTCATGGAGGAGCTTACAGATAAGCTTTATGAGGTAAAACTTGTTTATAATGCACCGACATTTGGCGATGATGTTAGAACTTTTTGTATGAATCCTCATGGAGAAGTTGTTTGCGAAAATTATGAAGGAATAACCACTGTTAACGGTCATAGTTGGGCAAATAAGAAGACTAAAAATACAAATTTTTCGCTTTTGGTTAGCAAAAAATTTACAGAACCTTTTAATGAGCCTATAGCTTACGGTCAGCATATAGCAAGACTCGCCAATATGCTGGGCGGAGGACTTCTTGTTCAAAGATTTGGTGATCTGTTAGATGGAAGAAGATCCACTCCTGAAAAAATAAAACAGGGAACTGTAGTTCCGACATTTGCGGCTGCCACCCCCGGAGATTTAAGTCTTGTACTGCCTTACAGACATTTGACAAGCATAATTGAAATGCTTGAAGCTCTTGATAAAATAGCCCCTGGTGTAGCATCAAGATACACGCTTCTTTATGGTATTGAAGTCAAATTTTACAGCGCAAGAGTAAAATTGAGCAGAGAGCTTGAAACCGAGGGAATTAAAAACTTATTTGCGATAGGTGATGGCGCGGGCGTTACAAGAGGCTTGATTCAGGCTTCCGCTTCCGGCGTTCACGTTGCAAGAGTGATTTGTTCAAGATAAAAAAGGCTGTCCATTCTTTTGAGACAACCTCTTTATTATTCCTTTAATAAACTTTTATTTTTGTTTTGCTAATTTTTTTCCTAATCTTATCAAAGTAGCCGCTGCCTTTTTAAGGCTATCTTTATAAAATGGCTTATCATCAAGTAAGAGAGTAGGGTTTTTTAGAAGAGATAAAAAAGATTCATTTTTTTGAGTTGGCATATGAGCAAGCATTTTACTTTCAGCAATGATTATTGCTGCTGCTTTACCTAGCACTTTACTTTTTTCATTTCCGCTAAATGCAACCTTTTGAGACACGGAATTGATTTGCATGATTTTCCCCTTTATTTATTTTTAAATCACATATACTTAAAGAACCCTCAAGAAAAAAATTGTTACCCCTCCCCATATTGCTTTTTTAAACATAGAGCACAAAAAGCAATATGGGGAAACAGCCTGTTTTTACATGTCTTAACAAAAAATCAGGGCTTTGAACCGATTTATGCTTATGTTATAAATTGGACATAGTTATTAATTGTATCAAAAGCTGGATAAAATAACTAAATAGAATATAGCGTTGTAATTAACTAGACTATTAACAAAATTATGGGTGGTAGACGAATACTTCCGATTGTTTTGAACTACAATCAACCGGAAGAGACTGATAAAATTTATGAAAAACTTGTTAAAGACGGGTTTGAAGATATAATTTCCGTCGATAATGGTTCAAATCTTATGCCGCTGGCAAAATCGGCAAATTTTATCCTGCCTAAAAATATTAAAGCCGTTGGACAGACTAAAATGGCTTTGCTTTATGCCATGGACTATTTTCCGGCAGATTATTACTGGATTATAAATACCAGCAGCGAACTTCTTGAAGAAATAAATTATAAAAAAAGATTGAATAAATCTCTTGATAATATAAAAAAGAAAAATATTAAAATAGGCATTCTTTCACCCGCTTTGATTTCTAATGAGACCATAAAACACCAGATATATAAAGAAAAACCGAAATATAATTATTCTTTATGCTGCTGGTGTGAATGTATAGCGCCTTTAATAAGTCATGAACTTATTGAAAAAACTCGTATTAATCGGACGGGATATTTTGAACCGAGAGCGCAAAGAGGCTGGGTAACCACTCATGAACTCGGTTATGAAGCTGCCCAAAACGAGATGTGGTGGATTTTGGATCATAAACTTCCTGTAAAATGGAACAGAAACCTCGGTTATAAAAAAAATATCGGTGGAGAATCATTAATTAGATATCGTGCAGAAGCAGCTGCCGAAATGAAAAGTATTTTGAGTGACAAATACGGTAAATATTGGCGTATAAAGCTTTATTTGAACTTTATTAAAAAAACTAAACAAAAAAAATTTCCTTATAAAGTAATCCCTTACGATCCTTTCGGCGTTTGGAAAATGTTTTTCACCAGATTTTATGGAGAAAAAGCCGTTAAAAATTTGGCTTATTATTGTATATTTTAAAAGTAACTTAAATTTGCATATTGTATAGTAAATGTAATAAAATGCTTTAAAGATGGTATTATAATAAATTAAATAGTGAAAAATTTACCTATATAAAAATAATTTTGCATTGATATGTTTGGAGGAGAAAAGGTAAAAAATGAAAAGTATTATTGTTGATGATGATAAAATTTGTGGAAATATATTTAAAACAGAACTTTCAAAATACGGACAATGCGATTTTGTAGATAACGGAAAGAAGGCTTTAGAGGCATATCAAGAATCTATAGAACAAGGATCTCCTTATCAGCTTATGGTGCTTGATATTATAATGCCAGATATGGATGGCGGCGAGGTTTTGAGGTCAATAAGACGTATTGAATCAGAAAAAAACATTTGGGAAATGGATAGATTGCGGGTAGTAATTACAACCGCTTACGATGATTGGTATAACAGGAAAATTATTATAAGTAAGTTAAATTGTATCTACGAAAATTATTTTATAAAATCTTCTGATATGAGTGAATTTTTAGATAAAGTTCATGAATTGGGTTTTGTTTTAGATTAAAAAGTTGCCGTATTTTCGAGATATTTTTGTAGAGATTCTTCCCAAGTTCTGCAAAGGTTGTTGTTTTCCATCACAGAATTTCGCGGTCTTTTTGCGGGGCGAGGAAATTCCTTTGTGGTTACCGGAAGAATTTCGATATTTATGTTTTTAAGTTCAAAAATTTTCTTCGCAAATCCGTACCACGTTATAAAATTGCTTCCGCAAACATGATAAATCCCGTAAGGATTTTTATTTTCAATGATATTTAAAATTCCTTCCGCCAGATCATAAGTCCATGTCGGACAACCCTTCTGGTCGTCCACAACTTTCAAAACAGACTGGGTTTTAGAGAGATTAATCATCGTATCAACAAAATTCTTACCGTTTTTGCCGTATAACCAGCTTGTTCTCGTTATAAAATGCTTGGAATTATATTTTTTGACAGCTAATTCGCCTGCCAGTTTTGATTCCCCATAAACGCTCTGTGGATTTGTTTTGTCATCAGGAAGATAAGCCGAATCTTTTCCCCCGTCAAACACATAATCCGTGCTTATATAGACAATCGGAATGTTTTTTTCAGCCGTAATTTTTGCGAGGTTTTCCGCGCCTTTTTCGTTTATGAGAAAAGCTTTTTCTCTTTCGGTTTCTGCCAAGTCAACATTGGTAAAAGCCGCAGCATGAATTACAAAATCACACTCTAAATCTTTGAAATAGTTTGTTACACTGACCTCGTCGGTAATATTAAAGTCTTCAATATCAACAGGGATGACTTTATAGCCTCTTTTAGAGAAAATTTTGACGGCATCCTGCCCGAACATGCCTTTTGCGCCTGTTAAAAGTATTGTTTTCATTTTACACTGCCACTTTTTTGTTCAGAATATTATTTATCCAGTCCTGATTATTCAAATACCATTGAATTGTCAGCTTAATTCCTTCCTCAAAAGTTACGGAAGGCTTCCAGCCAAGTTCTTTCTGGATTTTTGAACTGTCAATCGCATATCTTCTATCGTGTCCAAGCCTGTCTTCAACGTATTTTATGAGAGATTCAGGTTTGCCGAGTTCTTTTAAAAGCAGTTTTGTTATCTCGATATTTGGTTTTTCGTTGTTTCCGCCAATATTATAGACTTCGCCTTCTCTGCCTTTGTGTAAAACCGCGTCTATTGCGCTGCAATGGTCGTAAACATAAAGCCAATCCCTTACATTCATTCCATCTCCGTATACAGGAACTTGTTTGTCCTGAAGAATATTGGAAATAAACAGTGGAATTAATTTTTCCGGGAACTGGTAAGGTCCATAGTTATTTGAACATCTGGTAATTAAAACAGGCTGTTTAAAAGTTTCAAAATATGACCTTGCAATCATATCAGCGGATGCTTTGCTTGCAGAATAAGGACTGTTTGGAGCAATATGTGTTTCTTCCGTAAAATATCCCGTATTTCCTAAAGTTCCGTAAACTTCATCTGTGGAAACTTGAACATATCTTGATAATTTAAGTTCTTTAGCCGTGTTTAAAAGATTATGAGTGCCTAAAATGTTTGTATTAATGAAAACATCAGGGTCGGTGATGCTTCTGTCTACATGGCTTTCCGCCGCGAAGTTCAGACAGCAGTCAACTTGCGAAAGCAGTTCTCTGGCAAGCTTTTTGTCGCAAATATCACCATGAACAAAAGTATAATTCGGATTGTTTTCAACATCTTTTAAGTTTTCAAGATTTCCCGCATAAGTAAGTAGATCAAGGTTAATAACTTTATAATCAGGATATTTGTTCAGAATATGCGTGATAAAACAGCTTCCAATAAATCCTGCTCCGCCTGTTACTAGTAAATTCATTTATTTTGTGTCCTCCTCTTTGTCATTCTGAGGGTTTTATCCCGAAAAATCTGTCCATTTGAGTATTTGCACTATTTGACAGATCCTTCGTTTTACTCAGGATGACAGTTTAATTGATTAGTTTTCTCTTTATATTCATTAAATATCGGTAAAATTCTATCTTTTTCTGAAACCAGCGGGTTTTTAACCTGCCAGTCTATGTTTAATTCCTCATCATTCCATCTGATGCCGGCATCGCATTCCGGCGCATATTCATTTGAAGCTTTATATAAGACTTCTGCTTCATCAGAAAGCACAGAAAACCCGTGAGCAAACCCTTCAGGGATATAAAGCATTTTTTTGTTTTCTTCAGAAAGCTCTATGCCGAACCATTTCCCGAAATTTTTTGAACCATGTCTGATATCAACAGCCACATCAAAGATTTTTCCGCGAATACATCTTACAAGCTTTGCCTGTGCTTTAGGAAAATGCTGAAAATGAAGCCCTCTAATCACGTCTTTCGTGGATTTTGAGTGGTTATCCTGAAAAAAATTAATGTTTATTCCGTTGGCTATAAACACGGAAGCCTTATATGTTTCAAGGAAAAAACCCCTGTTGTCCCCAAAAATCTTTGGTTCGACAACAATAACGCCTTCTAATTCAGTTTTATGAAATATAAATCCCATTTTTCTCTCAAAATAATAACTTCAATTTATTTTACTATCTTTGTTTGTTAAGTTTTGTAAAAATGAAGTGGGAAATATTAGCATCTTTTTTCCTTCAGGTGATTTGTATAAACAGAATTTAAAATTTAACAAAAGGAAATAAAATAATGCTAATAACACAATCAAATTTATCTTTTAGAGGAAGACCCGACGATTTTAAAGTTGTTACAAAAGGTAAAGAGTCTGAAATAACGTCAGAAGACAAGGAAGATTTAAAAATTGCCAATAAAAAAATCGAACAAATGAAACAAGAATTCCTTGATCATAGAGGATCAGATGGAGATAAATTTACTGTTAATATTGAATTAGATGCGGATAGACCAGCTTATGATGCATGTGACTGCAGTTATCCACACTCTACAATTTTCGGACAATATACATTTCGTGAACCGCGTACAAGAACCACAGCAACAAACATAATAACAGAAAATAATGCAACTTCTTACAGATATCGCAATCCTGATTTAAAAAATGCTGATGAAGTTTTAGATTTTCTTAGAGAGAATTTAAATACGCCCAAAGAGGAACTGGAAGAAGTAAAACCTGTTCCACTGGAGGATAAAAAAGACAATAAATTTTTAAGTTTTTTCCAAAATTGTTTAAAGAGTCTAAAACAGAGTTAAGGAACCAAGAATAAGTTTTAGAAGCTGTTTTGTAAAAAAAGAAATAAATCAGCTTTTAAATTTAGACATTATCATTTTAAATACTCAAAATATAGTTTATTAAAGCTCTCATTCCACTTGCCGATGCTCCTTTTGATAATTCTTTGTACTCTTTGTCAAGAATGGCAGTACCCGCTATATCAATATGAGCCCATTTTGTTTCACCGACAAATTCTTTCAGGAAAATTCCTGCTGTACTCGCTCCTGCATAACGTGAACCCGCGTTTTTCATGTCGGCAATATCACTTTTAATATCGTCTTTATGCTCATCATACAGAGGCAATTGCCAGAATTTTTCGCCGCTTTTGTCAGCAGAATTGATTAATTTGTCGATTAATTCCTGATTATTTCCCATAATTCCTGCAGCTACCTGCCCGAGTGCAATAGCACACGCACCTGTAAGGGTTGCAATATCTATAACTTCATCTATTTTTAGCTCTGTTGCGTAACAAAGAGCGTCTGCAAGGGTTAATCTTCCTTCCGCATCAGTATTGTCAACTTCTATTGTTTTGCCGTTTTTTGCTTTTAAAATATCTCCCGGTTTATAAGCTTCGCATCCAGGCATATTTTCGCAGGCTGCGATTATTCCATGAACTTCTATAGCAGGTTTTAAAAGAACAAGCGCTTTCATAACAGCAAGAGTAATTGCCGAGCCTGACATATCGCCTTTCATTTGACGCATGGAAGAAGCAGGCTTAAGGTCAAGTCCCCCGCTGTCAAACGTAATTCCTTTGCCAACAAGAGCAATTTTCTTTTTAACTTCACCGTTAGGCTTGTAAATCATATGTATAAATCTGGGCGGTTTTGAACTTCCCTTTGCCACAGCAAGAAAAGACCCCATGCCTATTTTTTCAATTTCATCTTTTTCAAAAACCGTGCATTCAATTCCTTCCAGTGACATAGCCACTTCAGCAAGTTTTTCCGGTGTTATTTCACAAGGAGGCTCATTTATAAGATTTCTGGCAAAATTAAGCGAGTCACCTATTATCTTTCCCTTTTCTAAACCTTTTTCGATGCTGTCAATCTTTGATTCATCAAGTTCTACTATTTCCAAAAGTTCGATTTCATTTTTGTTATTTTCGTCATCTTCTTTCTTGGACTTATATTTTTTAAATTCATAATCACCTATAATTGCGCCTTCTGCAATCATTTGAGCACAATCAAAAGCATCCAGCCCCGCAGTTCCCGCTCCATGAAGAATAGAACATACTTTTTTCGCTTTTAGGGACTTAATTTTTTTAATGACTTTTGCTGAAACTTCCCGTATTTTGTTTAAATTAAACTCTTCCGATTTTCCAAGCCCAACTATAAGAACCTTGTCAGCGGGAATTTTTCCGTAAGTCGGCAAAACATAAATTCCGTTCAGTTTTCCTTTGAATTTTTCTTTTTCTATTACATAAGAAGAAATCAGATTATCAAGAGTTTTATCTACAGCACCTGTTCCTCCAGCCGGAGTTTTTACGCCTTCAAAAAGGTTTACTACAAGCACATCACAGCTTATGTTTGTTAAAGAATCTTTTTTGACTTTTAATTCCATTATTTAGGTTCTCCTGTTTTGAAATGATTTTTTGCGTTTTTACTCTGTTTTATTTTGTCATCCTGAGCAAAGCGAAGGATCTGTTTGATAATGTATTTAGTCTTAAAATGTCATGCTGAATCAAGTTCAGCATCTATCTATGTTGGAATTTAAGCTTCAGATTGTTTTTTGGATAGATTCCGAAACAAGTTCGGAATGACAAAAAATGATAATTGATTATATTCAATTATTTTTTACCCTTCCCCCCATGGAATAAGCTTATACCCAACGTTTGTAATGGTATGAAGGTATCTTGGTTTTTTGGAGTCAGGCTCTATTTTGTTCCGTAATCCTCCAACATGCACTCTGACCATTCTTACGTCTTCATCTACGTCATAACCCCACACTTCATTAAGAAGAGTGGCAAGGCTAACTGCTTGATTAATGTGCTGCATAAGACAATAAAGAATTTCAAACTCTGTGGGGGTTAATTTTACAAGCTTATCAGTAACATTAACCTCAAGTGAATCAGGATAAAGCTTAAAATTACCACTTTCAAGTATTTCTTGAGAATGTGATTGCGCCGTATCAGTACGTCTTAATAAAGCACGCATCCTTACCAGAAGTTCTTGAATGTCAAATGGCTTAACCAGATAATCGTCAGCGCCGGAACCAAAGCCTGTAATTTTGTCTTCAATAGTGCCTTTAGCAGTTAAAAGGATAATTGGAATATCTTTTGTCTTGGCGGATTTTCTAAGATTTTTGCAAACTTCAAATCCATCCATATTAGGCATCATTACATCAAGAATTATTATGTCATAGTTTCCGTTTTGAGCTTTTTGTAGACCGCTTAAGCCATCTGTAGCGGAATCTGTGCAAAAACCGCTCATTTGAAGATCCATAGACAGCCAGTCCATAATTTCAGTATCATCATCAACAATCAAAACTTTGTTATTCATAACAACTCTTCTTTTAATTTATCCTTTTAATTTGAATTACTAAATAATTTTAGCCGTCATTGCGAGGAACTTGCGACGAAGTAATCCATTTATTATTCATTTATTTGACGAATTTATTTAATAAACAATTCATGTTTTTTATAAAAATAATTTTATCAAATAAAAACACCTTTTGCTAATTAAGATAATATTAAGAAAAGCAAAGAGGCGACAATATTTATTGTCGCCTCTTTGCAAATTACATCTATTAAACTAGTTAGTTACTGGCAGGTGCTTTAACGGTTTTAGTGACAAGTAAATCCCCTTGTTTTCCATAACCTGTTATGACTATGGTATCTGTAGCATCATCAGCAGTAAGTACAACTGAACCGGGAGCTGTACCGCCTGTTGCAAAAGCAGCAGCCGTAGCATCAACAGGGTTTTTGTTTTCTCCGTTAAGTTCATCCGCAACAGCTGTTGCAATTTCGGAAGCAGAATCATTATTGTTGTTAAGAGCAAATCTGCTTGTTACCGAGGAAGCAGCCGCGCTTTCGTTAGCTTTTACCGTTGCGTCTTTTGCCTGATCTGCCGCATTTAATAAACTTGGAGCTGCAATTAATGCCAAAACGCCTAAAATAACTACAACGATTAAGAGTTCTAAAAGTGTGAAACCTTGTCTTCTTTGCATAATCCGTGTGTCCTTTCCTTAAATAAAAACAAAACCAACTACATAATTTTTATTTTAAACTTTTATGAATTTCTTAAAAACAGAAAAGTATTTTGTTTTTTCGTATTATTATTATTATCCATGTTTTTAAAAAAATAAAGTGTTTTCAAAAAAATTGTAATAATCAGAAACATATTTCCGTAAAACCGAAAACAGAGTTCTGTAAACTTAATAAATTTGTTGTATAATTTGTCATAAAAGAAAATAAGGGATGAAAAATTGTTAAAACAGGTTGAATTAAATAGTTTCTCGATAGGCGGGGAAAAACTGGTTATAATGGCAGGTCCTTGTGTAATTGAGGAAGATGAATCAGTTATTTTTAAAACGGCTGAAAAATTAAAAGAAATTACACAACAACTTGGAATTCCGTATATTTTTAAAGCTTCTTACGATAAAGCAAACAGGACTTCTATTGAGTCTTATAGAGGTGTAGGGCTTGAAAGAGGGCTTAAGTTTCTTGCAAAAATAAAACAGGAATTTGATTTGCCGATAGTAACTGACATACATCATCCTGAACAGGCTGCTATCGTTGCCGAAGTTGCTGATGTGCTTCAAATACCTGCTTTCCTTTCCAGGCAGACTGATATTCTTGTTGCTGCGGCTAAAACAGGCAAAGTTATCAATATAAAAAAAGGGCAATTTCTTGCCCCCAAACAAATACAAAATTCTGCCCAAAAAGTCATTAAAAGCGGAAACGACAGGGTGGTAATCATAGAGAGGGGAACGACTTTCGGCTATGGAAATCTTGTTTCCGATATGAGGGCTATTCCTATAATCCAAAATCTCGGGTATCCTGTGATTTTCGATGCTACTCACAGTGTTCAGCTTCCCGGAAGTGCAGGAGATTCAACCGCAGGAGAAAGGCAATTTGTGTCAACGCTTGCAAAATCAGCTGTTGCGGCTGGGTGTAACGGACTTTTTATGGAAATTCATCCTGATCCTGACAATGCACCATGCGATGGACCTAACATGATTTCTCTGGACAAAGCTTATGATTTATTAAGCGTTTGCAAAGAGATTTTTGAGATAGTTAATAGGTAATTTCTTTTATAAAAGGGTTTGCCACCCTTTACCCGCTTTCATTTTCTTTACTGCAAAGAAAACGAAGCAAAAGAAAACTATAGCCCCCATTACAGCTTCAAGGTTTTACTAGCCTGCTTACGCTTTAAGCTTTCAAATGTCTAAGCTCGCAAACTCGCCTGCTTTGGCAGGCTCAAACAATGCTCGCATGTATTTAATACGCAGTCTGTAAAACTATGAAGCTTTCATTATGGGGCGCACGAATAAGGTATTTTTTTAAAAAAACATCTCGTTTTTGTGATAATTTATAATTAAATAAAGTAAAAATAAGAGGTGTTTTAGCTGTGAGTGTTAAATTTAGTGATGTTGCGTTCGGAAAAAACGATATAAGAGGAAAAGTTGGAGAAGATCTTTGTCCCGAACTTTTTGAACTTATAGGAAAAGCTTTTTCTACTTATGTTTTTAATAAAGAAAATACCATAAATGATTTATGGGTCAGTGTCGCGCAGGATGCAAGATTGCACTCGCCTGAACTTACAGATGCTTTAATAAAAGGACTTCGTTCATGCGGTGTAAATGTCCTTGATTTAGGGCTTTGCCCCACGCCGCTCGGTTATTTTTCGGAATTTGCAGGACTTAATTTAACAGGTGCATTAATTGTAACCGCAAGCCACAATCCTGCTGAATATAACGGAATTAAAATAACTTACAAACAAGTCGGTCTTAACGAAGCTGAAATCATAAAGCTTAAAGAAATAACTTTTGCGGGCAACTTTGTCAAAAGTGCCACAGAAGGCGAGTACAAAAAATATGACATCGTTTCAGACTATATAAACACGGTCGGAAAAGTTTTTTTCGGAAAAGGAAAAGGCGTTAAAGTCGTGGTTGACAGCGGAAACGCGACAGGCGGAGTTGTTGCCCCAGATTTGTACAGAAAAATGGGCTGCGAAGTGATTGATATTTTTACAGAACCTGACGGAAATTTCCCGAATCACCACCCTGATCCCAGCAAAGAAAAAAACTTGAAGTCGCTGAAAGAAAAAATTTTGGAAACAGGCGCTGATTTTGGGATAGCATTTGACGGGGATTCTGACAGAATCGGTGTGGTTGATAATAACGGTTATGCTATGCCGGGCGACCAGTTAATGCTTATTTACGCGCTTAATATTCTTGAAAACACAAAAATTAATTCTGCATCTAAACCTGTTTTTGTGTCGGAAGTCAAATGCTCACAGGTTCTATATGACACTATAGACCAAAACGGCGGGCGTTCCGTAATGTGGAAAACAGGTCATGCCTACATAAAAAGCAAAATGAAAGAAGAAAATGCGATTCTCGCAGGTGAAATGAGCGGGCATATTTTCTTTAAAGACAGATATTACGGCTATGATGACGCTGTTTATGCAGGATGCAGGATTATAGAAATAGTCGCCGCTAAAAAAGCTAAAAACCTTGAATTTAAGCTTTCAGATATTATTGCGGCACTTCCTAAAAAGTTTACTTCGCCCGAGTTAAGAATTCCATGCCCAAATGAACTTAAATACAGGGTTGTTGAAGAACTTAAAGCTGATTTAAGCAAAAAACCAGATGTTTTTGTGAATAAAATCGAAAATATAATCACAATAGACGGAATAAGACTGGTATTTAACGATGGTTTTGCGCTTATAAGAGCAAGCAACACCGAACCGACTTTTACAATCAGGTTTGAAGCAGGCAGTCAGGAAAATCTTGACAATTATAAGGAGAAATTCCTTGCCCTCCTTGATGAAAAGATGAAAAACATCGCAAGTTAATTTTCTTTCTTTTTGACGGCAAAAAGAAAAGAAAACGAACCAAAAGAAAGAAAAACCTTATCCCAAAGGGTCAACATTGTCAGGGGCTCCTCCTTCTTTTCCTGACATTTAGTCAGAAAAAGTGGAGTCCTTCCCCGAACCCCCTTACGGTAGTGATTATTTAAATTTCAAAATAAAAAGGGACTTTTAAAAGCCCCTTTTTATCTAATTAATTGATCCTTGCATAGGTAGAGGTAATTCAAAATCTCTTTCTAATTCGTCGATTTTGTAACCTTTGTAGATTTCTCTTAATTTTTCCACCACGAAAGCAGGATCGTTATTGACTAATAATAGTGATCTTGAAATTTCATTCGGAGATAAAACGCCGTTTAATACATCTGAACAATCTTGGAATATAAGCCAGGAAAGATATTTGCCCGGTGTTATTTTTCCGCTTTGATCAATTGTATCTATTAAACTGCCAAGAGGTCCGGCTTCTTCAACTGTCATAGCACCGTCATTATCTTTGTCAAAAGCTTTTATATAGACGGAAGCAAAAGCCATTCCTTGTCTTAAGTTGAGAGCTTCTGTTTCTTCATCAATTGAAGAATATGGAATATAAGCTTTTGATAAAGTTTCAAATTCTTCATTTTTTGCAACTTGATCAAAACTGATTTCGCCTTTTAAAAAGTTTCTTAAATTATTTTCAGCTTTTTTCTTTCCTTTTTTAATGTATTCAAGAACTTTACATGCTGTATTAGCGCCTAAGCCTTCAGCTGTATTGAAATCAAAAGGTCCTGTTAATGAATTAATTAATAACATCTTTTATTCTCCTCATCCCACTTAAAATAACTACTTAATTTATCACCCCTATATTAATAAAAACAAACACTGTTAAGAAATTGCCTTTTTTTGAAAAATTTTTTTTATTTGTTATTTAATTGTGTTAACAGAATAATTTTTGTAAAATTAAATAAAGTAAAAGTATAAGAGAGAGGGAATATCTAATGACAAATCAGATAAAGTTCGGAACGGACGGTTGGAGAGCGATTATTGCAGAGGAATTTACTTTTAGCAATGTTGTTCTTGTTACAAAAGCCATTGCGGGCTACATAAAAACAAAATATGACCCATCAAAACCTGTTATTATCGGCTATGATACAAGATTTTTAGCGGATAAATTCGCTCAAAGAGCGGCGGAAACACTTAACGACCTCGGACTTAATGTAAAAATTACTAATATAGACGCGCCTACTCCTGTAGTTGCTTATGCCGCAAAACACCTCAATTCAGCAGGAGCTTTAATGCTTACGGCGAGCCATAATCCTCCCGAGTACTGCGGAATTAAATATATTCCCGATTATGCGGGTCCCGCCACAACCGATATTACCGATATTATTGTAAAAAACGTAAGAAAACTTCAGGAAGGTCAAACCGTTGTTGAATCTTCTTCTAAAAAAGGAACAACAGAAATATTTGACCCGAAACCTGATTATATAAAATGGGTAAAAACTCTTATAGATTTTGATAAAATCAAACAATCAGGTGTAAAAGTTTTTTATGACCCTCTGTATGCTTCAGGAAGAGGATATGTAGACGGATTGCTGGAAGAAGCAGGCTGCAAAGTTACTACTATCAAGAATTGGCGTGACCCTCTTTATGGCGGTGCAATGCCTGAACCTAAAGAAAAATATCTCACCGAACTTAAAAAACTGGTGATCGAAAATTCACCTGCTATAGGACTTAGCAATGACGGCGATGCTGACAGATTTGGTGTACTCGATGAAAAAGGCAACTTTGTAACCCCAAATGATGTTATAGCCGTATTATTCAGACATTTAATCAAAAATAAAGGCAGAAAAGGTTCAGTAGTTAAAACCGTTGCCACAAGCCAACTTATAGATAAAATCGCCGAAAAATACGGCGTAAAAGTTCATGAAACAGCAGTCGGATTCAAATGGATCGGACAAATAATGCGGGATGAAGAAGTTATTATAGGCGGAGAAGAATCAGGCGGTTTAAGTATCTGGGGACATATTCCCGAAAAAGACGGCATCGTTGCTGATTTGTCAATTTTGGAAGTTGTAGCTTATGAAAACAAGCCTCTTTATCAAATCGTAGAAGATGTTAAAAACGAAATAGGAATTCATTACATAAATCACAGAATCGACCTTCATGTTACTGAAGAAGTAAAAGAAAAAACCTTAAAAACTTTCACTCAAAACCCTCCTAAGGAAGTTGGCGGAGTAAAAGTCAAAGAAATGAATACCATTGACGGATTTAAGTTTTATTTTGAAGATAATAATAGTTGGATGCTTGTCAGACCCAGCGGAACAGAGCCGCTTTTCAGGATTTATTTTGAAACAGACACTCAAGACAAGCTTGAAAGAATGATTAAAGACATCGAAGCCTTTGTAAGTAAAATATAAAAGTTACTTTATTTTAAAACAAAAAAGGCGAGCGAGTCCGCGTAGCGGACGGAAAGCGGATTGATGGCCGAGGCTGTAGGGGCGGCTATGCCGACCCGAAATGCCGTTTATCGCCATCAACCAAGCAGCGAGCCAAAAACAAACCCCCAACCCCCTCTTCCTATTAGGAAGAGGGGGTTGGGGGTGAGGGTTTAAAAACACTTTACTTTTTGAAAAATTTTAAACACAAAATCTAGTCTACAAGTTAATAGCAAATTTAATCCTTATTGATATATTTGAAGTTGTTTAAA
>DNRP01000147.1:0-3789 GCA_003499955.1 Cyanobacteria bacterium UBA9971
GCAATTATTTGGAATACATGGGGAGATGCGATAGTTGCAGCCTATGAAAATGGCGAAAAAGCAATTAACATGGCTCTTGCGTACAGAGACCTTTTTAGCGAACTGGATTTTAATGAATTTGGCATAAGAAAATTGAATCCTAGAATTGCGGGTCATTTCGGGGAATTTGAAAAAGTATTTGATCAGGTATCAGGAAAAACCAATATACACGGAACAACAGTAAATCTTGCGGCTAGAATTGAGCCTGTTACACTTCCTAATGAAATTTTTATTTCAAAAGACTTTAAAGATATGGCATGTGCAGGAATTGAACTGGTAGATAACGTTAGGTTTGATGATATGGGAATTGTAAAATTGGTTAAAAATTCAGGAGAAATGAATCTTTATAGGTTGTGTAAAAAAACAGAAGCGCCTATGCAGGCTATAGGACGAACTTCTGCTTTGAATAACGGTTTTCCCGGCGAAAATAAATCGGCTTTTACTCAAAAAAATCGTAGCGGCTTCAAAAAAAATTCTTTTGATTAAAAATATGTAATAAATATGCACCTTTGAAAAAAATTTGATATTATAAAATGTAGTTATATTTTAAAATATAATAAATAATGTAAAAATATTCTTTAAGAGAAACTTAATTTATGTCATCAGACCCGTATAATAAGAATACAGAACCGGTAAACCACGAAACTATAATAAAAACAGAAAAAGATTCGGAAATTGAATCTCCTCATATAATAAAAGAAAAAGCGGTCTGGAGGGCTTTATTTGCGAATATTGGCATTGCGATAATAAAACTGGCATGTTGGTATGTAAGTAAAAGCTCCGCCATGCTTTCGGAATCAATTCACTCGGCAGCCGACGGAATAAATAGTATTTGTCTGTTAGTAGGGTTAAAAAGAGGAAGTAAACCCGCTGACAGGTTCCATCCATTCGGATATGGACTGGAAGCTAATGTCTGGGCAATTTTTGCAAGTATATTTATGCTCGTAGGTACTGCTATTTCTTTATACAAAGGCGGCACAAAACTTTTTATAACACATCACAGCGAAATGCAGCTGCTTAATAACTATCATTTAATTGCTATAACTTTAATAGGCAGCATTTTATTCGAAATGTGGGCAGTTACAAGCGCTAGCAAAGCAGTGATGTCAGAAGCNNTTGCTTTAACAATAGCAAAATTTGGAACAGAAGCACAATTTGCATACATACCCGATGCTATAGCTTCTATAATTATAGGTTTTATGCTTTTAGGACTGGCTTTTTATCTTCTCAGGTATAATGTCAACTTTCTTACCGGAACTTCCGCAAAACCTGACATAGAAGCAAATATAAAACATATTGCCGAAATGACAACAGGTGTTTCTCACGTTCTTGACCTTAAAACAATGGATATGGGCTCATCAGGGCTTATTATTAATATGGGAATTGAAGTTGATCCTGAAATTCAGGTTAAAGAAGCTGATGATATTGCTGATAAACTTGAACTTAAGTTGAAAGAAAAGATTAAAAATGTTTCTCATATTACGATAGAAGTTCAGGCAAGTGATGCAGAAGACGACTGGCAGGATAAATTTAAAAAATTAATAGAAGAAGGCAAAGATATTGAGGTTTTAACTTCTAAAGAGGCTAAAATGCTTTCTAAATTCTTTGATTTCACCAATACTGTAGTTTATGAAATTATGATACCAAGAACCGATGTTAAATTTATAGACGTAGAAGCTACTGTTGATGAACTTATAGATATTATTAATTCTTCAGGACATACGAGAATTCCTGTTTACGAAGAAAATATAGATAATATCATCGGAATAGTCAATGCAAAAGATGTTTTAAAAGCCATAAAAAACTGTGAAGATAATAATATGATTCAAATAAAAGATCTTGTGAGAGAGATTACAATAGTTCCCGAGAACAAGTCCATAAGCAGTATGCTCAATGAATTTAACTTGAATAAATCACAAATAGCCGCTGTAGTTGACGAACATGGAGGTGTGGCCGGAATTGTAACAGTTGAAGACGTTCTTGAGGAAATTGTAGGTGAAATTTGGGACGAATATGATGTTCAAATTCCTGAAATAATAAGAATTGATGATAAAACAATAAGTGTTTATTCAAAAATGGATATTTATGATTTAAACGAAAGATTTGGAATAGACCTTCCTACAGAAGATTTTCAGACTATCGGCGGGTATATTTTTGGATTGCTGGGAAGAGAGCCGGAAATAGGCGATGAAGTCGAGGCCAACGATATAAAAATGAAAGTCGAAAATATGGAAGGACACAAAATTGTCAGGGCAATTTTGTACAAAGAAGACGGCTTTGTAGACCAGTTTGCTTCCGAAGAATAATACTCATTGACAAATGACATACGACAGCTTACAATATTATTATGATAAAAAGTTTTCAACATAAAGGACTTAAAAATTTTTTTGAAAAAGGTGCTATAAAGGGCATAAATCCTAATCACGCCGAGAAATTAAACAGGATTTTAACAAGACTGGATTATGCAGAATTTGTTCAGGACATGGATTTGCCCGGATACAGACTGCATTCCTTAAAAGGAAATATGAAAAATTTATGGGCAGTTGATGTCAGTCAAAATTATAGAATCACTTTCAAATTTGAAGACGGAAACGCATATATTGTTGATTATCAGGATTATCATTAATTTAAAATAAGGAAAATAAATTATGATTTATGAAAGAAAAGCCGAAATAATGCATAAACCGAGTCATCCGGGCGCAATATTAAGAGAAGATGTCTTAAAACCTCTCGATATGACTGTTACCGAATTTGCCAAAAAACTTAAAATAAGCAGGCAGGTTTTGTCGGGAATTTTAAATGAAAAAATAGGAATCAGTCCGACTATGGCTTTAAAACTTGCAAAAGCATTGGATACATCGGCAGGCAGCTGGCTTAATATGCAGATTGCATATGATTTATGGCAGGCAAAACAAACTGTTAATGTTGATGATGTTGAAGTTATAAATAAAATAAAAGCTGCATAAAAACAAAGAAGACGGCTTTATAGACCAGTTTGCTTCCGAAGAATGATTTATAGCCTTTTTAGAAAATTCGATATAGTTTTAAATACTTTTGAAGCAGCTTGTCCGTGAGTTATGCCTTCTTCTTTTTGAGTACATTTTATAGCTTTTTGATAAAACTGATAACTTTCAGGCACTGGTGCTGTTATTCTTTTTAATCCCACGCAAGCACCACATCCGAAAGCCGTCGAATTTCCTGAATTGATTTTCATAATTATTTTACCTGCCATTTCTATAAATTATTTAATTTCCATTTACTTAAACACCCCTAAATAAAAAAGTTGCTAGTNNCTAGTTTAGTTTTACAAAATTAACAAACATTTACAAAAAACAATTTTTCACTAGAAATGATAAGTAGAAATAATATAATAAAATTCTTGTCTTTGATAAAATAAATTGATAATAAAAAATATTCTTAGAGAGAAAGAGACTAATTATGGAATTATCAAAGGTTATTAATAAAAAAGCTGTCGCTTTTCCGTATATAGACAAGCCTGTTGAGATTTTTAANNCTTATGTTTAAAGGTACACCTTCTCATCCTGCGGGGGAATTTGACAGATTTCTTGAAGCAAAAGGCGCGATAGTAAACGCTGCTACCTGGAAAGACTATACTTTCTATTATGTAACCCTGCCAAGCGGAGAAAATAATGAGTATTTAAAAGAAGCCATAGAACTTCACGGGGATATGATGATTAATTCTATAATACCGGAAGAAGAAATCGGTCCTGCTTTTGATATTAAAAATCC
>DNRP01000147.1:3867-7089 GCA_003499955.1 Cyanobacteria bacterium UBA9971
GATTTTGATACACAAGAAATGCTTGACCATATAAGAAAAAACTTTGTTTTTGAAGAAACAAAATCTGCCGGAAAACAAACTTATCCACAGGAATCAACTCAAACAAAGCCTAAATATGCAGAAAATACAAAAAAAAATATCAATACAGGCTTTCTTTTAATGGGTTTTCACGGTCCAAAACCGCTTAATGTCGCTGAAAACATCTCCGCAGACATATTAAGTATTGTTCTTGGCGAAGGTAAAAGTTCAAGGCTGTATCAAAACCTTATTGAAAAGCAGCAGGAGCAGATTTTTAATGTTGCAGGTGCTACACAGTATGAATTTAAAGAAGGAAATGTATTCTTGATTCAGGCAAATTTTATGCCTGAGAAAAAAGACATTGCTCTTGATCTTTTAAAAACAGAATTAAGAAAAATTATTGACTTGCCCATTTCTGAAAAAGAACTTGAGAAGGCAAAAAAGAAACTTAAAGTAGGATTTGCGGAAGAAGCAGAAACGGTTTCAGAAATTGGAGAAACTATCGGTCACTGTTTAACGGTTTGCGAGGATATTTCATGTCATACAAATTATCTAAAAACTCTTGATACTATTAATGTTGAGTTTGTTCAAAAAACTGCGAAAAAATATCTGAGTTCTAATAAAGCCACAATTTCCATACTAATACCGGAGTAAATACCGCTTATATTACAAATTGTCATTCTGAAGGCTTTAGCCTGAAGAATCTATCCAAATAACAACGATAGACAGATTTTTCACTTTGTTCATGATGACAAAAGACACTAAAACCAAATTTCAGGAGAATAAAATGACCTCTTTTAATACAGACAAATTATCAAACGAAATAAAAGTCATAACAAGAAAAAACGCTAATACCCCGAGGATTTCGCTTAATTTATTTATGACTTCCGGTACAAAATATGAAAATTTCGCAGGGACGGCGAATCTTGTCGGCAGACTTCTTCTTCAGGGAACAGAAACAAAAAGTGCGGAAGACCTTGCAAATGAACTTGATTTAAATGCCATAGAAATGAATATTGAAGCCAAACAGGATTATTTAAGGGCAAGAGCGTTGTTTTTAAACGAGGATCTTGATGAAGTTCTTGATATTTTTAAAGATATACTTAAGTATTCAACATTTAAAAATATTGAAAAAGAAGCAAGAAAATTTGAAGGAGAAATAACGCTTGATCTTGATTCTCCGAAAACACAGGCGCTTGATAATCTTATCAGAAATATTTATCCCGAACATCCTTATGGACACAGCCATACAAAAATTCTTGAGGATTTAAACAAGATAAATATTGACTCAATAAAAGAATTTTATACTAAAAATTCTTTTATTCCTGAAAAAATGGTGATTTCTGTTGTCGGAGATATAGAACACGAGCAGATAATGAAAGCTTTAAACAATAAATTCGGAACGTTGGAAAGAGTTTGCGGAGAAAAATTTAAGAAGAATATAAGCGAAATAAAAGAAAATAAAACCGTTACGATAGCAAAAGATGCTGCAGCCCAAGCACAAATTATTCAGGGTTGGTTGGCACCAAGTATTTCCGAAAAAGATTATCCAATCATTGTTCTTCTGAATACAATTTTAGGTGGAAGCGGGTTAAGTTCAAGGCTTTTTGTTGAACTTAGGGATAAAAAAGGACTTGCTTACACCGTAAGAAGCAGCTATGAACCGATGCAGGATTCCGGATTATTTACGATTTATATCGGAACAGCCCCTGAAAACATAAAAGTTTGTCTGGAAGGCTTTGATGCGGAAGTTAAAAAACTTAAAGACGAGCTTGTGTCAGAAAAAGAGCTTAATGACGCAAAAAATAATTATCTCGGAAAACGTACTTTCTCCCATGAAACAAATTCCCAACAGGCTTATTATCTTGGTTTTTATGAAGCTATGGGGCTTGGCTCCGGGTTTGATGATGCAATAACAGAAAAAATAAAAAAAGTAACCGCGCAGGAAATTCTGGAAGCCGCAAATAAATATTTTTCAAAAAATTCTGTAATATCTATTCTCGCACCGCAAAAATATTTGGATAACATTAATAACTAATCGTCATTGCGAAGACTTTAGTTTGAAGCAATCCAAAGAATATCGTCTGTTTTTGCTTTAGATTGCCACGTCAGGGCTTTGCCCTTCCTCGCAATGACATTAAGAATCCTGCNNTGACCTCCGCCTCCATGTTTTTCGGCAAATTCGTCTACGGCAACACCATTACCCCGAAGTGAAGCGCCTGTATCCATGCAGCCTTTTATTCTGTCTTCTTGTTCGTTAATTTTAACGGCGATTTTAACACCTGCAATATTTGGCATGATTATACCTAATACGTTATCAAGAATGCCTTTAACATCAGCTTTTTCAAGACCATCTTTTTTAAGTGTTTTTGATGTATTAATATATCTTCCTGTTTTGTTATCTCTTTTAGCCAAAGAATCGTCAATAAGATAAGCAATTTTCCCATCTTCTGAAAACTTAATATTATTAAGCACTTGACCATAAAATTTTAATGCTTCTTTTGGCATATAATCCATTGTTTTGCAATATATTTCTCTGGTATTAATGCCTGTCTTGGTCAATCTGGAGCAATCTTCAAAAACACCGTCAGGTTTTTTCATGTACCTGAACCCGGCTGTATCACCAACTATTGCCATATATATATCTGTAGCCAACTTTTTATTAAGAGGTACATCCATATGATCCGCAAGTAAAAGTACAACCTGAGAAGCAGCTGTAGCCTCTTCACACACCAAATTAATATCAGCATAATTATTTATATTCTTATCATCCGGGTGATGGTCAATTTTAATTGTTCTCTTAGCTGAATCAAATATTTTTGAACCATCTTTCATTAAATCTCTGTTTGCACAGTCAACAGAGATAGCAAGATCATAATTTCTTGCTTTTATCGCCTCAAAATCAGATTTTTTATCAAGAGGTTCAAAAGAATTGATATCATTTACGCATTTAGCACCATGAGGAGTTTTGCCTTCAATAAAAACATCAACTTGTTTATCAGAATAGTTTGTCAAGATTAAATTTTTTAAAGCTGCGCTTGAACCGATAGCATCCTCATCAGGATTTATATGAGTAAAAATAGCTATTTTGTTTGCTTTTTGAATTTCAGCAGCAATTTGCGGTAATTTTTCCTGAACTTCAGGAGTAATTAATTCCTGCCCGCCAAAGCTAACTGTTTTTAAATTATTTTTGTAATTATTTCC
>DNRP01000070.1 GCA_003499955.1 Cyanobacteria bacterium UBA9971
AGAGAAGGCGTTTTGAAAGAAGAAGATGCCGCTTATTTTCAGGTATTTTCTATACCGGGACAAAAAAATTCTATAGCTTTTAATTGCCCAAGAATTTCTTCTGACAAAGAGCTTGATCCTCTTAATGCTGAAGATGTTTCTTATGCTTATAAACAGGGCAGAAAACAAATTAGAAGACTTGCTGAATTTTGTAAAAAATATCTGTCAGGATTTGAAGAAGCTTATGTGAGCCAAATTGCTCCACAGCTTGGAGTTAGAGATTCCAGAAGAATAAACGGCTTGTATAAATTAACTGAAGAAGATATTTTGAATGCTAAAAAATTTGATAATAAGGTTGCAAAATCTAATTACCCTGTAGATGTTCATGCCAAAGAAAAAGGCAAAAACGAATTAAAACATCTTCCTCCTGATCAATATTATGAAATTCCATTGGAATCGCTTATACCGGAAAACATAGAAAATCTTTTAGTTGTAGGAAGATGCATCTCTACGACATTTAAGGCGCAGGCTTCTATCAGGATTCAGCCAAATTGCTGGTCAATGGGTGAATATGCAGGCAAATACGTTGCTGATAAAATAAAATCTTAGATATTATTTTTAGTTGTCATATATTAAAATATATTAATAAAATTTGAATAGCTGAAAGCTTTAACCACATTGGTTTTTAAAAAAATTAATGTGGTTTTGTATTATTTTTAGTAAATTTTTTGTCTTTATAATTTTTTATATTAATAGGAAGGAATAAATTTTGGGAATGGGATTTAGTACAACAGCAATAAATATAAAAAATGAACCTGTAACTATTTCGCAAAATAGGGACAATATTAAGGCATGTTTAAAAGAAGATAAAATAAAATTGTTTAATGCTGCTAATACCTCGGAAAAACAAGATTTATCAAATAATAAAAAATTCGATATTAGTGAAGCGGGAAAGAATTTTTGGACAGGAATTAAAAAGCCTTTTAACGACGTTATAAAATATGCTAAAGAGCATCCGGCTCAGGCAGTAATTATAGGTGGTTCTTGTATTGGATTAACGGCACTTTCTCTTGCATTTCCGATTGCAGGATATGCTTTAACAGCATTAGGATGTTATTTTATAGCAAATCCTCTAATAAAAGGCGTTAAAAAAGTTGCAAATGCACAAAATGGAGATGATAAAGAAAAAGCATTTACTGATTTTGGTGAATCTGCAAGTTATGTAGCGCTTACTTTTGGAACTAATGCTTTAGGTAAAGTAATTCCGCATTCGGATGTAAGTAAAGCAACTCAAGTAATACATAAAAGCAGTAGCCATATGATAAGATTATGGAGCAACGCAACAGATGTTGCATCACTAGGACCAAGATCTTCTGATTTAGGGTTAATCAGCACAAAATTTTTAAATTTAACAAAAAATATTTTACGTTCCGGTGAAGTTTCTTACGAAACAGGCAAATAACTCTATTTTGATATTTTTATAAATACCTTCTATCAAAAAATATATATTTTAAAAATGGCTCAAATCTTTTAAATATAGGGGCTTTACTTTTATAAATAAATTCATAGTCATCTAATTTGCCTTGAGAAATTTTCTCAATTTGAGTTTCTGCAAGATTTGTAAAATCTTCTTCAAGAAACTGGGTAAATTCTTTTTTGTTTGAGACGCCATTCTCAATTATTATAGGCTCTCCAATTTCTGCAAAAATCTCCGGTCTTACTTCCCTTACATAGGTATATCTGATTGAAACCGGAAATAAGTTTACTCCTCCAACTTTATGACTTATATAAGACAATCCGCTTTCAAATTTTATGGGTCGGTAATCGGGAGGCATAACCCTTCCCTGTGGGAAAATCCATACCATATTTTTAGAGTCTTTTAAAAGGTTAACAGCATAATTAATTGATTTTAAAGCTTCTAATGGTGATTCTTTTTCTACGGAAAATCCGCCTATTTTTGACAATAACGGCAGTTTATATAATTCCTGTATCATCATATGAAAATTAGCATTAAACACTTTTCTGCATATATAATATGCAACCTGACCATCATGAAAACAACTGTGATTGCCATAAAAAAGACTTGCATAATTAGGATTTGCAAGGTTTAAATTTTCTTTATTTTTGATTCTTACAGAAGAAAAAGTATGTTCAATCAGCCAATAAACCCATGGTTCAATTAATTTCGACCAGAACCGATCTTTATTTGCGGGAATCATTGGCTTATCGTGCGATTCTGCATTATTAAAATTTTCAGTTGCATTAGCAACAGTTGTCCTATTAACTTTCATGATTCCTTAAAAACCCAAAAATTTGTTAAACATTTTATTTCTATTTTTTACATTTTTTTTATTTTAAGCATTCCCTGTCTGTATAATATTGATGACAAATTTACTAATATTAAAATTTATGATATTTTAAGTTTATAAATTTAATTGTGAGGTACGGCATGTCGCATATTCATATACCTGATGGAATTTTGCCTTTGTGGCTGTGGGTTTTAGGTTATATTTTAATCGGAATTTGTTTTATATTTGGAGCTTTTTATATAAAGAAATTCCAAAAACAGTCTAAATTCCCTTTGATAAGTATAATGGCGGCATTGATGATTTTAACAATGTCTGTTCCCATACCGTTTCCTGTCCCTTATCATATTAATCTGGCAGTATTAGCGGGGATTATTTTAGGTCCGATTCTTTCACTTTTTGCAATATTAACTTCAAATTTGCTTCTGGCTTTTACGGCGCATGGCGGAATTACAGTAGTGGGTTTAAATACACTGGTGATAAGCATAGAATCTTTGGTCGGGTATTTAATATTTAATTTTTTCTACAAAAAAACCGATAAAATATTCTTTTCAGCTTTCACGGCAACGTTTTTAGCTTTAATTATTTCTACATTTCTCGCAATAGGCATAGTTTATGCGGGAACGCATAATTTCAGTTCTCTTTCTCATCATAATTGTTGTAATAAAGAAGAACATCAAGAAAAAATAAGCATTCACAATGAAAAACACGTTGAAAGCGAACTAATTGAACATCATGAGCATCAAGACACCGAAGAAAAGTTTAATATAAAAAGATTTTTTGCGCTTATGTTTATGTTCGGCTTTATCGGCTGGATTTTAGAAGCATCTTTAACAGGTTTTATCGTAAGCTATATAAAAAAAGTAAAACCGGATATATTAAATTTATGAGGGAAAAAATATAAAACAATGAAAATAGCTGATTTAGATTATTATGCAACTTTTGGGAATAGTTTTCTTCATAAAATTCCTGCTAAATATAAATTAATAGACGCAGCAATAATATTATCGGCGGTGTTTTACGCTAAAAACGTGTATAGCCTTGCCATTATGTACTTTTTGTTAATGACATATCTTGTTTTTTCAGGTCTGCCGCGTCGGAACTTTTTAAAAGTATCTCTTTATCCGTTAATTTTTACCGCAATGTTTCTTTTTTCCATGGAAAATTTAACATATTTAACAGCTTTTAAAGTGATATTGAGGGTTTTATGTATTTCTACGACTTTTATATTTTTGATATTTACAACTCCGTATATACAAATATTTAAGGCTTTAAGCGTTTTTTTGCCGGATATAATGATAAATATCTTATTCAATACATATAGGGCACTCTTTATAATCAATAATACGCTTGATAATCTTTTAACAACAGTGCGATTAAGAGGAGGAATAAGTATTTCCAGACCTGTTCATTCTCTTAAAACTATAGGTAACCTCGTTGGCTTTTTTGTTATAAAATCAATAGAGACAAGCGAAAAAATGTATGAAGGGTTAAAATTAAGAGGCTATTCGGATAAAGTCTTTTTCTCAAGGGATTAAAAATGGAAAAAATCATAAAAATCAGCTGTTTTGAGCATGTATATCCTGATAAAACAAAGATTGAGCTTTGCGGAATAGAATTTATAGTCTGTAAAGGCGAGAAGGTTGCTATACTGGGACCGAGCGGCGGAGGGAAAACTACTTTAATCAAACATATTCTTGGTTTATTGACTCCTTCTCGCGGAGAAATAAGAGTTTTCGGGGTAGATCCTTATAAAGAATACGATAAAATAAAGCAAAAAATAGGTGTAGTCCTTCAAAATGTTGATGAACAGCTAATTGGTCCTACTGTTTTAGAAGATGTAATGTTTTCTCCTCTTAATTATGGATATTCGCAAGAAGAATCAAAGGAAATGGCGTTGAAAATTATAGAACAGTTTGGGATATCTGATTTGAAGGATAAAATAATACATTACCTTTCAGGAGGTGAAAAACGAAAAGTGGCTCTTGCAGGCGCGCTTGTTCTTAATCCCGAATTATTAGTGCTTGATGAGCCTTTTTCGGGTCTGGACATAAGATCGGAAAAAGAATTTATTAAACTAATCAATAAAATTTGTGAAGAAATGCGGATAAGTGTTGTAATTTCTACTCATAATGTGGAATTAGTTTCGGAATTCGCTGATACTATGTATTTAATATCTTATAAAAACAGATTATCCACCAAGGGGAGTCCCAGAGAAATTCTATATATGGATGAGGAGCTTAAAAACTACAATCTGGAAGAGCCAACTATTGTAAAACTTTTTAATTCGCTGAAAAAGACAGGTTTTAGTTTTGAAACAAATCCCATTAACGTAGAAGAAGCAATAGCAGCTTTAAAAAAGTAGATTTAATGCGCAAAATTACTGAGGCGACCGTAGCGAGCCTAAAAACAAACTTAGCCCCATCCCTATTAGGGAGGGGGTATGGGGGTGGGTGTTAAAAAATTACTTCAATATTTTATTAATAAAATTCCTGATTTTCATAATATTTTTCTTTGTCTGGAAAGTTGTTATATTGAATAAAATTTCTTCATAATTGCAAAACCAGCTTTTGTAAGGCTCTGACCCTCTACCAAAATCAAATTTCTCAACATTTTCCGAGAAAACATTCGAAATTATGTCATATAAAAGCACTTTTCCGGGGGAAATTTGTTTGTAATTTATGTCATAAGTCGGCATACTTGACCAGAATTTTTTGGCGGAATCCATAAATCCGAAGTGATATGCAACTGTTTTATCTGATTTTTCCAGAGATAATCTTGATAAAACGGCAAAATCTGTATTCAAAACCAAATCCTGTAAGAAATTGGCTATCTTAGGTTTTCTGACAAACAATCCCCCGCCCCATCTTGCTTTATGAAACTCTATAAACTCTTCCACATATTCTTTTTTTCTATCTGCTTGATACTCGAATTTTAATCCCTCGCCAAAAAGCTTAACAGCATTGTTTTTGCACCTTACGTTATCATCTTTTTGTTTTCTGCGAAGCGGGAGTGAAAAGTCTGAAGCGGAGCTTTGCTTCGCTGGAAGACTAGAACTCGTTCTTTTTATTATAACAGGCTTTGTTTCAAGCACATGGGAAACCTGCCTGATTCCTCGCTGTGAAAACCTTTTAATTATTGTTTTTCCAAATTCTGATTCGCTGCTTACGTATCTAAAATTAACATCCAGTTTATTGCGTTGTATATAATCAACTAATTCATCAATATTTTCAGGTTTTTCGTATAAAATATTAAATTCATCGTACAAATCAGGTTTTGTGCCTATAAGCGTCAGCCTTCCTCCCCTAGTATAAAAAGGCGCTAAAAGCTTAAGGTCATTGTTTTTCCAGAGTGTAATAATGTATAATTTTTGTTTTTTACCAAAGTGTTTAAACCAGATATTGCACCATTCATAAGATAAATTATAATTTGCGCCTTTATTATAAAGATTTTTCCAGCTTTGTACGAGAATTTCATTGTCAAAACTGTGAAATACTTTAAATCCGTCAGTAACAGTTATATTTTTTTCATAAATTTCCTGCATATTTACCACATTTTAAATTATTATTGTTTTATACACCCACCCCCTGCCTCCTCCCTCGAGTGGGGGGTGGATTTAAGAAGGGGCTGCGTCCCTTAACTCTGCTTTTTCTTTTTATTTATAGTTTTTAATTATATCATAGACGTTCTTTGGTATATAATTAAAATGATTTTAGTTGTAGCGGGATGTAGCACAGCTTGGTAGCGCGCTTCGTTCGGGACGAAGAGGTCGCAGGTTTGAATCCTGTCATCCCGATTTTTTAAGAGAAAACTAAAAATAATGTTCAATATTAATGAAATACGAAAAAATTTCCCTGTAACTAAAAACCTGATTTATTTGGATCATGCAGCCGTATCCCCGCTTCATAACGGCTCTAAAATAGTGCTTGAAGCTTACACAGAACATTTTTTGAACCAAGGCATCAGAAACTATGACTACTGGTACGAAAAAACAGAACAAATCAGGGAAAACTTCGCAAAATTTATAAAAGCTGACAAATTAGAAATCGCTTTCATAAAAAGCACTTCTGCGGGATTATCAATGCTGGCAAACGGAATTAATTTTCAGGAAGGCGAAAATGTCATTATTCCTGATATTGAATTTCCTTCTAATATCTATCCATGGCTTAATTTGCAGCGAAAAGGCGTAAATGTAAAATTTTTAAAATGTGAACAGGGAATATTAGACTTAAACAAACTTGAAAGCTTAATAGATGAAAAAACACGGGTGGTTTCTGTCAGTTGGGTGCAATTTACTAACGGGTATAAGGTTGATCTGGCTAAAATTTCCAAAATCTGCCGCAACAAATCAAATCAATACGAGAAAAAAATTTATTTTTGTGTTGATGCAATACAAGGTTTAGGTGCTTTAGAACTGGATATAAGTAAATTTAATATAGATTTTCTGGCGGCTGACGGGCATAAATGGTTTCTAGCAGCAGAAGGGGCAGGGTTTTTATATTGCAATAAAAATATTCTTGATGATATTCAGCCTGCAACTGTAGGCTGGAAAAGCGTAATTAATCCTCTTGATTTTACCAATATACATTTTGATCTGGAAAAATCTGCCAAGAAATTTGAAGAAGGCAGTATGAATTTAGCAGGAATCTTAACACTGGGAGCAAGTTTAGAACTTTTTAACAAATATGGTATTAATAATATAGAAAATAGAATTTTAAATCTTTCAAAATATGCATTTAAGCTTTTGCAAGAAAAAAATATTGAATTAATTACTAAAAATGAAGATTTTTGCAGATCAGGAATAATTTCTTTTAAAACAAAAAATATTAATGCTGATTATGAAAAACTTTTAAAGCTGAATGTACAATTTTCTAAACGTGGAGAATCTTTGAGAATATCTCCTCATTTTTATAATACTAAACAAGAAATTGAATACTTTGTTGATAATTTGTAATTAGTAATGATTTTTATAATAGCTATAAATGTTATACAAATTAATTATTGAGCAAATTATATTGTTATTAGAATGTGTCAATTTAAACAATTGTTAACCATTTATTAATAATTATTGATTTTTATGTTTATTTGAGAGATAAAAATATGTATACAATAAAACATTGTGTATATAATTATTTATAAATCAATTTATATATTGTAAAGGTTTAATATAGCTAAATAGCTTGAATTTTTTATTAATGAATGAGGTGAAGATGACGGAGACAAAAACCCCAAAAAGAGGACCAAGTAAAAAACCCGGTTTTAGGCAAGAGCTACGGGTAACTCCGTTAGTTGAAAATGTATTTAATAATTTAAAAAATAAGTATGATTTAAAAAATAATTCAGAAGCCCTGCATAAAATCGCAGAAATTTATTTTTCAAATTTAGACTATCAAGAAAATAATTAAAATTTTAAAAAGAGTTTGTTAAATTTAACAGGCTCTATCTTTAATTTATGTGATAAAATAGCTTAGGGTATGGACTTAAAAATAAAAGATTTAACGGTCTGAAATGATAAAAACCATAAGAATTAAAGACTTTGTTCTTATTGATGAGCTAAAAGTAAGCTTTGATAAAGGCTTAAACATACTAACAGGTGAAACAGGTTCTGGAAAAAGTGTAATTATTGACGCAATTGATCTTGCTTTTGGAGCCAGAGCTTCAAAAGACCAGATAAGAACGGGCGAAAATAAAGCCTTAATTGAATTGTATGTTCAAATTAATGCAAATTTCCCCGTAGATATGCTTGAAGAAAACGGAATAGATATTGATGATGAAAAAATTCTTATAATCTCAAGAGAAATCACCCAAAACGCAACACGATCAAGAATAAACGGTGTACTTGTTTCTCAAAATTTTGTCCAAGCATTAAGAAATCATCTTGTTGATATTCACAGTCAGCACGAAACTTACAACTACATACAGCCTAAAACGCATATCGACCTTCTTGACGGATATGGACGAAGTGAACATAAAGAGCTTCTCAGCAAATACAAAGATATTTTCTCTGAATACAAATCAAGACAAAAAGAACTTGAAATTGCGCAGTCTCTTATTCTGACAGGAAGACAAAAAATTGATTTTCTGAAATTTCAAATTGAAGAAATTTCAAATGCTAAAGTAGAAAATATAAACGAATTTGATGAATTAATGCATGAAAGATCAATTTTACTTAATTCCGAAGAGCTAAAAACAATAACTTATTCAGGATATGAGCTTCTGTATAATCAGGATAGCAGTTTGATTGATGTTTTAAATTCTCTCAAAATTAAACTTATTAAAGCAGCTGAATTTGATGAAAACCTGTCAAAACTTGCAGAAATTATTGATTCAAGTTCAATTAATCTTAAAGAAGTTGCAAATGAATTAAGAGATTATTCTGAAAATCTGGAAATCAGCCCTGCAAGACTTTATCAAGTCGAAGAAAGAATAGAAACGCTGGATAAATTAAAAAGGAAATATGGTCCTGAACTTTCTAATGTTTTAAATAATTTAGAGAAATTTGAGCTGGAGCTTTCTGAAATTAACTTTAACGACGAAAAAATACAGGAATTATCAAAAAAAGTAGTTGAATTAAAAAATGAAACAGAAATTTTATCAGAAAAATTGTCTGTTTCAAGAAAAAATCTTGCCAAAACTCTTTCCGATCTTATTCAAAGTAAGCTTGTAAAGTTGGAAATGCCAAAAGTTAACTTTGAAATCAGTATTGAATCAACCAAAGAACTTTCATACAAAGGCAAAGATAATGTTGAGTTTTTAATTTCACCAAATATTGGAGAACCGTTGAAACCTCTTTCTAAAATCGCAAGCGGCGGAGAAATTTCAAGGGTTATACTGGCAATAAAAACCATATTTGCAGAGTCTGACAATGTAAATACAGTGATTTTTGACGAAATTGACACAGGAATAAGTGGAAAAACTTCTCAATCCGTAGCAGAAGCACTAGCTGAACTTGGTTTTAGCCAGCAGGTTTTATGCATAACACACCAGCCAATTATTGCCGCAATGGCTGATAAACACTTCTATATCAAGAAAATTCAGAATGAAAATTCCACAAAAATTTTAATTGAAGAGTTAAATCATGATGAAAGTGTTAACGTGCTGGCATCTCTTGCAAGCGGCTCCAATAATGATGAAAATTCGCTGAAATTTGCGGCAAGTCTGCTAAAGCAGGCAAAAGAATTTAAAATGCATACTGTGTAAGAATCATTAATCTTTTACTGTCTTTTCCTACCATGTTGCTTACAGCAATGCCATTTACCTGAAGCTTAATATTATTTCCCGCAAAGAAGTAGTTTGTGCCTAATGTGTATTCTGTGTTGGTCTTTTGTTTATTGCTCGGATTAAACACATCATATTTAGCTACTAATTGAACTTTCTTTGTTAAATCATAAGTAGTTTCGGTAAACATGCCTTTTGCAACGGGTATCGTTCCATCAGAAGCGATTGCGCCATAACCATGCCTATAAGCGTATTCATTTTTTATACCAAATTTTTTGTATTTATAGCCAATTGCTGTACCATAAGTTTGTGATTCGTATCTTGTTGCGACAGTAGTACTTGCGTTTTGCTGTCTATAAGCACCTCCGCCTAATTCAAGTTTTCCGAATTCAGGATGCTTATACAAAGGTTTTATCGACGCCCAGCCTCCTATACCCATATTATTGGTGGAATCTTTATAATTTTGACCTGCTCCGTTATAAGCGCCTAAAAAATAATCAACTATAGGATAACTTCCTGCGATTTTAATGCCGACATCTCTGTAATCACTAAAGTTTCTGGCTATTTGCGATCTGTCAATAGTATTTAATGCAGTTGGTGACATTGTGCCTTCAACTCCAACGGGAATTCTAGTTTGTCCGACGAAAATAGTATGATGAGGAAGAATATCCGTAGAAACATAAACATCACCGAGAAGCCCGCCTGTTGTTGTAGAAGAAGAAGCACCACCCCACGTTCTTTGTGAATTTATTTGCGCAAGATAATTCATGTGAGGCGCCATTTTTCCTGAAAAACGGAGGTCGGCAAGCGGTATTGAGAAGTTTGGAGGGAAAGCGGAGCTATCAGCTCCTTTTTGAATAACACCATTGTATTTAAACTGGAATGAGCCGTTTAATTTAAAATCTTCCCCATAGCCGGCTTTAAATGTTTTGGAATTATTTGATTCAATATTACTGACAGAACCCTGCAATTTCCCTACAGAATCTTCAAGAATGGCAACTCTGCCTGTAAGAGCGGTTATTTCTTCAGAAAGTTCATTTTTAAGTATATCAATCTGCATTTTTTCAGTTTGATCAATATTAATTTTTTCCTGTTCAACTTTTCCTATTAAATTAACAAGAATAACAGCAGCTTCGTTTCTTGTTAATGGTTTTGAGCCGTCAAATTTTTCACTTGCATCACCAACTAACAAACCATATTTTCTTGTGATATTTTCAAGGGATTTGTATGCCCAGTGTCCACTGTTAACTTCTTTTGCAGTAATATTAACCGCAGGTTTAAAATTTGCCTGTGAACTTTGTAATTCATCAAGAGTAATATTTTTTGCTGAAACCGTTGAGTTAAAAACTAAAAAAGCAATTGATGCGGCTAAAAAAAACTTTTTCTTCATATAACTAACCTTATTCCTTTTTTTTTAGTAGATTTGTAAATTATACATTTTTAAATTAAATTAAGATTACTGTATCTAATGTATTTTGCCGACATAATAAAAATTTAAATTTTAAGAAAAATTAATTTTAAATTAATATCTTGGTATGTTATAAATATAAATAGTAAGATATTAACGTATGAATCTGTAATAATATTTAAGGTTGTATTTAAAAATGTCAGCTAGAAGTATAAAAGAGATAATTGATAATATGATTGGGATTCCTTCGATGCCTACTGTGGTATCGGAATCTCTTAACTTGATTGATAATCCTAACTCAAATATCAAGCAGCTTGCTGATATTATTTCAAAAGATATAGCAATAACTACGCAAATACTAAAACTTGTAAATTCGGCATATTATGGTTTTCCTTCACAAATAACAACGATTAATAAAGCAATGGCGCTTCTGGGATTTAATACAATCAGAAGTCTTATACTCAGTGTAGGATTAAAACCGATGTTAATGACAAACAGCGGAAAAGCATTATGGGAACATTCCATCAGATGTGCCGTAGCTTGCCAGATGTTAAGCAAAAGTCTTAATGTTTTAGATCCTGATGAAGCTTTTGTTATGGGATTACTTCATGATGTCGGCAAATCGGTTATGGAAGGTGCTAATAAAGATGCAATAAA
>DNRP01000180.1:0-15041 GCA_003499955.1 Cyanobacteria bacterium UBA9971
ATCAAAAATTCACGCATAAAAATAGATGTAAATTCTGACGGGACTTTAAAATTAACGGATTTTGAGTTAAATAAAGAATTTGACGGGCTGCATTATTTTTATGACAGGGCGGATATTGGTGATACTTACAATTATTCGCCTTTGGAAAATGACAAACCTCTTAAGTCAAAGCTTATTAAGACTGAAATCAAAGAAAATGGCAAATTAAGAAGTGTTTTGAGGGTTTATTACGAGTCGGATATTCCCGCATATTTTGATGAAGTTGAAAACCACAGAAGTCTTGAAACCTATAAAACTATAATAACAACGGATATTTCTGTTATTTCCGGTTCAAAACGGGCAGAATTTAATACAATCTGGGAAAATAAATCTAAAGATCATATTTTGCAGATAAAATTTGCGTTTAATGAGAAAGTAACCGAAACTTTTGCAGAAAATACTTTTGGGATAATAAAACGCGAATTCAATCCTGATTACAGCCTAAAAGAAAATATGCCTATTCCAAAAGGAGTGGAATTAAAGACAAATACCGCGCCAATGCAAAGATTTGTCTGGACACAGGGGCTCGGCATAATTACAGAAGGGCTTTCTGAATACGGCGTAAGCAAAAATGAGTTTTATATAACAGTTTTACGGGCAGTCGGAAAATTGTCAAAACTTTCGCTTAATACAAGGAATTTTCCNNCTTTTTAAAGAATCTGATGAGTTTTTGGGGAATATTATTGCGGATGTTGGCAATAACAACGATGCTTTCAGTGCAATTCCACTATCTTTCTTCAAAACAAACAACAAAAACATCTATACTTACGCGGTAAAACTGTCTGATAAAGGCGATGGCGTTGTCCTAAGGCTTATGAATTTGTCAGATAAAGAGCAAAAAGTTTCTTTAGAAACGGATTTAAGCTTTTCATCCTATGTAGAAGTTAACGGGATGGAAGAAAATCTTTTTGAACAGGCGAATTTTGAAAAAGAACTTGTGTTTAAGTCTTATGAGCTAAAGAGTCTTATCTTAAAAACAATAAAGTAGCCTGAGTTTCCCCCTGCTACTTTTTGTAATACATAAATAATTTTTAAGGTATTAGATTGCCACGTCGGAGTTTTCCTCCTCCTCGCAATGACAAATTAGGATTTATCCGATAAGTTTTTTAACAGCTTCTAACACTCTTTGAGGCTGGAATGGTTTTACTATAAAATCTTTTGCGCCTGATTGAATGGATTCAATAACCATTGCCTGTTGTCCCATCGCGGAACACATAACAACTTTTGCCGCAGGATCGGAAGCCATTATTTGTTTTAAAGCTGTAATCCCATCGCATATTGGCATAGTTATATCCATGGTTACAAGATCAGGCTTAAATTGATTATATTTTTCAATTGCCTCATTTCCGTTAACAGCTTCTCCGACTATTTCATAGCCGCCTTTGGTGAGAATGTCTTTAAGCATCATTCTCATAAATGCAGCGTCATCTGTAATTAGTACCTTAGGCATATATTATTATCCTCCTATAATTTATTATAATTCAATTTCATTTTGACCAATTAATTTTACTGAAAAAACACCTGTCTGTACATCAAGTTTAAACGTCCTGCCTTTATTTCCGCCCGTATCAGACTTTATTAAGGTTAGTCCTTCTTTTGTAAGTGCTGTTTTAACTGCAAGCGTATTTCTTAAACCTATGTTTAATACATTAGCACCTTTTTCGAAATTAAACATTTGCGCCCCGCCCGCCATTTTTATTATAAGTTTGTTTTTGTTCGCTCCTTCTGAAAACAATTTTTTTAACATTTCAGGAACCGCCGTATCGGCATATTTTCCGCAACTTTCAGTTGGCTTTAAGATTTTTGCGCTATCAGGCAGAACAATATGCGCCATTGCTCCAATTTTTGACACGGGGTCATAAATTGCCAAACCTATGCACGAACCAAGACTCGGAGCTACCAGTACAGTTCCGGGTTTTGATGCTATTTCTATTTGGCTCATTCCTATGTTTATCACGTTACTCATTATTTATTTCTTAATCTAACTTATACTTGCCATTAGTAAATCAATTTCCGAATTTAAGTCTACCATATCAGAAATTAATGTTTCGATCCCTACCGAATTTATATCTATTCCAAGGTTCTCCAGAGAATCCATGCTCAAGCTATGCATCATTCCATCATTTCCTATCCCTATTCCGAGCATCATTGCTATAGAATCAGCCACATGGATAATATTTATAAGTTTTTTATCCACACAATCGTTATTAGCTTTTTTCGGATTATGATGAAACTCGATTGTTTCTACAAGAACTTTTGGAAAATTCCATTTTGTCGCAATTTTAGCGCCGACTTGGGAATGATTATAGCCTAAAACTTTTTCTTCCGCTTCTGAAAAACCTATATTTTCAGTGTTTACAAGGTTAATAATATTATCATATTCTTCTTTTACGTATTCATGGATAATTAATTTGCCTATATCTCTCAATAATCCTGCTGTAAAAGCCAGCTCCGGATCTTTATATCCTGAAATTTCAGCAAGATATTTGGAATATACCGCGCATGACAAAGAATTCCTCCATAATTCACCTTTGGAAAGATCATAGCCTTCGACAGGTCTGTTAAAAGACCCTTTTGACACCACTACAAAAACAAGACTTTTCAAAGTTTTAAATCCAAGTCGTGTTATTGCGTCATTTACGGTTACAATTTTTCTGGAAAATCCAAACTGCGCTGAATTACAAAGTTTTAAAAGCTGCACGGTAAAAGATTGATCAGTTCCTATAATTTTAGAAAGCTCCTGAATGTTTACATTAAAGTCATCAAGCATTTTGGCAACTTTTATTGCAATGTGAAAATTGCCGGGAATTGCATCAACGCGGTTTAACAGTTTATCTAAATCTAATTTCATTAATTAATCCTTTTGTGGTCTATGTTAAACAGCAATACGAGCTTTTTTAATTACTTCCGTTACTTTAGAAAAAGCCTCAATTTTTTTGGCTTCTTCATTAATTGCCATAAATTTTTCCGAATTTATAAGAATTAATAATCTGTTATTATATTTTCCTATTCCGCAGAATATTTCGGTATTTTCTTCGAGGTCAATCGGAGGCGGTTCGATTTCGTTTATATTCAGGTTGATTACTTCATTTACGCTGTCAACAATCAGTCCTGTCGTTTCGTTTTCCACTTCCAGAACCATAATTCTTTTATCAATTGTGGAATTGCCCGATTTCTCTTTTAACAGGAATTTCTTTTTCCCGTCTATTACGGGTACAATGTTTCCTCTTAAATTAATAACCCCTTCGACATATTTAGGAGATTTTGGAATTCTGGTGGCTTTTTGGGGCATAATTATTTCTTGGACAACGTTGATAGGGACTGCGTATTCTTCGCTTCCAAGTTTAAATATGATTACTTGTATTTCTTTTTGACCTGATTTAATTAAATCTTCAAGCATTAAAGACTCCTAAACTAAATTATTAATGTTTAATATCAAGGCTACTTCGCCATTACCAAGAGTTGTCGCTCCCGAAATATAATGTTCGGAACACAATTTTTTATTTATCGGCTTGATAACTACTTCCTGTTGACCGATAAGTTCTGTTACCGAGATTCCAAGATATTTTTCATGGCTTTTTACTATAACTACAGTAATCGGTTTTTCAGGATCATCTACATAATCAGGTGTTTCAAGAAATTCCGGCATGCGTATAAGCGGAATGGTTTTTTCCCTGACGGTTATAACTTCTTTGTTTTGAATTTGTTTAACTTGATTTGCTGTTATATCAATTACTTCATTAATGCAATTGAGCGGCATTGCGTAAATTTCTTCGCCTATTTTTATAATTAAAGCCTGAATAATTGCCATTGTAGACGGCAGTGTTATTGTAACAGTTGTACCTTTGTTTATTTTTGAGCTGATGTCAACTGTACCGCCAAGTGAAGCCACTTTTGATTTGACCACATCCATTCCGACTCCGCGTCCTGATAAATCAGTTGCTACTTCTACTGTAGAAAAACCAGGTTTTAGCACTAAATTAAAAATAGCACTTTCGTCTAAAGAGCGCGCGGCTTCTTCTGTGATAAAGCCTTTTGCAATGGCTTTGCTTTTAATTCTTTCGGGGTCAATTCCTTTTCCGTCGTCGATAACTTTTATGAGGATATTATCGCCTTCGTTCAAGGCGTGTAGTTCTATTGTGCCTTTGGCTGATTTGCCGTTTCTGATGCGTTCTTCAGGTGTTTCAAGACCATGATCCAACGAATTTCTGATTAAATGAACGAGCGGATCGCCTATTTCATCAACAACAGCACGGTCAATTTCTATTTCTTTGCCTTTAATTACGAGATTCACTTCTTTTTTCAGGTTTTTGGAAATATCTCTCACAAGGCGCGGGAATCTGTTAAATACTTGATCTACCTGAACCATTCTGAGTTTCATTACGATTTCCTGAATTTCTCCGGTAATATTTTCCATGAAACCTACAGAATTCAGCAGGTCATTATTTTCAAGTCCTTTTGAAAGCTCGAAAATTCTTGTTTTGTTGATTACAAGCTCTCCGACAAGGTTCATAAGCTTGTCCAGTCTGCCTGCGTTCACTCTTATAGTTTGATTAACAACTTTGGAAATTGCTTTTTGCGACTGATTATCTTCCTGTTTGTTTTCTTCCGGTTGTTGAATTTCTTCAGTCTGCTCGATATTATTTTCTTTTAATTTTTGATTTATTTGAGTTTCAGCAGTTATATCAGAAGTTTCAACTTCTGCAATTTCTGATATATCTTTAATTTTGTCTATAATATTTTCGTCAGGCTCGTGTGTAATCAATAAAACTTTAATTACATAGTCAAAGTCCTTTGTTTTTAGGAAAACACCTGATTCTATTTCTTCGACAGAAGGTTGGTATTTTATAATTTCTCCCATGTTTTCGAGCACTGAATTAGCCATATAGCTTCTGACACCGGGGAGCACACACTCATTTGAAATACATACGGTTACTTCTTTTACATTCAAACCTTGCGCAATTGCTTCATTAATTACGATTTGTTCATATTGATTAAATTCCAATTTTTGACAAACAGATGTATCACGCTCGGAAGTTTCTTTGTTGTCAATTGCTGCCTGTAAGTCTTTTACAAGCTGATTTACAGAAGTGTCTTCGTGTTCGGAACCTTTATCTACAATACTGTCAACAAGACCTTCCAGCTTGTCAAGACAACTGAAAAGAAGATCAACAACTTTGCCTGTCGCCTGTTTTTTACCGCTTCTTAACGGGTCAAGAAGGTTTTCCATGTTATGGGTTAAATCTGATGTATAGTTAAAGCCCATTGTTTTAGCCATACCCTTAAAAGTATGCGCGACTCTGAATATTTCGTTTAAAACTTCTGTATTATCAGGGTCTTTTTCTAACTTTAATAAATTTCCATTTAAAACCTGCAAGTTTTCTTTGGATTCATCAATAAATAGCCCTAAATATTCTTCTAAGCTCAATTTATACCTCTATACTTACTAATTCTACCAGCTACAAAAAACAGATTAAATACTTATTATCTATATAAGCATACTAGTTTATTATACTAGGTTTTTCTGTATCGGCAAATAAAACTAATAATATTTTAATGTTTTATTTTGAAAATTTTGCTGTTAAATAATTCCAAACGTCTATAGTCTGGGAATTTATCACAAGTTTTCTGTCAAGCAGGCTTCTTATTGTTAAATCTATAGTCAAAAGAATCGTTTTGTCGATATCGTTTGTTTCTTCAAGAACTTTATTGATTTTATCCAGATATTCAGGGGGTCTTGTTTTCGTTTCCAGTTTGTCGGAAAGATAAACGATTTTTTCGAGCAGACTCATTTCTTTTCTGCCTGTAGTGTGATATATTATGGCGTTTAAAATATCTTCATCATCAATTCCGAGTTCTTTTTGCGCCAAATAAGCTCCTGCAAAGGCATGGAGGATTTTGTGGTTATCAATAATATCTTGAGGTATAGGAAATTTATTATCTTCCACCATTTTTACAAGTTCTATATAAGGAAAGCATTTTGCGTTGTCATGAATAAGTGCCGCGAGCGCTGCTTTTTCCATATCCGCCCCGAACCTGACTGCGAGTTCCCTTGCCTTTTCTTCCGCCCCTAGAGAATGAAGATATCTCTCTTCATCGCATTGAAGTCTGTCTTTTATCCACTCTTTTATGTTTATTGAGTTTGTTGTCATTTTAGTTGCCTTTTGCTGTTGGTCTATAAAATAAAGCTAATAATGAAAAAATTGTAGTAATTAAAAGATAAGGATTTGGTGATATTTTATAACACAGAAATTCCCACAAATCCCCTAAATAACGACCATTTAAAAATATATCATCTAAAGCAATTGCAACATAAAAAATATTAATAGAGAGAAAAACGACATTTACAGCTAATTTTAAATGTTTGCTTTTACTAAGTTGAAGTATTGCTATATATACTAAGATATTGATAATTATAATAAAAAGATGAAATAGGACTATCTCAAAGTGAATCATTTTTACCATACTTCCTTTAATTCAAATAAAGCTTATTTTCTATAATATAGTTTTCTACTTCATTTGTCACAAGGTATTTTATGGATTTTTTCTCTTTAATTCGCTGTCTTATGTAAGAAGAAGAAATATCAATCCTCGGAGCTTCCACGAATCTATAGCTGAAATCTTTCAGGCTTAAATTGCTTACGATTTCCTCTACTTCTTTGCTCTTTGGTCTGGCTAGCACGATGAAATTAATTAATTGCGCGAGTTCTTCGTGTTTATACCAGCTTTCTATATGATTAAAAGCATCTGCGCCGATTATGAAGTTAATTTTCTCTTCGAGTTGAGGATTTTGTCTGTAAAGTTCCTGAATTGTGTTGTAAGAATAAGAAGTCCCCTGAAGTTTCAGCTCTATATCAGAAACTTCAAAATGCGGATTGTTTTTTATGGCTAATTTGACCATATTCAGACGATGCTCTGGTGTGGCGATATCATTTTCTCTATGTGGCGGACTAAAAGACGGGATGAACAGGATTTTTTCAGCGTTTAATTCCGCGCGTACGGATTCCGCAATTATCAGGTGCGCAATATGTATCGGGTTAAAAGTTCCTGCAAATACTGTTAAGTTCAAGATGTTTGTCCTTTTTTGCCTTTATTGTCATCCTAAGGCAACGCCGAAGGATCTGTCACTTTTGGAATTATAAGCTATATTTGCAAACTGGACAGATTCTTCGGACTAAAGCCCTCAGAATGACAATTTAATTTTAGATTAAATAAAAGCCAATTTAAACAGGTACTTTTGCTAAATCCCAGAAGATATTAAAAAGTTTTTCTGCGCATTTTCGATAATCTTCGCGGTTTGCTTCGCCGTTAATAATAATATCAGCATTATTTACAGTCGGTTTAATATGGATTTTTGTTTTATCCATAATACTCGCGAAAGCTTTTATTGCCTGTTCGCCTTTAAAATCTCTTTCTTCTGCCCGTCTGAACCATCTTTCTCTTTGCGCTTCCGGCGAAACATTTACATAGAAACAAAAATCAAATACATCTTTAAGTTTATCGTTTAAATTAAAAATACCCTCTGAAACAATGATAGGGTTTGTTTTACAGAGGATATGATTGTCGATTCTTATAGCAGTTCCATCCAAAAAATATTTAGGGGTCATGGTGTCATGCCCGCAAATAAGTTTTTCTATATGAGTCTTTAAAAGCTCGAGATCAACAGCGCTCGGAGCATCAAGGTCATAATTTTCGACAAATTTGGCTATTCCGCCTGCGGCTTTAACTTCTTTTGATCTGTCATAGTAATAATTATCGGCATTAACTTTAGTGATGTTTTCTTCTTTACCCATTCGAGCATGGACAGAATTTACGGCATCAACCATGTCATAAACAAAACTGGATTTTCCGCTGGCTGTTTCACCCGCGACGCCTATAGCGACAGGTCTTTTTGATAAACCGCCAAGAAAATAAGTAAGTTTTATAATGGCTCTTGAGTTTATTGATAATATTACCGGCTGTTCCAGTTCTTTATCTTCTTGTAAAAAATTTAAAATTCTGTTTTCGACTCGTTCTAAAATCTCAAAATCTCTATGCTTAACACCAACGCTTAAATCGGCGTATTTAGTTTGGATTAAATTTGTAGCAGAACTAACCATTAATTTCTCTCATCAAACTGCCTGAACATGTTTTCTATTATGTATAATACCGCTGAAAGATAAAAATTGACATTTTATGCAAAAAAAATATTATAAAGTTTACACATTAAAAATAAAAATGACTAAAATATACAATTCTATTGTGTTTAAGCTGATTAAACTTTCTTAATAATAAAATATCCGAGTACTAAGTACCCGGATATTTTTGCTAAAAATTTTAGGCAGAGATTACTTTGAAGCAACCAATTCTTTGAATTTTTTGCCAGCTGTGAAAGCAGGAACTGTTTTTGCAGGTATTTTAAGTTCTTTACCTGTTTGTGGGTTTCTTCCCATTCTAGCTGCTCTTTTTCTGCTTTCGAATGAACCGAATCCAACTAATGTTACTTTTTTGCCTTTGGAAACTGTTTTGGTGATAGCTTCGATTGTAGCGTTAAGGATTTCAGCTACGTCTTTTTGTGATAATTTTGTTTTCTTAGCTACTTCTTTTACTAAATCTTCTTTGTTCATAAGAACCTCCCTTTATTAGATAACTTTGCTATATTACAGGTTAGTGCTAATAATTACAATAATATTTGAAGAATTATAACAAAAAAAACTGTAATTATAAGAAAAATGAATTTATAGACCCATAATAAAGCTATATAAATATGTACTTATTTTAAGTCTTAAATTATATTACGATGTATCAAAATGTTAATTTATTTTGTAATATATGTTTAAAGCAAAATTAAAAATAATTAAATTAATGAAAAAAATTGAGGTCTAATATATGCAAAATAAATTAAAGATTTTAATATGCGCATCGGAAGCTGTCCCTTTTGCCAAAACAGGCGGACTTGCTGATGTTGTTGGGACTTTACCGAAAGAACTTGCAAAGCTGGGGCATGACATAAGATTGGTTTTGCCAAGATATTATATGATTGATAAAGAAAAATACGGATTAAAAGAAATTCCGGGAGCTATGGGAACACCATTAGGAGTTGTTGGTGAAGTATGGTGCGGTGTTTTTGAAGGGAAGCTTCCTGACACTGATATTCCTGTGTACTTCATAGAGCATGAAGGATATTTTGGACGAAAAGGTATTTATAATGACGAAAACGGTCAGGGTTTTATGGATAATGACAACAGGTTTGCATTTTTCTCAAAAGCATGTCTTCAGCTTTGTAAAAAACTAGACTTTTATCCTGATGTGATTCAGGCAAATGACTGGCAAACCGCTGCAATACCTGTGTTTTTAAATACGGATTACCGAAATGACAGGTTAGGGAAAGCTGCAAGTATCCTTACGATACACAATATGCAGTATCAGGGAGATTTTTATGAGGGGCTTATGGATGTTCTGGGCATTGGCTGGGAACATTTTAATTTTCTTGAACTCGAATTTGACAATAAAGTAAATCTTTTGAAAGGCGGGATTTATCATTCAACTTTGCTGACGACCGTAAGTGAAGGGTACGCAAAAGAAATTCAAACTTCTGAATATGGTTGGGGGCTTGAAGGAGTAGTAAGGGAAAGAGCAAATGACTTATACGGAATCCTTAACGGTTGTGACTATGAAGAATGGAATCCTGAAACAGATAAATATATAGCTAAAAATTACTCTATTAAAGATCTTTCAGGTAAAAAAGAATGCAAAAGAGATTTACAAAAAGCGTTTAACTTGCCTGTAAAAGATGATATTCCCGTTTTTGGAATTGTTTCAAGAATGGCAAGGCAAAAAGGGATTGATATACTTGCAGAAGCCATTTATAAACTTTTTGATTTTAACGCGCAATTTGTTTTGCTCGGGGACGGAGAAGTCTGGTCGCATTTTTATTTTGGAGATGCGGCACATAAATTACCCGATAAAATGGGATGTTATTTCGGCTACAATAATGAACTTGCTCATAAAATCGAGGCGGGCGCTGATTTTTTCCTCATGCCGTCAAGATTTGAACCCTGTGGATTAAATCAGATGTATAGTTTAAGATATGGAACGCTTCCTATTGTTAGAGCTACAGGCGGTCTTAATGATACCGTAGAGAATTTTAACGAAAAAACATGGGAAGGCACAGGCTTTAAATTTAATGATTTAACTGCCGAATCGCTCTTTGATACTGTCGGCTGGGCTGTTTATACTTATTACAATAATAAAAACGGAATGAAACGCCTGATTGAAAATGCCATGAAAAAACGCTTCACCTGGGAAGAGTCTGCTAAAAAGTATGTAGATGTTTTTGAATTGGCGATTAAAAAACGTAAAGGGTTATAAATATTTTTTCAAAATTTTTGGCAATTTTCATCTTTCAAAATTGTTTAATATTATATAAGACAAATTTTTGGAGAGGTGAAAAATGGGAGAAAAAAGTACACTAATTGGACAGAAAAAATTTTCTAATCCTGCTGTCAAGCAGACTGTCAAGCCTGAAAAATCATCAGCGAAAAAAATTCAGGGAAAATCAATATGGGAATCTTCTCCAGAAAAGGGGTACGTTAAACAATGGAAATATCCTGAAGAATGTAAGGTTAAAACATTTAAATATCCTGAAATAGATAAACAAACGCGACAAAAAAATGTTGTGGACAGGCTTTATGAAATTGATAAACCTACAAAAGATCCATATATAACACAAATTACTATGGATGAGCTTAAATCTCATCAACATATGCTGGATCCTCAGATAGAAAAGTTTAATGAGCAGCAGAAAGTGCCTTCTCCTCAGTTGAAAGTTAGAGGAGTTCCTGTTTTGGCGCAAATAGTGGTTAATAAAAAAGCTCATAAAACTTACTTGTATGATGATAACGGCAAATTTGTCAAAAATTATTCTGATGCTGTCGGTAAACCTGAAACACCTACACCGTCAGGATTGTTATATGTTACCAGAATAGGAAATGCGCCGTATAATCACGCTGATGATACCCAAAAAGTCAAAAAAACACCGTCTGATTATGGTCCACATGTAATATATGACAGATTCCTTGATGCTAAATCAGGAAATACTACTATATCAGGAACTTTTTTGCACGGAACTAATGCACCTTCATCTATCGGGGGCAACCGTTCTCATGGCTGTGTAAGGCATAAAAATAGTGATATAGAAGCTCTGGTACATTCTAAATTGGTTAATCCCGGTGATTTTATTAAAATAGAATGATTAAATAGTTAAATTATATTACTTTATTAATAATATTTCCCTGAATATAGCCGTTAATATTGTCAACTGTCGTCTGCAAAATCCTCTGTATTGCTTCTATCGTATCAAAAGCTATATGCGGAGTTATTATAACATTTGGCATATCAAGAAGTTTATGATTTATAAGGGTTTTTTCGAGGCAGTCTTTCTTTACGCAGTCAATCTTGGAAAGAAATAATTCCTCATTTGCAATAATTTCTTCACATTCAAGAACGTCCAATCCCGCGCCCGCAACTTTACCTGACTGAATAGCATTATAAAGCGCGTTTGTGTCCATGATTTCACCGCGGGCAGTGTTGATTATAATTACACCGTCTTTCATTTCAGAAAAAGCTTCATCGTTTACCATATGGAAATTTTCTTTTTTCGATGGAGCATGAAGGCTGACTATATCTGACCTTTTGAATAATTCTTCAAGCTCAACATACTCAACACCGAGTTTTTCTTTTAATTCTTCGCTGGGAAACGGGTCATAAGTTAGAATTTTCATGCCAAAGCCGTAGGCAATTTTTGCTGTGTATGCCCCGATTGCTCCTGTGCCTATAATTCCTATTGTTTTCCCCAGTAAATCATTTCCTGTATATTTTTCAAGATTAATCGAGCCTTGTCGTAATTCAGCATGGGCGATATTTACCTTTCTTATTACGTTTAAAAGAAGCGCAAATGTGAATTCCGCTACGGTAACATCTCCGTATCTCGGTACATTTACAACAGCTATGTCTTTTTCTTTGCAATACTCAAGGTCAACATTGTTATAACCCGTTGATCTTGTCGTAATAAGCTTTAGGTTGGGAAGTTTCTTGAGTAATTTTTCGGAAGTTCGAGAGCTTGTAAAAATTGAAAGAATTTCTGAATCTTTTATTTTTTCAAGATTATCGTCAAGCCCTATATGAAATGGAGCTTGAATATAAACAAATTCACAGTTTTCAGGTTTATTTTTTTCAAGAAATTTTTGATCTGTTTCTTTTATATCAAAAAAAGCTGCTTTGATTTTTTGCATTTAGCATTTGCCCTTTTTATATCTATTTAAATAAGTATTTGTTAAATTATTTTTTACACCCACCCCCAACCCCCTCCCTCAAGGAAGGGGGCTAGAGTTAGTTTTTTGGCTCGCTTTCCGTCGCTTTCAGCGACTCGCTCGCCCTTTTTATTTTTAAATAATGATTTTTTACGCGTTAACTTCTTGTTGTTTTTCAGGTTCTTGAGGTATGAATAATGATGCAATCTGATATTTTCTTTCAATCATTAATTCATCGTTTCTGTAAACGTAAAACTTCATGCTTTTTGAATTTTCAGGAATCATTACTTTTAAATCAGAAGCAAGCGCATTATATGTAAATCCTTCATTTGGAATTTTCACCTGTGTTTGCCCGAGTTCACTAACTTCGCCTTCATCAAGCTGAACTCTGATTGAAACATTATAATCTCCTTCATTCCAGCCCGGACCGCAAATTGCTACAAGGTCAAACTGAAATTCCGAGGGAAGTTTTATTGTCATAAGCTGGTCAATTATATTTATACAGCTTAATTTGTTGTTTTTATAAGTTATATTTTCTGCCAGTAAAAGATATTGATTTTGCATAATAGTTGTTCTCCTTACTATTTAAATTTGTATTTTTAGAACCCATCTGGTTAAAACTTGCGATTGTCATTGCGAGGAGCTTGCGACGAAGCAATCTAAAACCAGTCATTATTTTTTGGATTGCCACGGGCTAAAGCCCTCGCAATGACAGTTCCAGAAAGAAAGAAACTTTAACTAGATAGCTTCTTATAATACTAACATAAATTTGATTTATCAAAATAACTCAAAAAATAAAAAACCCTTACAATTGACTTACGTCTGTAAGGGGAGTAAAGGTGAGCAATTAGTAAAATTTATATTTTAAGCGGATATTTGGCTTAAAAGATTTTGGTAATCGTTAACAAGTATTTGTGCCAATGTATCTGTATCCATTTGTGTAGTCACAAGCGCAAGGAAGTTATCCGGTAATTTGTCGAGGAATTTAATTAATTCATCGTTATCAATAGTCCCCATTCCTTCAACAAGAGAAGATTTAGGGAAGTTTATTGTTTGTTTGAAAAGTGATTGCTGCGTAAATTCCATATAAAGGGATGAATCCTCTTTAAGCATTTCTGATACGATGCCGCGCATTTTTTTGTATTCAAGTCCTTTGATACCGTCTGTAATTTGTGCTGTGCTAAGGTCTCCAATAACTTTAAAAAGTTGGGTTTGAGTTTTATTTCCTTGAGGAACGCCTGTTGCTGCTTCTGCAATCTGTGAAAGTTCTGTTTTGGAAAGTGATTGGAAAATTTTAAGCATATTTGATTTTTCGATTTTTTTGCTTGATAAAAAGTGATTTAATTCTTTAATTGAAAAATGTTCCAAAATCTGATCAGTAGAAATGTACATTTTAGTAAGCATTTTAAGCAGTTGTTCTTTTGAAAGGTTGCCGACAAATTGAAGAAGTTTTTCTTTTGTAAAAAGTTTCAAACCGCTGAGGAGCTGTTCTTTGTTAAGTAAAGATAAAAATTGAAGCAATTCTGAATGAGGAATTAATTTAAGAATTGCAAGTTTACTTTCGGGCATTTCTAATTTTAAAGTTTCAATAAGGGTTGCAGCATCAGTAGGAACGTTCTTAACTTTACTTGCAGCATCTGCATCTTGGGTGTTTTCAGCAGATTGAATAATTTGACCATGTTGCCCTATTTTCGTGCCTTTTGCAGCTTGAGCATCGGAATATTGGTCTATAGCAGAATAGGCTTTACTATTACTGTTTTTTACCATTGGCAAGTAATAGTATAAGCCGGGATATAATGTTAAATTTGTATCAAGTGTTATCATTCTAAGACCAATCACCTTTTAAAATTTTTACCAACTGCTGCGTCTATCTTATTTATCGGAGAAGTTGGAGATTATCTGAAGAATTTATAGGGATTTATTAAGTTTTTTTTACATTTGTCCATGTTAAATTATACTTATGAGTATGAATGAACAAAAAGAGCAAAAAGAATGTCTTTTTTCACAACTGTCTAATGAAATTAAGCAGTTGAACGAAACGCTTCTTTCAGTAGATTGGAAAGAGGCTGATTTAAATGATTGTTCTTTTGAAAGTGGTTCTGAAATAAACTGCCCGAATCTTTCAGAAGAACAAAATAATTTAATAAGAAATATTATCAAATATATTCCCGAATGGAAAAGGCTAATAGGTTGTAAGCAACATCAAATTCATGATTATTGTTTGGATTTTCATACAATATCAGTATTAAAGAACGTGCAAAAACACGAAGACTTTAATAAATTAAGAAAATACGATAAAGTAATCCTTCTTTATGCAGCACTGTTGCATGATATTGAAAAAAATGAAAATGAAGTAGACCCCGAGCATCCTGTAAAAGGAGCGAAAAAATCAAGTTCAATTCTTTACAGATTGGGATTTGGCGAAGATTTTATAAACAGCGTTTACCTTCTGGTAAAGTATCATCAGGTTTTAGGATTTATGGTGTCAGGAAAAATTAATTTAACAGACGATGAAATTGTTGAGATATTTAAAACTCCTGCTTTTGTTGATTTACATGCAATTCTTTCTGTGGCGGATATTAAATCTGTAAAAAAAGATGAATCATTTTGTAAAGATGGATTAAATGAAAAATTAGAAGAACTTAAAGAAAAAATAAAATCTAAACTTTTTAGTACATGAAAATATTTAATCAGTTATAGTAAGCTATAATT
>DNRP01000180.1:15093-17718 GCA_003499955.1 Cyanobacteria bacterium UBA9971
ATGAAAAATTTTCATAAAATACTTTCAATATTGATGATAGTTTTTCTGTGTGTGTGTTTGTTCGCAGCAGATGCTTCTTTTGCTAAAAAAAAGAAAAAAGGAGCTGTCGAGCTTGATATTCAGGTTAGGGACGGATTTCATATAATCGGTCTGCTTGATGTTCCTAAAAAAACAACAGTTAAAAATAAAGTCCCTCTGGTGATATTTCTGCATTCAATAGGTAAAGATTCTACAGAATGGGGAACATTTCCTTCTTCCGTCAAAGAACAACTAAAAGTGGCAACACTTAGCATTAATTTGAGAGGGCATGGGAAAAGTATTTTAAATAAAAATTCCCGAAAAATTTACTGGCAAAATTTTCAAGACAAGGATTTCAAAAAATTTCCTTATGATGTGATTGATGTTTTGAAATATATTAAAGAACAGTATCCTGAAATAGACAGCTCGAAAATTGCTATTGTAGGTGCGAGTCTTGGCGCAAATACAGCTTTGATGTCCGGCAGCTATGGTGTAAATGCTAAAACAATCGTTATGCTTTCCCCTATGCTTAATTATAAAGGGTTTGACTTAAGGCTTCCTATCGTAAAATATGGAAATCGTCCTTTATTGTTTATGGTAAGCAAAAAAGACGTATATCCATATAAATCATGTACTGAATTAATAAAATTTGCGCAGGGTAAAAAACTGTTAAAAATATACCCTTACGGTGGAAGCGGGGTTAATCTCATAAAATTTCAGCCTGATGCCACGCCTCTTATAATTAATTGGATAAAAGCAAGTCTTTTTCCTCAGCCACAGAAAGCAAAAAAATAATCATGANNGAAATTTTTACAGGTGCGTATGCGAGCGGAAAGTCTGAAATATCTATAAACAGGGCATTAATGCTTAAAAGCGAAGATTCTCCCGTAACGCTGGTCGATTTAGACACCGTAGAGCCTGCATATACTTTAAGACCGCTAAAAAAAGAACTTGAAACTTACGGAATACAAATAATAACGCAGGAAAGTTATTTTGGGTTGGGCGAAACAGGAAACGTAATTACTCCCGCGCAACAAAACTGCCTTAAGCTCAATAACGACAATATGGTTATCGATGTTGGCTATGGGGCAGGCGGTTTAGATATTCTTAATCTGGTTACAGGCATTGAAGATGAGGAAAACCTCAATATTTATATTGTTATAAATGCTTCAAAACCCGAAACTTCAACNNGATGAAACTGCGCCTGAAGATATATTAAAAGGGTTTGAAATCACCAGACAAGCCGCGGAAATCCTGAATTTGCCGATAAGAGCGATAACTGTTTCTGAAAAACTTTATCCTGAGCTTGAGTCCTTAATTTATAATGGAGTTCCTGTTTGGCAATTAAAAAGATTTATGCCAAGAGCTATGTGGTAATTATTCAGCCGTTTTTTCTGCTTTATTGAAAACGCCCACAGCTTTATCTTTTAATTCAAGAACTTTTGTTTTTACTGATTCATAAGCGCCTGTTACGGATGCTTTAGCTGATTCTAAATATGGGCTTATTCTTTCAGCTGCCTTTGCAACATAGTTTTTAGCGGTTTCGCCTAATTTGCCTGTTTTAGCTAATTTAGCTAAAATTGCAACTCCGGTAACGAGAACAATAGCTTTCATCGTTAGTTTGGCACGGTTACTGCTTTTTTCAGGTGTAGCGGTTTCTGTTGAAGCTGCGGCAGGGCTTGCCTGATATTTTTGATTTAAGTCTGCGCTTGATAAAGCTCTAAAACTAACTTGTTGTCCAATTCTGTTTACATTTAACATATTTCTTACTCCCTGTTTTTTAATCTCATCTTTCATCTTCTTTAATGCGGGTAAATAAGAAAAATTGCCTAAAAAATGGAAATTTTTTGTAATTTCTTTATAAAAATGGCGGAAAACCAGTATTTTTAAGAATTATTGGTTGTAATATTTCTTAATGAAAAATTAAAAGACTTTAAATCGTGACAAGGAATCAGATCCTTGCTCTGTGACGAATAAATATCCGGAAGAATCCATCATAAGTGAATAAGGTCGGCTTAGATTCTTGTAAAGAACATTTATTGTGTTGTTTTTTAAGGATATTTTCAAAATCTCGTTTGAATTGTAATTCGCTACATAAATATTGTCATAAATATCAATTGCCAAACCTAAAGGTCCATTTAAAGGCTTGTCTTTGAATAAAACCCGTTTAACCCCGCCAGATTTTATTTGTATTATTGAATTATCGCTAAAATTGGCAACGTATATGTTTCCTTTGCTGTCTTTTGCGATGCCGGCAGGTCCGTTAAATCCTTTTATTTGAGATTTACCGGAATTATTTACAGGCTTTACCGTGCTTTTTATGGTTTGCGTTTTTTTTACAGACGGTTGCGCCGGAACTAAAGTAAGTTGTATCCCGAGAGATTTTGCAAGAGCTTGAGCATCTTTGTATCTGGCTGTACCCGAAGGAATTTTTCTTAAATAATACGCCACTTTTGTTTTATTATAAATTTCACCGTGCATTGAAGCTAGTTTATAGGCTAATTCATAATCGCGGGAATTTTTTGCGTATAAAGTTTCATAGGTTTCCAGCGCTTTTGGAGTATTTCCGATTTGCTCGTAAGTCGCGGCAAGATTGCGATAAGCGTC
>DNRP01000180.1:17869-24638 GCA_003499955.1 Cyanobacteria bacterium UBA9971
TTAATGGTAGTTAATCTTAAAAAACTAAAAGGTGGATTTGAATATGTCAGTTACAATTGCAGGAAAAACTTTTAATTCCCGATTAATGGTCGGAACAGGAAAATTTAACGATTTTGAAGTGATGAAACAAGCTCATATTGCCAGTGGTGCAGAAATTGTTACCGTTGCAATAAGAAGAGTTGACTCGGGCGCGCCGGGGCATGTTGGAATAATGAATTATATTGACACAAACAAATACTGGATACTCCCGAATACCGCGGGGTGCGCAACTGTGGAAGAAGCTTTAAGAGTTGCGCGGCTTTCAAAAGCAATGGGCATAAATAACTGGATAAAGCTTGAAGTTATTCCCGATACTAAATATCTTTTGCCTGACCCGATTGCAACGTTTGAAGCGGCAAAAATACTTGTAGAAGAAGGGTTTATAGTGTTGCCTTATATTAATGCCGATCCATTGCTCGCTAAACGTCTCGAAGAAATTGGCTGCGCGACCGTTATGCCTCTGGCTTCTCCGATAGGAACAGGGCAGGGAATTAAAACAGCGGAAAATATCAGAATAATAATTGAGCAGTCAAATATTCCTGTTGTAGTGGATGCAGGACTTGGAGTTCCTTCGGAAGCGTCACAGGTTATGGAAATGGGCGCGGATTGCGTGCTTGTAAATACTGCCATAGCTCTTGCAGAAAACCCTGTCGGAATGGCAGAGGCTTTTAAACTCGGAGTACAGGCGGGAAGAATGGCTTACGAAGCGGGAAGAATCCCTGTAAAAACTTATGCCAGCGCATCTTCTCCTCTTGCAGGAATCGTGGGAAAATAATATTTTAAAGTATTGTTAAGTTTTAGTCATATATTTGAAATAAGAGTAGAATTAAGTAATGAATGAAAAATATATTGAAGAAACTTTAAAAAATCATAGAATGAATAAAACATTACTTTGGAATACTCTTATTCTTACTTTTGGCGGAGAAATAAGCGTGTTTTTTAAGGCTCTTAATACAAAAAATCCGATTTTTGAAAGTCTATTTTTATCAATTGGATTTTTGTTGATATGTGTATTATTTTATTCGATTAGTGAAATTTCAATAAAAATATCAAGATTAAGCTTACAATTAAAAGAAGGAGAAAAATAAATGCATTTGTTTTTAAATATTTTTGGTGTTTTTTTAGCATTTTTAATACTAATAGTAATGTATTGGCTTATATTAAATACAATGGGCATTAGAAAAGGCTCCGATTTGGATTAAATGAAAGGTCGAAAAGATTATAATGAAATACTTATTAGAAATCGGAACAGAAGAATTACCATATAAGTTTATATCTTCAGCTTTAAATCAGTTGAAAGATTCATTATCAAAAATTCTTGAAGAAAATAAAATCGAATTTAAAGACATAAAAACTTACGGAACTCCAAGAAGATTGTGCGTGATTATTGACGGGATTTCGGAGTCGCAGCCCGACCAAACTCTTGAAATAAAAGGACCTCCCGCAAATATTGCTTTTGATGCAAGCGGAAATCTTACACAGGCAGCTCTGGGCTTTGCGAAAAAGCAGGGATTAAGTCCTGAAATACTCGGCAAAAAAGAAATAGCAGGTGTAGAATATCTTTATGCCTCCATAAAACAAGAAGGCAAGCCGACAGAAGATGTTTTGAAAGATATAATTCCTGAAATGATTTTAAAGATTCAAGGAACTCGCTTTATGAGATGGGCAGATCTTGATATTAAATTTTCCAGACCTATAAGATGGCTTGTTTCCATTCTTGATAATAAAGAAATTAAATTTAAAATAGGCAATGCTGAATCTTCTCAGTATTCAAGAGGGCATAGGTTTTCTCAAAACAAACAGGTAAAAATAGAAAGCCCTGACACTTATCTTGAAAATCTTTATAATGCGCAGGTTATAGCTGATCCTGAAAGAAGAAAACAGAAAATTGTCAGTTTAATTAATAAAGCAGCTGCATCAAAAGGCGGAGTGGCAAAAATTCCAGAGGAGCTTCTGGACGAAGTAACAAATCTTGTAGAATGGCCAACTCCTGTAATCGGCAGTTTCGGCGAGAAATATCTTGAAATTACAGAAGATGTAATTGTTTGTGTACTTGCGCACCATCAAAGATATTTTCCTATCTATGATAAAGACGGGAAATTACTTAATTACTTCATAACAATAGCAAATCATGACGAATCAAACATTGATAATATTAGAAAAGGCAACGAAAAAGTTGTTAAACCAAGACTGGATGACGCTATTTTCTTCTACAAAGAAGATAATAAAAGAACTTTAGCCTCAAGGGTAGAAGATTTAAAAGGCGTAACTTTTCAGAAAGGGCTTGGAACTCTTTACGATAAAACACAGAGAATTAAACAAATTGCCGGATTTATTGCCTGTGATTTAAAACTTAATGATAAAACGGCAGAAAAAGCAATAAGAACTGCGGAGTTATGCAAAGCTGACCTTGTAACAAATATGGTACGAGAGTTTACAGAATTGCAGGGCATAATTGGCGGAGATTACGCTAAATTGAACGGCGAAGATGAGCTTGTTTCCTTCGGGATAAGGGAACATTATATGCCTATTTCTTCTGACGGAGAATTGGCAAAAACAATTACAGGGCAAGTTGTCGGTATAGCAGATAAAATTGACACTATTTGCGGAGTTTTTGCTCTTGGAAAAGCTCCTACAGGTTCTGCTGATCCGTTAGGCTTAAGAAGAGCAGCTATTGGTATAATTAACACCATAACCGATAAAAAATTGAATATTAATTTATCAACACTTATAGAAAAAACTGTTTATGTTCAGCCTTTAGAAATAGAAAACAAAGTTAAATTGAGCAATGAAATAAAAGATTTTATTACACACAGGCTCAAAAATTTGTTGACGGAAGAATACAGGCATGATGTTGTAGATGCAGTGCTTTCGGCAAAAGATTCTCTGGCTGATCTCTCTGACTTTCAAGTGCGAATTAATATAATATCAGAGCTGGTGAAAAAAGATTCTTACAAATTTTTTCACGAATCTGCAAATAGAATAATCAGAATTATCAAAAATCAGCAATTCGATACGGCTGTAAAACCTGAATTGTTCGTTGAAGAAGCAGAAAATGAACTATGGGACTGCGTTTCTATGATAAATGACAATATTGATTATTCCCAACTGATAGAAAAACTTGAAACATGTATCCCTAAAATAGAAAAATTCTTTGATAAAGTTCTGGTTATGGATAAAGACGAGCAAATTAAGAATAACAGGCTTAATTTGCTTGGTAATTTAAACAATAAATTCCTTAGAATTGCGGATTTTAGCAAAATAGTTTTTTAATTTTTTAATTAAAGTTAAAATAAAAATTGCCGATTAAAAAATTATCATTACAAAAATAATGAGTAATAAACGTATGAAAATCTATAATAAAAAGAAAAGAGGACAATCTCTTCTGGAATTTGCGCTAATTGCTGCATTAGTTGGAATTGTCGGGGGATGGGCTTTTATTAAAATGAATCCTGATCTTTTCAGAAATTATTTTAAAAGCAGTGTTTCTTCAACAAATACTATAGATAGTAACGGGCAAATGAAAATTTGTACTTATGATGATAATAATTGTGCCACTCCGGTTGCTCCACCAGCACCGCCGCCACCGCCTAATACTTGTGATCCAATAGTTATAGGTGCTGTGGAGGCTGACGGATCTATTTATGCAGGAACTGATGGTATAAATAATTTATGTGTTACTGCCAGTGATGATTCAGCAGGTACTACATGGAATAATGGAGGCAGTTTTTATATTGGTACTGGTGCGACAAATCAAATCATGGGACTACCAAATACTACTTTACTTGATACTCTTATTGATGGAGCAAATCCATATCAAGCCGCAGAGCTATGTGCTAATCTTAACAGGCATGGGCAGACTGATTGGTATTTGCCTGCTCAAGTTGAATTATCAATTATATATGTAAACAGTGTTGCTATAGGGGGATTTGCATCTGAACATTATTGGTCATCTACAGAATTTGACGCAGATCAGGCCTATGTTGTTGATTTTCCAAATTTGGGACAGATTCAAGGCAAAGATAAGGATGATTCTTATCCCGTCAGGTGTGTCAGGCATGATTAAGAGTGTAATGAAATGAAATTTTCTATAATTACTGTTTGCAAGGACTCGGAAAAAACGCTGGAAAATACAATTATCAGTGTAATAAATCAAACATATAAAAATTTCGAATACATAGTAATTGACGGACTTTCAACAGATGATTCATTAAATATAGTTGAAAAATATCGGGATAAAATTTCTCAAGTTGTAAGTGAGCCTGATGACGGGCTTTATGATGCGATGAATAAAGGTATTAATCTTGCTACAGGAGATTATTTGTTTTTTCTGAATTCAGATGATCAGTTTTTGCATAATGATGTTTTAAAACTTGTTGCAGGCTGTCATTGCGATGCAACTTCTCGCAATAACAGTAATATTGATGCAGAGCTTTTATATGGTGATATAGCTGTCTTGAACAAAAAAACAGGAAAACTTTCGATACAAAAGCATAATAAATTAAATAAAATATATCTGCTGAAAAACACTCCCTGTCAGCCGGGGACTTTCTATAAAAAAGATGCTTTCAATAAATACGGGTGTTTTGATACAAATTATAAAATTGTAAGCGACCATGAATGGTTTTTAAGAGTTTTTTTAAAACATAATATCCGCGCGAAATATCTTGGGTTTCCTGTAAATATTTTTAGTATTGGCGGGATTTCTACAAGTAAAAATCGTGAAGAAAAATTAATAACCGAACGAAATGATATGCTCGATAAATATTTTACGAAATTTGAGAGAGTATCTTACGAATTTATTTCCAAAAATTGCAGAAGTTTAACAACCATGCCTGTTTTTAGTGATTTTTTAAATTTGATTTTTAAATTTAAGCTGTAAAAAACCCCTTTGTTTAATAAAGGGGTTTTTGAATTGTTATTTTGAACTTTATTAGGCTAATTTGAACCAAACATCGTCTACTTTATTTGTTTTGCCTTCGGTTGTTTCGTATGAACCGTTTTGAAGACTTACTGAAGAGTTGTTTATGTTACTTTCGATATACTCTAAATCGTCATTTTTGTCTTCGTAAGTTAAACCGATTTTAGAAACATTTCCGAGGGATTCGAGTTCGGTAACGTTGCTGTCGCTTATTAAACCAAGGTTTGAACCGATTGATTTAAGTGCTTCTTGTAATTTTACTACGTTTACTTTGTTATCTTCAATTATTGTTGCGCCTGTTTTAGCTTCTGCGCTTATAGCTACTTGTTTAAGTGATTCGAATCCATTGGTTGCTTCGATTTTTTCGCCGGTGAAAGGATTGATTGTTTCGTTACCGAATACTTCTGTTCCGTCGATTTTACCGTTACCGTTAGCATCGCTCATTGCTAACATTTTGTCTCCGTTTACTGCTGCTCCGTCAGCTGCTCCGTTTTGGTCGATGTCTACGCCGATGCCTTGTTGAGCTTCTACTGTTCCATTTTCGTTTGTATCAAGGATTAATGGTGAACCTGTTGTGTATTTGCCTTGATTGATTACGAAGTCACCGCCGATTGATTTTGCAATGTTTGCCATATTTTTGTTGGAAGCTACATCGGTTGTGTATAAATAGTTGTTACCTTGTGGAACGCTGATTACGGATTTATATTGTGCTTTGTTATATTGTTTATAGATGTGATATTTGCCGTCTTGTTGACCTTTTGCTACTAAGTATGTTGGTGATCCGTCTGTAGCAACTTGTGTAAGATCAACATTGCTGCTTTTTAACCAGTTTAATTCTGCTGAGCTTAGATTTTTTGCTAAAAATTCAGGAGTTTTTAATTCATCTATAGCTGCATCTTGTGCTGTATCTTTAGCTGTATTTTGAGCTAATAATGTTTTTAATTCAGCTATTTGGGTTTTCAAACCGGTAATTTCTGTATCTTGTGCTGTATTTTTTGTTTCAACATCTGCAATTTTTGTATCTTGTACAGTATCTTTTTCATCATTTGCTGCTATTGCTGCTGTATTTGCTGCGATTGCTGTATCTTGTGCTGCGTTTTTTGTTTCAACATCTGCGATTTTTGTATCTTGAGCCGCATCTTTTTCTTTTTGCCCGTTTAATCCAATTAATTCCTGCATAAATTTTTGGAAGAAATTATTTGCAGTTACCGGTTGATCTTCTACAGGTGTTGTAACTACTTCATCTGTTCCTGGAGTTGCATATACCGGTGTTGGTGATACCGGATTAAGTTGTTGACTATTTCTTCCTAATAACATTGGAAGGAAGCTCATTAACATGCTTAATATATTCATTAACATCGGGTTGATTGATGAAGATTGTTGTTGAACAGGTGAATAGTTATAATTTTGGGTTGCGTATGATTGTTGTGGAAACATTGTTGAATATGATTGATTATATAAAGATGTTGTATTTTGTGTTTGATAAGTTGGAAGTGGTTGCATTGCTGAACTTATAAAAGGATTGCTGTACATATTGCTTGTGTTTGGTTGGTAGTAGTTTTGTTGTGAATAATTTGAAGTTGGTTGGTAATAGTTTTGTGTTGTTCCGTATAACATAAAATTTTCCTCCAAGACGCTTGTTTATCTACACTTTATATATTATTTATTTCCTTATGCTATATTAAAAACATACAATTCCAAAAAATTGCTTTTTTTGCAATATTTCTCTTTACATTACTTAATATACAAATATTCTATATAAGCCAAACACCCAATAAATTCAGGAAAAAACACTTTTTAAAATTAATT
>DNRP01000180.1:24805-31674 GCA_003499955.1 Cyanobacteria bacterium UBA9971
GACACAAAGGCAATGATTGAACTTAACAGGATACAAAGCAAAGTTATCAATAACTCAAAGTTTTTTATTATGGCTGCAAATTTGTTTTTAAAAAGAGGATTGCTTGAAGAAGCGGAAGAAGCGGCAAAAAAAGCGGTAAAAGTTTCTTATAACAACCCCGATGCTTTTATTACACTCGGGAATGTGTGTTTTGAAAAAGCTAATTCTCTTGAAAATTCGCCTGAGACTTTAGAGTTAAGAAAAGCATACATGACAAAGGCTTTTGATAATTTTTATACCGCATACAAATACAATCCTGCTTCGCCTTTTGCCCATATCGGTCTTGCAACCGCGTATTATATGAACGGACAAAATTCTCTTGCGCAGGACGAAATATTAAAAGCAAAAGAACTCAGTATAAATAATGCCGAAGCTCTTTATTTAATCGGGGAATATTACTACAAAACCAAAGAATATTCCAAGTCAAAAACATATCTCGAAAAATCAATTTTATCAGGGCTGACTGCAAAATATAAAACATATTACATGCTGGGAACGCTTTATGAGCAGGAAGGCAGTATTCAAAATGCGCAAAAAAACTATCTTGCATCGTTAAAATTAAGACCTGATCATCCTGAATCACAACAAAATCTCGACAGGTTAATAAAAGTTAGTTATAAAGAAGCTGAAACGCTTTCAAATAAACAAAAAACCACGAAAGATCTTTTTAGCAATCTTAACGATGAATTAAATACTGTAATGCAGGCGGATTATTTCCTTGTTATAGATGAATTTAGCAAAGCAAGAGATTCTTATATCAAGGTTCTCGACAAAAATCCCGATAATGTCAATGCTATAACAGGACTTGCCGAATTATATTATGCAAAATGGGCGGAAGGTTTTGCGAATTCCACGGATTTTATTAATGATTCAAAATATATATTAAAAACAAAAGAAAACCCGAGAATTGTTATACCTCTGACAAAATTCAAGCTTATAAACGAAGATAGAATGCCTGAAAGCGTCAGGCAAAAATTCATAAATCTTTCAGTAAGCGAAACTTTTGATTTTTATGATTTGTTAAACGAAGTAAGAGCTGAATTTTTGCTGGGGAATTTTGAAGAAAGCCATGAAAAACTTGAAAAATTGTTATCTTTTAAACTTTCAAATTATGAAAAATTCAAAGTGCTAAAAAGTTTGTGTTATGACCATGATTATGATGAAGCCTTGGTTTTAATTGGTGAACTTAAAAAAACTTATTATCATAATGAAGAGCTTGCGCCTATTGTAACCAGAATTAACACAAAATTTTCTGTCGCGGATGAAAAATTAAATCAGGCAATAGCTCTCTATAGTAATAAAGATAAGAAACAGCAGGATTTTTCTAATGCCGAGTATATAATTAAACAGGCTGTAAGATACTTTCCTACATACAAAAAAGGCTATCTGCATTACGCGTATTTGCTTGAAAAACAGGGAAAATATAAAGAAGCTTTGGACAAAGCAAATATTTGCCTTAGGCTGTATCAACTTTACCCTGATAAAAATGCTGAAATAAGCGAAATTAATATTAAAAAGCTTGTGCAAAACCTCAAACAAAAGCTTACAGAACGATAAACAGAAATATAAATTATTGTTTTTTTCGTATTTTCCGAAATTTTGTATAAAAATAATGCCGAACGGGTGATATTTTTAAATGCCCATTTCACGCGATTTAAAAAAAATCAAAATGCGTTATTATAATTATATAGTGTTGAAGTGATTTGTAAAACAAGAAAAAATTAGTAACAAGCGAGTTACTCACGTAAAAATTCGGCATGAGAAATAACACAAAAGAAAAATCGTTGGCAGATAACGTGTTATTACTGTGCGGGTTTTGTTGTGACTGTTAAAATGATTAAAACGAAGTGTTGAAGTAAAAATGTAGAAGTAAATAAATATGGAGTTTAGGTGAGCAATGAGTGAATTTGTTGTGCAGTATTTCTGCTATTCAAGAAAACATGCAGGTCAGGGATTTGCCGAGTACGGGCTTATTTTTTCGTTGGTATGTATTGTGACGTTGGTGGTGTTGAAAACAATGGGAAATTAGAATAATACATCGCTGGTCGGTTAATTATAGTAAGTGTTGTTCGAAATTCCCACTTTCTATGTGGTTTGTCTTGACGGGAGTAATTTAAGTTATTCCTGTCAGGGCATTTTTTTATGTAATTGTGTTGTCATTGCGAAGGTACCCGCTTTTTTGATTAATTATCAAAAAAGGAGGGGGTGGCTTTAACCCCCGACGAAGCAAACCAATTTTTGTTTTTTGAATTGCTTCGTCGCAAGCTCCTCGCAATGACAGTTAGGCTTTGATTGCAAATTGGTATAAGAGATGCTAAAAAAATTAAAATTCATTTTTATGCTACATATATATAAGTTATTAAGTGTTTAAAAAAAGATTAAAGTTTATGAAAAAATTTTTTATAATAATAATCTGCATCCTAATCTTATTTGTTTATCAAATGACAAAAACTAATGGAGCGTCTTTAAAACCAGTGAGTACTGATTTTGTAGTTATTAATAATCAAAAAGTTTTTCTTGATGTTGCAGATACTCGAGAAAAAGTAACACAGGGTTTAATGGGTATAGATAGTATTGCAGAAAATCAGGGAATGGTTTTTTTGTTTAAAAAATCTGATTATAAAACTTTTTGGATGAAAAATATGAAAATTCCTCTGGATATAGTCTTTATTTCTAACGAAAAAATTGCTAAAATATATAATGAAGTACCTGTTTGTGAAAAATATCCCTGTCCTCTTTATGAGTCAAAATATAAAATTGATTCAGTTATAGAATTCAAAAATGGATTTTGTGAAAAATACAATGTGAAAATCGGCGACAAAATAACATTTAGCCGGAACATTAAATTAAAAAAAGCAGGGTTAAAAGAAAATTAATAAAAAAGGAACGGCTTATGAAAAATTCTGTATCAATAAAAAATTTATTAGTAATTTTTAATTTATTTGCAGGTATTTTATTTAGTTCTGTTGCTTTTGCCGCGCCATCGCAAATTGTTCTTTTTTGTTCAAGCTGGAATATGAAATGCAGAGAGGCAAAAACAGCTTGTTCTTCTGCTGCGCAGGAACTAGGCATAAATTATTCTGATCTGGATATAGATCAAAATAATACACAGCAAAAAGCAAATGCTATGGGGCTGAATCTACCTTCTGTGATTCCGTATATTTATATTCTTGATAGCAAAGGCAAAATTATTAAAGGGAAATTGTATAAAGGGGAAACTTCACAGTCTTTAAAACAGGACTTAATGAAGTATTAAAGTATATCGGCAAGTTCTGCCAGCGAGCTTACGGAAAAGATTTCTGTTTCTTTAGTTGTCACTTTTATAGTATACATGCCTGCGTTTTGACCAAATTGTATGTCAGGAGACGTATCTCCGACCATAATTGACTTGTTGAAATCAACTTCGGGAAAATCTTGCTGAGCTTTTAGGGCAGAGCCTATATCAGGTTTTCTGCATCCGCAGTTTTCATCTCTGTCGTGCGGACAGAAATAAATTTTGTCTATTCTTCCTCCGAATTTTTTTATGCCGTCAACCATAAAATTATGAACTGATTCAAGATCTTGTTCTGTCATAATTTCTACTGCAATGCCGCGCTGATTGGTAATTACAAAAATCTTTCCGAAAACATCGGAAAATTTTTTAAAAGCTTCAGGCACTCCGGGAAGAAATTCAAATTCATCGACACTTTTGACATAATCAGCCATAAGTCTTTTGTTGATAACGCCGTCCCTGTCAAGAAACAACGACCAGCTTTTATCTATGTTTAATTTTTTTATATCAGTTATTTCACGCATATTTTTTAAATTCATTTGCCACCCTTTTAAAACTATTCTACCTGAAAACTTCAAAAATATTAAGTTTTAAATATTGTCCGATTTACACTTATTAACAATTGTAAAGATTACACTAATTGGGGGTACAAAAAAATTTTTGTTGAGTTATATTAATAATATCAAATTAATTAGTGTACTAAATACAATATAAAAAGATCATGAGGCTAAAAAGAAAATAAGATGAAAGTACTACTTAACAGAATGAGTATGTATCCTGAACCTGTATGGAAATTAAATTCACCGGATCGCAGAAATATGACTGATATTCAAAATACAGCAGTATCTAATAATAAAATGTCATTGGTGTCTCTTAGAAACAAACAGATGAATGATATTGTTGATGTTATTAGTTTTTCAGGTTTGGTTAACAGATAATTTAGACGACATACTTAAAAACCAAAAAACAGGAAGCTTAATTGTTTCCTGTTTTTTATTGCAAAAAATAATTACATTCGGTTAAAGATTTTTCTTAAAAATTAGCCATTTATTCTTGCTCGTAATAAAATATATTTAATATGGATGTTTACCAAGGAGTAAATAATTTGATTACAAAAAAAGAAGTTGAACACGTTGCAAAACTTGCCAGACTTGAATTATCGGAAGAAGAAAAAGAACGATTTACAGTTCAATTTTCTAATATTCTTGATTATTTTAATCAGTTAAGCGAAGTTAATACTGAAAACGTAGAGCCGATGACACAGGCAATTCCTATGGTAAATGTAATGAGAGAAGATAAAGTACAATTGCCGTATACAAGAGATGAAATCCTTGCAAATGCTCCTTTGGAAGAAGACGGCTTTTTTAAAGTTCCCAGAATTACTGAATAATTAATTTATCAATAATAAATATAACGAGGACGGGTAAAAAAATGGAAAATAAAACCAAATATATATTTGTAACAGGTGGTGTTGTCAGCTCTTTAGGCAAAGGAATTGTCGGCGCATCACTCGGAAAACTTTTGAGGGCAAGGGGATATTCAGTTACTATCCTGAAATTTGATCCTTATATAAATGTTGATCCCGGTACAATGAGCCCGTTCCAACACGGAGAAGTCTTTGTGACCGATGACGGCGCGGAAACAGATCTTGACCTCGGGCATTATGAAAGATTTATCGATGCAAATTTCGGCAGAATTAACAATGTAACAGCGGGAAGCGTTTATTTAAACGTCATTAATAAAGAAAGACGCGGAGATTATTTGGGTGGAACCGTTCAGATAATTCCTCATATTACTGATGAAATAAAAAACCGTCTGAAAGAAGCTGCTAAGCATAACCCTGATTTCTTAATCGCTGAAATTGGCGGAACTGTCGGGGATATTGAGAGTTTGCCGTTCCTTGAAGCAATCAGGCAGTTTAAAGTGGAAGCAGGGTTTGGAAATACAGTATCTATTCACGTTACTCTTATTCCTTATCTTAACTGTTCTGGAGAATTAAAAACAAAACCTTCACAGCACAGCGTAAATACTCTTAGAAGTATCGGTATTCAGCCTGATATACTTGTTTGCAGGTCATCAAAATCAATTCCGCAGTCAGAAAGAGCTAAATTGGCTTTGTTTACAAACGTACCGCCTGAAGCTGTTATTGAATGCAAAGATTTAAAAACAATTTATGAAGTTCCTGTTGCTCTTGAAGCCCAAAATCTTCCGAAAGAAGTTCTCAAGAGGTTAAATATTCAGGATAAGACCGTTCCAAATCTTGATTCTTGGAAAACAATCGTAAACGGCATTAAAAATCCCGATAAATCGGTTAAAATTGCGCTTGCAGGAAAATATACAAAACTTTCTGATGCATACATCTCGGTTGTAGAATCTTTAAAACATGCCGGCGCTGCGCTCGGTACGAGTATTGAACTAAAATGGATTGATTCAGAAGATGTTTGCGTTGATTTTAAAAAGGCAAAAGACGTTATGGCTGATGTAGACGGTCTGGTAATTCCTGGCGGTTTTGGCATCAGAGGCGTTGAAGGCAAAATAAATGTTATAAATATTGCAAGAACTTCAAATACACCTTTCTTAGGTCTTTGTCTTGGAATGCAATGCGCTGTTATTGAATATGCAAGGAATATGGCAGGATTATCCGATGCAAACAGCACAGAATTTAATCCTGAAACCCCACATCCTGTAATTGACCTTATGAGAGAGCAGGAAGAAGTTGTTGATTACGGTGGAACAATGAGATTGGGCGCGTATGACTGTCATTTGCAGTCTGGAACGCTTGCCGAAAAAATGTATGGAACTGATATAATCTCCGAAAGACACCGTCATAGATATGAAGTAAACAATTTCTTCAGGGAAAAACTTTCAGAATCAGGATTAACTTTCTCGGGAATGTCACCTGACAGAAAACTTGTGGAAATGATTGAGCTAAAAAATCACAGATATTTTATAGCAAGTCAATTTCATCCTGAATTCAAGTCACGTCCTGAAAGACCGCACCCGTTATTCTATGGACTTGTTAAAGCAGCTTTGGAGAGAAAAGAAAATGCAAATAGATCAGAAAAACTCCAACAAACCTTTAATTAATAAATTAAAGGATGGAGAAATTAAAAAAATATTAAAGTTTGCGTCTGATGTTGCGCAAAATGCATATTCGCCGTACTCAAAATTTAAAGTAGGCGCGTGTGTTTTATATGAAGATGGCAATGCCTATACAGGATGTAATGTGGAAAATGCCAGTTACGGCTTGACTCTTTGTGCTGAAAGAACAGCTATTTCTTCGGCAATTGCTGACGGACAAAAATCAAAAATTGTCGCTATTGCTATTTACAGCCCTAACGCAAAATTATGTTATCCTTGCGGCGCTTGCAGGCAGTGGATCGCGGAATTTTCCAAAGATGCGTCTATTATAGTTGAAAATGCCGAAGGAAAACCACAGATATTTTCTATAAAAGAATTATTGCCACATACTTTCGAGCTTTAGAAACTCGCATGTGAGAGAAAAAGCCTCTGTTTAAAAACAGAGGCTTTTTTATAAATTTTTATTTTAATTACTATC
>DNRP01000180.1:31856-33871 GCA_003499955.1 Cyanobacteria bacterium UBA9971
GCTTTTTGTTCCTGCCAATTTTGATGTTTTTCCTGTTTGTTTTGTTGCCATTGTTGGTGTTGCTGCTGAATTTGCGGATGATTTTGCTGTAATAATGGATTTGGGGAATTAAATTTACCTGTTTCTGCTTTTGCGAAAGTGCTTACAACAAACGATAAAGCCAAAGCTGCGAGGATTTGTTTTTTCATTTTCAACTCTCCTTTTTAACCTACTAACTATATAAACGAATTATTTTAATGTAAGTTCATAAATAATAACAATTTTTCAGCTTTTCAGATAGTAATTGTTTCGCAAAATTAATTTAAATTTAAAATGATTTTTGTTAATGCTAGTATATAGTATAAAATTCAGAAGAATCATGTTTATTCAGGAATGATGCGAACGCTTATTAACCAAGAGCGATAATCAAGATAAAAAAGGAAAAAAGAAGAGTCATGATAAGTACAAGCGGTTTAACACTAAGATTCGGCGGACGTGTTTTATTTGAAAACGTAAACATAACATTTAATTCGGGAAATTGCTACGGATTAATCGGGGCAAACGGATCGGGCAAATCCACTTTTTTAAAAATTCTGGCAGGTGAAATGGAATCCAATTCCGGTGATGTTTTTAAGGCTCAGGGCAAAAGAATAGCCGTCTTAAACCAGAATCACTTTGAGTTTGATGAATTCAAGGTTTTGGAAACCGTAATAATGGGGCATAAAAGGCTTTATGATATTATGCATGAAAAAGATGCTATTTATGAAAAACCTGATTTCAGCGATGCAGACGGAATGAAAGTTGCGGAGCTGGAAAATGAATTTGCCGAGCTTGACGGATGGGAAGCAGAATCTAACGCGGGAAGTCTTTTGAATGCTGTAGGTATTGAAACAGAGCTTCATGGTATATTAATGAGCGAGCTTACAGGAAGCGAGAAAGTTAGAGTTCTTCTTGCGCAGTCATTGTTCGGAAACCCTGATATTCTCTTGATGGATGAACCTACCAACCACCTTGATGTTGATACCATTATGTGGCTTGAGGAATTCTTAATTAATTTCCAAAATACAGTCATCGTGGTCTCTCACGACAGAAGGTTTTTAGACAGAGTCTGTACTCATATTGCGGATATAGATTACAATAAAATCCAGCTTTACACAGGAAATTACTCGTTTTGGTCGGAAGCAAGTCAGTTAGCGCTAAGACAAAAACAAGATCAGAACCGCAAAACCGAAGAAAAAATGGAAGAATTAAAGACTTTTATCGCGAGATTCAGCGCGAACGCGTCAAAAGCAAAACAGGCGACTTCCAGAAAAAATCTTCTCAACAAATTAACTCTCGAAGAAATAAAGCCGTCAAGCAGAAGATACCCTTTTATGGTGTTCAAGCCTGACAGGGAAGCCGGAAACGATATTTTAACAATCGATAAATTAAATAAAACGGTTGACGGCAACGTTATACTCAAGAATTTTTCTTTAAATGTTGAAAAAGGAGAAAAAATAGCTTTTGTCGGCAGAGAAAACATACATGGTGAAGCTCTTTTACAAATTCTTGCGGAAGAACAGGAAGCTGACAGCGGAAGCTTTAAATGGGGCGTTACTACGACACAGGCTTATTATCCGAAAGACAACGGCAAATATTTTGAACGTCTGGATGATATCAATCTTGTGGATTGGCTTCGTCAGTATTCAAGAGAAAAAGAAGATAATTTCCTCAGAGGCTTTCTTGGTAAAATGCTGTTTTCCGGCGAAGAAACCCAAAAGAAAGTTCATGTTCTGTCAGGAGGCGAAAAAGTTCGCTGCATGTTCTCAAAAATGATGGTTTCTGGCGCAAATGTTTTGATAATGGATGAGCCGACCAACCATCTTGATTTGGAATCTATTTCTGCATTAAATAATGCGCTGATTGATTTTCCGGGAACTTTGCTGTTTCTTTCGCAGGATCACCAGTTTATTGATTCTATCGCCACCAGAATCATTGAAATAACGCAACATGGCTGGATAAATGAGCAATCCACCTATGATGAATATTTAAACAAT
>DNRP01000114.1:0-126 GCA_003499955.1 Cyanobacteria bacterium UBA9971
GTATATTTAACACAGAGGGGTGCAGTAAATCTGCATCCCTCTGTGTTAAGGTATAATTTTTTTGTAACTAATTGTTAAGAATAATCTAATTATTGAAATAACACATCTTTGATTGTTTTTATATAA
>DNRP01000114.1:348-6155 GCA_003499955.1 Cyanobacteria bacterium UBA9971
ATCGCAACAAATGTTGCAATGCAAAATGCTATGAAAAAACGCAATCCTGATGCGGCAGACAATTTCGATACTACAGGTTCAAATATTTCTATATTTAGCGCACAAGTAAGAGAAGCAATAAGAAATCAAGCTGCAAAGTGTAATGATACCAGCAGTCAAATTGTTCTAAAAAAAGGAAAAAACAATGAAGCTGTACAATCATGTTCAGAAGTTAGTGCAGAAATTGCTGCATTACAATCTTTAACAGCATGGGCCGGTGTTGCTTCTCAGGAAATTGCGAGTATTCCCGGAATATCTGATTCCGCAATAAGTTCTATTAATAAAAATATGGGTGAAGCTGTGAATTTTGGTGCAGCAACAATAAGTAATGCTGCGTCACAGGCTAATGAAGCACTTTCGAAAATTAATACGACTCAAAATAAACCTATCGAAACAGTTGTTAAAACAGTTCAAAATAATATTAATGCGGTTGCTCAAAATGCAGTTTCAACCGCAGCAACAGCACCGGCTGCACAAGGAACAGCTGTGCCAACAGAACAAGGTGGAACAACACCGGTAGAAACCACTACAGCTCAACCTGCTGCAACCAAAGCAGCCGCAGCGCCAAAAGTAGAAGCAGAAATTAAAACAGAAGGAGATAAATTAGATAATCCTTTTGTGACAGAGAAAACAGAGAAAACGGAAACCAAAGATGCTTAAAATTTAACCGCATCGAATTATATTAAATCAAGTAAAGTTATATAAATTTTTATTTAATATAGTAGGTAGAAATATATAGTGTGTGTAGTTCAAAGCCTGTTTTAAATAAACAGGCTTTTTATTTTGCAAAGAAAGGGTGTTAAAAAACTTGAAAGTTAAATATGTTTATGGGATAAATAAGCTATAAAAACAGGCGAATGGTAACCACAAACAGCAGAGAATTTTAGTCTTGTTTGATAAAAAAGATATAAAAAACAATATTCTTGAAATCGGAGAGAGGCTGTATAAAGGTGGCTTTTCTTACGGAATATCAGGAAATATAAGTTTTCGCGAAAATAATAAAATTTTTATAACCGCATCAGGAACTTGTCTGGGGGATTTGAACGAATCTGACATAATAATTCTTGATTTAGAAGGCAAGGTGTTGGAACCTTTCCTCCAAAAACCTTCTACCGAAAGTATGATGCATGTGGAAATTTATAAAGCCAGACCTGAAATAAATGCAATTATTCATGCGCATCCGACTTATTGTACAGCGTTGGCTGTTTCAGGAGAAACAAATTTCCCTGCGATTCTTGCAGAACCTGTTGTTATGTTCGGAAAAAGCATTCCTGTCGTTAAATATGAAACCCCATCAACTTTGGAACTTGCAAAATCAGTTGCAAAATATTTTGAAGAAAATGACGCTGTATTTATGGCAAATCATGGTGCTACAGTATGCGGACATGACTTAAAAGAAACTTTTTACAAGCTCGAAACCCTCGAATTTTATTCAAGGGTTTATTTGTATTCAGGATTACTCGGCAAAAGGTCGGTATTGCCGGAAGAAAAAATACATGAGCTGATGAAATTGCGACTTTAAAACTTTATTGTTACTGAAAATACTTTGTGTTATAACGAAAACTAACTGATAAAAATATATTTTTCCATATATTTATTGTTAATACAGTCAAAAAAAATTACAGAAAGGTGAATTTTATGACAACGAAAAGAGTTTACTTATTTAAAGAAGGCAACACAACAATGAAAAACCTTCTTGGCGGAAAAGGCGCAAACCTTGCAGAAATGACAAATGCAGGACTTCCTGTTCCTCCGGGACTTACCATTACTACAGAAACTTGTATGGAATACATTAACAACGGCAACGAAATGCCTGCAGGTTTAATGGATGATGTAAAAACAGCTCTTGCTGTTGTTGAACAACAAGCAGAAAAAAAATTCGGTGATGCAAGCAATCCTTTATTAGTTTCCGTAAGATCAGGCGCAAGATTAAGTATGCCCGGCATGATGGAAACCATCTTAAACCTGGGTCTTAATGATGAAACAATTGTTGGTGTTATCAATCTTACAAATAACGAAAGATTCGCTTACGACAGTTACAGAAGATTTTTAACAATGTTCGGAAGCGTTGTTCTTGATATCGAAAGAGAAAAATTTGAACACGTTCTTGATCAAGTAAAAGCTAAAGAAAGTGTTAAACTTGACACAGAAGTTAGTATTGAAGGTTTAAAATCTTTAATTCCTGCTTACAAAGCTATTATTAAAGAAGAAACAGGAAAAGATTTCCCTCAAGATCCATATACACAACTTCAAGCAGCTATCGAAGCTGTATTCAGCAGTTGGAATATTCCTAGAGCAGTTGCTTACAGAAATCACTACAAAATTGACCACAACTACGGAACTGCTGTAAACGTTCAAACAATGGTATTCGGAAACATGGGTAATGATTCCGCTACAGGCGTTTCCTTCACAAGAAACCCATCGACCGGTGAAAATACATTCTACGGCGAATACTTAACAAATGCTCAAGGCGAAGACGTTGTTGCAGGTATCAGAACACCTAAAGCTATTTCTGAACTCGCTACAGAAATGCCTTCACTTTACAAAGAATATGTAGAAATCGCTAAAAAACTTGAAAATCACTACAAAGATGTTCAAGATATGGAATTTACCATTGAAAAAGGCAGATTATACATTCTTCAAACCAGAAACGGCAAAAGAACATCAGCAGCTTCCGTAAGAATCGCTGTTGAAATGTGCGAAGAAGGTATAATCACTAAAGAAAGAGCTATTCAGCTTGTTGATCCTACACAGTTATATCAATTATTACTTCCGAGTTTTGATTTAGCTGCTAAAAAAGCAGGAAAACTTCTTGCTACAGGTTTAGCTGCATCTCCGGGAGCTGCTGTTGGTAAAATCGTATTTAATACTGACGAAGCTGCTGAAAGAGGAACAGCAGGCGAAAAAGTTATCCTCGTAAGAATTGAAACCTGTCCTGATGATATTCACGGAATGATCGCAGCTCAGGGTGTTTTAACACTCAGAGGCGGTATGACTTCCCACGCGGCTGTTGTTGCAAAAGGAATGGGCAAACCTTGCGTTGCAGGTTGTGAATCCTTAAAAATCGATCTTAAAAATGAAACGCTTACTACTTCTGATGGTACAGTTTATAGAAAAAATGACGTTATTTCTATGGACGGCGGAGAAGGACAGATATTTGAAGGTTCTATTGCTACAGTTGAGCCTAAAATGGACGCAAACTTCGAAAAATTATTCAGCTGGGCTGACGAAGTTAAAAGACTTGTTGTTAGAGCAAACGCTGATACTCCTGAAGACGTAGAAAAAGCTGTTGAGCTTGGCGCTAAAGGAGTTGGACTTTGCAGAACAGAGCATATGTTTATGGCTCAAGACAGACTTCCTGTTGTTCAGCAAATGATTATCGCAGGAACAGAAGCAGCAAGAAAAGAAGCTCTTGCTCAACTTCTTCCAATGCAATATGCTGACTTCAAAGCTATGTTTAAAGCTCTTAACGGTCTTCCAATGACAATCCGTCTTTTAGACCCGCCTCTTCACGAATTCTTACCTTCAAAAGAAGAATTAATTGCNNGAATCAAATCCAATGATGGGTTTAAGAGGATGCAGATTGGGTCTTACTTATCCTGAAATTAACGAAATGCAAGTTAAAGCTATATTTGAAGCAGCTTGTGATCTTAAAAAAGAAGGTATGACCGTAATCCCTGAAGTTATGATTCCTCTTATCGGTCACGTTAATGAACTTAAAGCAGTTAGAACCCAGCTTGAAGAAGTTGCTCAAAAAGTTATGGACGAAAAAGGCGTTGAAATCGAATATCAGTTCGGCACAATGATCGAAATTCCTAGAGCTGCTATAACAGCTGATCAAGTTGCTGAATACGCTGAATTCTTCAGTTTCGGTACAAACGATTTAACCCAGATGACATTCGGCTTTAGTCGTGATGATGCTGAAGGCAAGTTCTTAAACAACTATGTTGAACAAAAAATCCTTCCTTCTAACCCATTCGAAACTTTGGATCAAGAAGGTGTCGGTCAGCTTATGAAAATAGCTATCGAAAAAGGCAAATCCGTAAGACCTAATATTAAACTTGGTATTTGCGGAGAGCATGGCGGAGATTCTGAAAGCGTTAAATTCTGTCACAGAATCGGCTTAAATTATGTAAGCTGTTCACCTTTCAGAGTGCCTGTAGCCAGATTGGCTGCTGCTCAAGCTGTTATTGAAGAAAAAGGAAATAAAGCTTTAGTTACAGCATAAGCAATAAACATTGCAAATAAAAAGCCCGCTTGAATAAGCGGGCTTTTTATTGTTATAGATATAATTTATCTGATTTTTTATGAATTTATCCATTTTTTTGCATTTTCTAACACTTTTTCCGGGGTCTTTAATATTTCTTGAAATGACATAAGAGTATTTTCAAAAGGATTTTTAGCTCCCGGGTCTCTGTGAGGTCTTTCCATAGTTATCGCAAAATCCTGTTTTTTCGGATAGATTACAGCATTTGATTCAACATATATATGAATATCACCTGTCTTTTTGGATTCATTAACACTTTTAACTATTTTACCCAAAAAATTTACAATTTTCTCTGACTCAACTTGAGTTAGATCTTTACATTTAGAACGTAACTGGGGTTCATTATTTACTGTATTTTCAGTTATTCCACGAATTTTTTGAATTATTTTACCCATAAATTTTACAATTTTCTCTGATATCCTTTTAGTTGGATGTAACTGAAATTCAGCATTAAATAGATCTTCAGCTAGTCCATTAAGTCTTGGAGTTGCTCCAAAAGTTAAATTATTATTTTTATTACCGGAAAAATTTGCGTTACTTTGAGGAAGTCTATTAATTTGCATTTAAGTCTCCTTTTTGAAATTAATTTTTCTAAATATACAAAGTACGTGAAGATAAAAAATTGCTATTGTTTTTTCAAAAAATAACAATCTTAAAAAAAACTCTTTATTCTCAAAGGAAATCGTGCTTAATATTTCTTAATATTCAAAAAATTCTTAAATAAAAATTAAATAGCTTTAAACTAAAAATAAAATGGTTTATAATCAAAAAGTTGAAAAGATTAAAAAGTTTTAAGAGTTTTATAGGAGAAATACATATGCAACTTACCCTTAACGGGCGTAATATTGAAATAACCACAGCAATTAGAGATTATGTTGAAGAAAAAATAGGTAGAATTGTAAAACATAATAACCAGATAATGAATATAAAAGTAACTCTCAGTGTAACCAAAAATAAAAGTGTGAAAAAAAATCATACAGCAGAAGTTACATGTTTTCTTAACGGTTCTGTAATTAAAATTACAGAAGAAGCAGAGTCAATGTATGCAGCTGTAGATCTTTTAACTGACAGGTTTGACAGAAAAGTTAAAGAAAATAAGGAAAGACTTATAAATCACAAAACAGGAAAATCAATTAGAACAGAAATTCAGAAAGAAGAAGCTCTTGAAGAAGAGGAAGAAGATTTTGAAGGGGAAACTTCCGTTGTAATTGACATAGAATCAGAAACAGAAGTATAAAATTTCTTGATAAAAATATGGAAAAAGGCAAGCTTAATTTGCCTTTTTTTGTTAAAAATTTTATAGTTAGTATATAAATAACTCGAATTGCTAAATAAATTTTCTTCTGTCATTGCGAGGAAGGCTGAAAGCCTGACGCGGCAATCCAAAAAGAAAAATCATTAATTTTTGGATTGCTTCGCTCCCGTTGGTCGCTCGCAATGACATCAAGAATATAGTTGAATTTCAGCTAGCTAGCAATTCAAGTTAAATAGAGTAAATTTT
>DNRP01000061.1:0-1597 GCA_003499955.1 Cyanobacteria bacterium UBA9971
ATCGCCTGTTTTTATCAATAATAACGGCTTTAGGTTACAGCAAAGAAGTGTTCATCGAATTATAGCCAAAATTGCAAAAGATTTATGTTTTCACAAAAAAGTTTCCCCACACACTTTCCGGCATAGTTTTGCCACAAAATTACTTGAAAATGGAGCTGATTTGAGGGTGGTACAGGAATTATTAGGTCACGCAAGCATAAGCAACACGCAAATTTATACGCATGTGTCGACTGAAAGACTTAAACAGGCGTACATGAATGCTCATCCTCGAGCCAAAATATAGCGAAATTCTTGAACTTTATGTTAAATTATTATCATTGGAGTCCTCCTAATTTTTCATTAAGAGATAAATGAGAACAAAATAGAATGATAAATAAAATATATGTGATTTTGCCGGTTTATAATGAAGAAAAAAGCATTTATGATTTATTTAGTTCCTATAATGAGTTATTTAAAAATATAAAATATGCATATTTATTCTTGAAAAAGAAAAATCCTAACAAAAGCATAGAAGCCTCACAAAGAGACTTCTATTCAGGATTTTTATATGAAAAAATATACTAATCAAGATGTTTTTGAACTTGTTGCGTAAGTCCTGATTGTTATTGTAAAACAAAAGGTAAATTATCCTAAGTGGTTAAAGGTATATAACGAACTATTGAAAATGTGCAATAAAAATCTAAAAACGGTTAAAGTTTTATCTAAAGGAGATTGGGAAGTATATTTTTATAGAAAAATTTAAATTCTTTAAGAAATTATCAAAATAAGATGTACGGCTAAAGCCAAAACTGTTCCAAGCATAGCTCCCATTAAAACTTCAAGAGGGGTGTGTCCCAAAAGTTCCATGAGTCTTTCATGATGAAATGTCGGATGTTTATCCGAATAAATATCATCAACAATTTTATTTAAAACAGTTGCCATTTTGCCTGCGGAACGTCTTAAACCTGCCGCATCATACATAATTACCATGGAAAATCCAAGAGCTATAGCAAATTCAACAGAATTAAAACCTGTTATCATTCCCACGCTTGTTGTAAGAGACATGGAAAGCGAACTGTGACTGCTGGGCATTCCGCCTGTAACTGTTAAAATTTTGAAATTAGGTTTTTTATGTACAGCCCAATAAAATGCTAATTTTAGCCATTGAGCCACAAAAGCCCCGACAAAAGATGAAATTATAACTTCTATGCCTGTATTTAGTATCATCATAAAACCTTTACTGCAATCTGTTCAGCTATAGCCATTAATAACGGGCTTTTAATATTGTTTTTAATCAACTCTTGCTGCGCATTAACACACAGAATTTCCAGCTCTTTCTTTGATTCTTCAAGACCGTAAAGAGAAACATGCGTATTTTTCTTTGAACTCCGGTCTTTTCCGGGGGTTTTTCCGATTGTTTCGAGAGTTCCCGTAACATCAAGTATATCATCAGCTATTTGAAATGCATAGCCTATGGTTTTTCCGTAAAAAGATAAGGCAGTCAACAATTCTTCCGATGCATTTGAAAGTAAAGCCCCTGCCCGCATTGCAAATTTGAAAAGTTCGCCTGTTTTATGAGCGAGTATATAGTTAAAAGTTGCAAAATCAATTTCTTTTT
>DNRP01000061.1:1646-6486 GCA_003499955.1 Cyanobacteria bacterium UBA9971
TCCATACAAGGCAAATCATCGTGAATTAGGCTTTGGGCATGAAGCATCTCAAGTGCGCATGCGGTTGGTGTAACGTTTTCTGTATCACCGCCGCAAATTCTTGCACTTTCAAGCATAAGCAACGGTCTTATTCTTTTGCCGTCAGCAAGCACGGAATACCTTATTGATTCCCAAATTAACTGCGGATATCGAATTTCCAGGTATTTATCGAGATGAGAATTTATTAATTCTTTATCGGGCAAAACGGCTTTATTATAATCAAAGTCTTTTTGTACAAGAAGTTTCAATATTTTATCCTGTTCTTTTTGTCATTGCGAGAAACGTAGTGACGAAGCAATCTAATTATTAGTCACACTCGTAATGACAACTAATCTTCCTGATTATAATATACCTCGTCCAAAATTGAAATAAGGTTTATTTTCTGCTTTTCGGTGTTTCTTGCTTTTTTTCGAGCCTGCATGCCTAATTTTACAAACTGTTTCATCTCATTATTGCCTGTATCAATAGATTTAGAAGATTTTTCTTCTTTATGCCCTTCTTTGCGAAGTTTTTCCTTGTATTCAACAGCTTCTTGTGTAAATGTTTTATAACTTTCGTATCTTGTTGAATCTATTTTGCTTAAGTTAGTCAGTACATTACAGCCTTCTTCGTTCAAATGAAGACAATCCGAGAAATAACATCCTGCCGAAAATTTTTTTATTTCATCAAAAAGTTCGTTAATGACAAAAGGCATTACAACATCAAATTTTAAATGGCTAAAACCGGGAGTATCAGCAATTTGTAAAACTTTTCCTTTTCCTATGGGAACTCCGATAATTTCCACATGTCTTGTGGAGTGTGTGCCTTTGCCTGTTTTAACGCTTATTTCCTTGGTTTTGAATTTTAAATCGGGATGAATTTTGTTAAGCAGGCTTGTTTTTCCTACGCCTGACATGCCGGATAAGACAGAAATCTTTGACTCAAGGACTTTTTTTAGTTCGTCTATGCCAAGACCGGTTAAAGCAGACGTAAAAATAACTTTATATCCGATACCTGTATAAATATCCATAATTTTTTGCTTGAATTTTAGAGTTTCTTCAAGATCAGACTTGTTAATACAAATAACAGCGGGGATATCATAAAGCTTTGCCTGACATAAATATCTGTTAAGCTGCTCAAAATCAAACTTTGACTGCGATAAAGCCGCAACTATGATTACCTGATCAACATTTGCTATAGAAGGTCGCGGAAGATAATTATTTCTTGGCAAAATTTCAACAATTGCAGCCTGATTTGACTCTTTTGATGATGATTTTTCTATTCTGACTAAATCACCGACAAAAATAGAAATTTTTGCTTTTTTAAGTTTTTCTCTGATTTTACATTCAAAAATAGTATTTTTTTCGCTGATTTGAACATAATAAAAATCCGAGTGTATTTTTATGATTTTGCCTATCAAGCAAAGATTCTCCACATTTTTTGAGTTCATAAATATTATACCAATAAGTAATATATAGTTAAAGTGTCATTGCGAGGAGTTTGCAGAGCCTGTCCAGAGGAGCGAAGCGACATAGGAAAAGCAATCCCAATTTTCTTTTTAGATTGCTTCGTCGGGGCTTTAGCCCCTCCTCGCAATGACAGCAAGGCTTTGATTGGACTATATCAAAAGAATCAAATAGACGAAGGCTGTGCTTTTAACACAGCCTTCTCAAAGCTAACTTTAAGCTTTCCCTTAAACCGGAGCTATCCGCTCCACACATTATATATACCCGATTATAAAAATTTTAAACGTGTATATGATAAATTTATTTTGCGATTACAAATTTATCCATATTTTCTCTGAGTACTTCCGCATCAGAAGCTAATTCGCTGCATTTTGCGGTAATTTCTTCTATAGTTGCAGCCATTTGTTCAATACTCATGCCGGAAGATGTCATTTTTGATTCAAGTTCGTCGGCAACCTGAACGATTTTTTCAATATTTTTTATAATATCAGCTTCGCTGGTTTTTGTTGAAGTTGCGACTGTTTTGGATTTATCGGCAAGTTTTCTTACTTCGTCGGCTACAACCGCAAACCCTTTTCCATGCTCGCCTGCTCTGGCAGCTTCTATTGCGGCGTTAAGAGAAAGCAGGTTGGTTTGTTCGGAAACAGCAACTATTTCTTTAGAAGCATGTGAAAACTCTTCTATTCTGTCGTCAACACCTTTTACATTAATTCTTAACAATTCGGAAACTTTAAGTATCGTGCCTATTTCTTTATTAATACTTTCTACCAATTTGGCGTTTTCTTCACTGCCGGTGGTAATTTCCTGAATAGATTCGGTAATATTGTTAATACGTTCTTTTAGAAACGACATTGTTTCTATTCTGTATTTTTCTGCTTCTTGTACCTGGTTTTGAGCCTGTATAATTTCTTCCATGCCCTGCTCTTGTTTTCTTAACAGCTCAAGATTGTATTCATGATTATAATACATACAGTTTTCTTTGTGGTTAGATTCGTTATGTATGGCTTTTGCCATATTACTGCAACTTCCGTAACCGCATGCAGAACAGTTTACATTTCTGGAATCTTTTGTTTTCTTAAGAAGCTGATTGAATATTACATCTAATTCTCTTTCAGCAGGCTCCTTAATTTTTGTCATAGCTGATTTATCGGTATAATGTCTTACAAAATCGCCGAGCTTAAGATTTTTTTCAAAATAATCAAAGAGTTTATAAGATTTTTTAAACATTTTTTTTGATTCAGTTTTTTTCAAATGCTCTTGTTTAAGCGGATTCATCATGAAATCAACATCATCGATATGAACATCTTTATCAGTGCCGGTTCCCTGATTGCAGCCGAAAGAACAGTTCAAAATATCAATAAGCAAAGGCAAACTTTCTTTATTTTTAACCCTTTTTTCGTAGCTTTCCAGATAAGAATAAGCATGCTCGCCTTCTATTTGTCTTACCCAGGCTCCCGGAACATGATATTCCACGTTTTCTCTTAAACCGCCCGGTCTGGAAAAAGTTAAACCAAGTCCGCATCCTATATCATCAAATTCTTTTTCTTCATAAGAATTCAGATTAATTCTGTTTTCTTTAAGATATTCTTTTATTTTTTTGTAAGTAATGTTGTATGACACGTAGTCGTTTGTGTTAGGGTCGACAAATTCGTCAACTTTCCCTAAACATGGTGAAAGGAAAGCGATTTTGTCGGAAACATTATCGTATCTTTTCATATATACAGCAGTACAAAGTGTAGGACTGTGAATAGGAGCAAGTTTTGCCAGAAGCGACGGCTTGTATTTTTCTATATAATTAACTATGGCGGGACATGGCTGGGCTATTACAGAATCAATATTATTTTCCCTTACTGCTTTTAAATATGCCCAAGTTGTTATATCAGCCCCAAAAGAAACGTCATATATAAGATTTACACCGGCTGATTTTAAAAAGCCGAATAATTTTCTGTAATTATCAAAATTAAATCTGTTTGCGGGAGCTGCGACTATAGAAATTTTGTTTCCTCTGCGAAGATCACTGAAAAATCTTTCTGTATCGTCATTATAATCACGCGCATCATGGTCGCAGACTTCTATACATTGTCCGCAGTGAATACAAAGATCATTATCAACCCGCATTTTGTTTTTGCCGTCTTTTTCATATGCTTGATTAGCGTATATTGCAGGACAAACTGTTATGCATTTATTACAACCGACACAGTTTTCTTCTTTTGTAAAAATAACTTCTTTCATTTTAAATCCTCGTATCTAAATCAATGCGAAATATAAAGATAAATAAAATAATAAAATTGTACCCAATTAAAAATCATATTATTTTATTTTTATTTGTTTTTTATTTGAATAAACAAGTAAAGTATACTATTTTTAAGTTGAATAGTATACTTTTTTAAAAATATTTACTATTTTTGTTTATTATTAATAATTTTATATAGTTTGGCAATAAAATTTTTAGCATTTATTTTTAAGTTTTTTTATTAACGATTCACCTGTCATTTCAGGTGATTTATCTCTTTTAAGAATATCAAGAATAGTCGGAGCAACATCAGCAAGCGTTCCGCTTTCTTTAAGTTCAATTTTTTCAGGATTGTTAACTATTATAAAAGGAACAGGATTGTTTGTATGCGCCGTAAAAGGCTTGTGAGTTTCAGGATCTTCCATGCATTCGGCATTTCCGTGATCTGCGGTAACAATCATAACAGCATTAACTTCTTTAACTGTATCAATTATTTTTTTTAAGCAGTTATCAACCGTTTCGACAGCTTTTACCGCTGCGTCAAGCATGCCTGTGTGACCAACCATATCAGGATTTGCAAAATTTACCATAATGAACTGATATTCTCCTGATTTAAGGGCTTTTACAACTTCATCCGCAACTTTTGGAGCACTCATCTCCGGCTGTAAATCATAAGTAGCAACTTTTGGAGAAGGAACGAGAACTCTCGTTTCAGTGCTGTAAGCTTTTTCTTTTCCACCGTTAAAGAAAAAAGTTATATGAGCGTATTTTTCTGTTTCAGCGGTTCTAAACTGTTTAATTCCGTATTCTTCCAGAACATCTGCCAGAAGTCCCTTCATGCTTTGTGGAATAAATGCGATTGGAAGCCCGAAAGTTTCATCATATTGTGTCATACAGACATAATAAATATTTTTAAGGGTTTTTTTTCTTTCAAAGTTGCTGAAATCCGGCATGTTTATTGCTCTTGTAATTTCTCTTGCCCTGTCAGGTCTGTAGTTAAAGAAAATTATCGAGTCATTGTCTTTTATTCTGGTGTTATCATCGCTTGCAACGGTTGGTAAAACAAATTCATCGGAAATATCACTGTCATAAGAAGCTTGAATAGCTTCAGCAGAGCTTGCGG
>DNRP01000053.1 GCA_003499955.1 Cyanobacteria bacterium UBA9971
CGCTTTATACGTCAAACAGTAAAATTTATGTAAAAAATATTGTAAAATCAGATTTTGTCGCTAATCTTGACGGAGGAAATTCCGTTGCATCCGAAAGCGGATACAGCAACCCGCTTTTTAACCTTTATGAAGTTTTGAAATCAGAAAATATAGCTTATAAAGTTTATCCGATAATTAAAGAAAAATTTCCCGAAGATTTAGCTGTTTTAGGCGCTGATTCAAAAGAAGCTTTTTTTGAATCTTATGTAAAATTAATTAAGGCTACTACAGAACCTTCTACTGACATAATTAAAATTAAATTTATGTGGCCTGATCAAAAACATGCGCCGGTAGTTTTAAATGAAATTTTAAAAGTCTTTAAACAGGAAAATCTTATTATTAATAAATCAGGAGAAGCCCAAAGAAGGGAAGTTATTGATAAACAGACACTGGAAATAGTTAAACAGCTTGAAGATGTAAGAAATAAAATAAAAAACCACAAGCTGAAAAATAATACGGCAGATCTTGAAACTGAAACAACAAATACTATAAAGATAAGAATGGATCTGGAAGAACAGGCTAATTTATTAAGTTCGCAAATACAATATAACAAAAGAAAATTAAATGAATTCGCTTCCGAATTGAAACTTAAAAACGCTGAAGTTGCCTTACGCGCAACAGGTATAGGAAATGATCCTTATCTGGTAAAATTAAGTCAGGATCTCGCAATAGCAAAGCAGAATCATGCAAAATTGAGAGCTAGATTTAAAGATAAATATGTGGATGTGATTTCTGTAAACAATGAAATTGACCAGCTGCAAACGCTTATAAATCACAGAAAACAAGAAACCGCCGTTAATGTTGTCATTCCAAGAGCAATTTATGACGGACCTTCGTCAGAAGTTGTTACCAATTTTGCTTTAACACAGGCAGAAATGGTTTCACTTAAATCTCAATGGAAAGAATTAAGAAAAGGCATATATTCGCTAAAAAAACGGGAAAGAAGCCTCCCAAAAGCCCAGATGGGACTGGATGAACTTAAAAAACTCGAAGATGCTTTAGCGGGAGCTTATAAAAATATTAAAGAAAAACAGTTGGAAGCCGGCATTAGAGAAAGTGAAATAATTGATAATATAATTATTTTAAGTCATCCTTCAAAAGCTACTTCATTAATAATATTTATAATTACAAGATTTTTCGGATTTATTCTTCTGGGTGTTTTATTAGGTTTGGCAATAGCTTATATAAAACAGGCTTTAGAAGATAAATGGGTTGATATGGCAGAAATAGAAACTTATACAGGACAAAATGTTCTTGGTTCGATTCCATGGGTAAAAAATCTTGATGATGAAACAACAGAAAATATTATGGATGCTGCTTATACAAATCTTGCCGCAAAAATACTCACAAAAATGCATTTAAATAAATCTTCCGTTATTACATTTATATCAACAAACAAATCTCAACCCAAATCAACAATAACAGAAACTTTAACCCGAAAATTTTCTGAAATGAACAAATCTGTTTTATTAATGGATCTTGTTTTAAAAGAAACTAAAGAATTTGATCTTCTTGAAGCCGTTAAATTAATTAATAAAGAACTAAGAAATAACAACGAACAAAATACAGAAAACATACATAATATTTTAAAAGGAGCTATCAGAAAACAATCCTATAATTACGAAACTAAAACATTAAAATTAGACAAAATAGAAACAAGCAATAAATGCGAAAACCTAAATGCTGTTATTACAAGCAAAGGTTTTAAATATATTTTAAGCTCTCTTAAAAATCATTATGAATTTATCTTTATAAATGCGCCGCATGGTTTTATTAGCCTGCCGGAAATACAAAATCTTAAGAAATTGTCTGAAAATGTTACTATACTTTCTTCTTTAAAAACAAACAGGCAAGAATTAATTAAATTTGTAAAAAATATTTCTGATTCTGATACTAAAATACTTGGAATAATTCCAAGAGAAGAAAATGCGGAACTGGAAAAACACATCAATACTTTAGAAGAATTCAGACTTTTAGAATTATACAAAATTTCGGATAATATTTTAGAAGAAGATGAAGATACGATAAGTGTTAAATAACAAAATTAAAGAAAAAGCAGTTTTCAAGATATTAGTCCATATTTTCAAAAGCAGTCTTTTTTTGTACGCAAAATAATGAATAAGCTGAGAATTTTTTCAAATCAAAATTACAGCATAAAAGTAAAAAATGAAAAATTATTATATAAATTGGCGGAAAAAAGCAAAAATAACCCGCCCCATAGTAATGTCGTTCAAAAAACAAACTATAACCGCAAGAATCAAAAAATTTCAGAAGTTTTTTGTTAATTGCGACACAGTTTTTATAATAAGCCGGAAAAACGCCTATTGCCTGTCTTGTCGGACTTAAAAACTTTACTAATCCTGAAGATATTTTAGGATTTAAAAATTTGTTTAAACAAAAAGAAGGGTCATAAAGCGTCGGATGAAAATGCAGTGCCAATCCTTCAGGTCTTAAACAAAAAGCGATTAATTTATGAGTTGATTCAGGATTATTAATATGTTCAAGAAACATTTTTGATACAACCAGATCAAACTTATTTCCAAATTCTTTCAGGTCGGTTTCAAAATTTGCATTATTTGCATCAAAAATAATGCTTGAATCATTCATTGTATTTTCCATAAGTTCTTCTTTGGAGATGTCTAAGCCTGTTATTTTAAGAGAGTATTTTTCTTTTAAAAATTGATTAAAAGATGATGTTTTTCCTGCTCCAACTTCGAGAATATAAATATTATCCGAAAAAGATTTTGATTTGCGCAATTTATCTAAAATGTTTTCCAGAAATAAATTATAATCCCGCCAGGCATTATCAGCGCCGTAATTTAAGGGCAGTTTGAAAAGTTTATCGAATAACTTAAAATAACCGAGAGATAAATTTTGATTATATTCAAAGAATTTTTTTAATATCAGTTTCATAATAATTTCTTCAATTAAATAACTACATTTTTCTGATTTTTTCAAGAACAAAAAATTTATTAAAAGTTAAAACAGGTCTAAATTCTTTAATTATTCTGAAATGTTTTTTTAATGCGTTTTTAACTTTTTTCACGGAATAATTTTTTCTGCCTATTTCCCAATAATGCTCACCGTTTAAAAAATTTATTTTGCTAAAGAAAAGAGGCATTCCTGCAATAAGTCGCAGAAAATTTTTCTTTAAAATCTTTTTAATAAGTGAAAATTTGATAACAAACTCAAAAAAACATGTTGCATGAGGTATAGAAATAATTACATATTTTTTTGATACTCTGCGCAGTTCGGCTAAAGCTGAATCTACGCTTTCCCATGGCAAATGTTCAAGAATTTCTGATGCCAGTACAACATCAAACGAATTATCTTCAAAGGGTAATTCTCTTATGTCGGCGATGTAGTCCGGTTCTAAATTTTTATCAAAATCACAGGTTGTTACCTCCATACCATGTTGTTTAAAATAATTTGATACGGTTTTATTGCCGATTCCAATTTCAAGAATATTTTTCGGATTTAATTTTCTTGTCTGGTCGATCTGATAAAAATAACGTATAAAAGTTTCTAAAGTATCATATTCTTCAATATAATAATGTTTTCTATCAACCTGAACATCAAATCCTTTATTTGAGAGCCTTTTCGTCATTAATTAAGAGCCTTTCGCAACTGTTAATCATAAAATTCCATTAATAACATAATTTAACAATTTATATTATTGGTAATTTGTTTTATTAATTGTTAAATGATATTACTCTAAATTATCAGTAACCGGAGTAATATCAT
>DNRP01000101.1:0-4358 GCA_003499955.1 Cyanobacteria bacterium UBA9971
TAATTGCAGCACATCGTTTATTTGAAGAAGTCCTTTTGATTCAACTATAGCTTTAGGACTGCCGCCTTTTTCAAGCATTTCTGCGAATATTTCTTTTGCGATTTTTCCTGAAATAATGCCGTTGTCTATTATTTCAATTAGTTCCGCTAATTGAGCAGAACTAAACAGAAGTTCCTCGACTTTTTTGTCTTTAAGTTCTCTTGAAAGCTCGTTAGCTATCCAGTTTCCAACGCTGTTAGGGTTGTTATAAACAGAAAGAACGGACTCAAAGAAATTTGACAAATCCTCGTCCTTAGCGAGAATAACAGCCACTTCCGCATTAAGCCCCAATTCGCTTTGATAGCTGTTTAATCGGGTTTCTGCTTCCAGGGTTAATAAAACCGCTTCTTGTTTTGGCTCAGTAAGTTTTTGATTTTCCTGTCTTTTAGGCTGTTCTTTTTGAGGCTCGGATTTCATTTCAGCAGGCTTAGACGTTCTCGACCAAGAATCTTTTAATGGTACTATCCTGTTAAACACTAATTTTCCATCAACAGAATCAATCGGGTCTTTGTAGAAATATCCCTGTCTTTCAAACTGAAATCTTTCTTCAGAATTATTTTCTGCTGCCGCAGGCTCTATATAACAGTTTATAAGAGTTTCAAGAGAATCAGGATTTAAATCCTCGGGTCCATCAGGATTTTCTACAAGATAAAGCCTGTCATAAATGCGGACTTCGACTTGTTTTGCGTGATTAGCGCAAACCCAGTGAATAGTGCCTTTAACTTTCTTGCCGCTGGTATCCTCACCGCTTTTTGATGAAGCATCNNCCTTTTGCGGGATTTTCCATAAAATCGTCCTGCTCTACGTAAATAACTTTTGAGAAAGGCAGCTGTCTTGAGCCTTCTTTAGGAACGTCATGCGGAAAATACGGAGCATCAAGCATTTCTGTCTGATCTTCAGGGTAATTTTCAATCACTACCTTAAGTGGATTCAACACACAAAGTACACGCGGAACTTTCCGGTTCAGGTCATCGCGAATACAAAACTCAAGCTGCGCAAAGTCAACAGTACTGTTAGATTTTGCAATACCTATAGAATCACAGAAATTTCTGATTGATTCAGGGGTATACCCTCTTCTGCGAATACCTGCCAGTGTAGGAAGACGCGGGTCATCCCAACCGCTGACGTATTTTTTCTCGACAAGCTCAAGTAATCTGCGTTTGCTCATTACGGTATAGTTAAGATTTAAGCGCGCAAACTCAAACTGATAAGGACGGGGAGGAGGTAATTCCATCTCATCCAGTATCCAATCATAAAGTTCACGGTTATTTTCAAACTCAAGAGTACAAATTGAATGCGTTATGCCTTCCATATAATCAGAAAGACAATGCGCAAAGTCATACATCGGATATATGCACCATTCATCACTTGTTCTATAATGATGAGCGTGCTTAATCCTGTAAAGAAGGGGATCACGCATTTTCATGTTGGGATTTGCCATGTCTATTTTAGCTCTAAGAACGTGTTCTCCGTTCTTAAATTCTCCTGCTTTCATTCTTGCGAACAAATCAAGATTTTCTTCAACAGACCTGTTTCGATAAGGGCTTTCTTTGCCTGCTTGTGTAACAGTGCCGCGATATTCCCTGATTTCTTCTTCGCTTAAGCTGCATACATAAGCTTTCTTTAATTTTATAAGCCTGACAGCATAATCATAAAGCTTTCCGAAATAATCTGATGCAAAAAACAATTTATCCTGCCAGTCAAATCCTAACCACCGGATGTTGTCCTTAATTGCTTCAACATAAGAAAGATCTTCTGTTGTGGGGTTTGTGTCGTCCATACGCAAGTGGCAAACGCCGTTATAATCTTTTGCGATGCCAAAATTCAGGCATATGGATTTTGCGTGTCCTATATGCGGAAATCCGTTAGGTTCGGGAGGAAATCTGGTGATAACCCCGCTGTATTTACCGTTTTTTATATCTTCTTCAACAATCGTGCGTAAAAAATCTTTTTTATCTCGATTACTGCTTTTTTCCTGATTATCATTCATTACTCTAACCTTTTTATAAACACCTTAACTCTCTTCAATAGTTTAGCATAATGAGCTATTTAGGGCTATTACGAATATACATTAATAAGATAAATCAACTCACCACTTGTAATGTAAAAAAACTGGCTTTAGATTTAAGTTATACCAATTTGAAAAAAATGATAAATGAAAAATTTTGATATTTTTAAAAAAGCAGGTAAAGGGCGCAGCCCTTTCTTATCTCTAGCCCCCTCCCTCAAGGGAGGGTGTAAATAATGATTAAACAAAGACTTATTTAAATGGAAAATTATGAAAAATAAACTTATGCTGCTTTTAAATTGGCTAAAAATCAATAAAATCAAGACTATTACTATAACATTTCTAATAGTTGCATTTGTTATTATCTCGGCAAAAGAAAACAAAAATCTGTTTACGACTATTGAAACCAAACAGGAATTACAATCAGTTGAACAAATTCAAACTAACATCCAAAAAGAAAGCTTAAATCAGAATTCTTTAGCCGTAACGTCTATAAAAACAAGGACTGCTGTGATTTTCTTCCATCCGACCTGTCACAGTTGCTCTAATGCAAGACATTATATAGATAAAGTTCTTAAAAACAAATACCCAAAAGTAAAATTTGAATTTCATGATATAACTTCGCGGAAGGATATGTCCTTAATGGAAACCTATTATCGAAGTTATAAGCTGGATAAGCAATTAATGACCACGCCAACAATTTTTATTGGAAATGATTATATACTCGGGTATGATAGTGACGAAAAAACAGGCAAAGACTTAGAAAACATAATTCAAAGAAATTTTTTAACAAAAGATGATAAGAAAAATTTATCAGACCAAACCCCTCAAGAAAACAAAGGCTACGTTGATACATTTTTTGGAAAAATCAATATTTTCAGGCATTCACTGGTATTTTTAGCTATTACATTAGGACTTGTCGACGGACTTAACCCATGCGCAATATGGGTTCTGGTGTACTTAATTACTTTAATTGCAAGATTGAATGACAAACGCAAAATATGGTTTATTGTAGGGTCTTTTTTGCTTGCATCGGGCATTCTGTATTATCTTTTTATGACAGCGTTGTTAAGAGTATTCCTTTTTATAGGCTATTTAAGGATTTTACAGCTTGTAATCGGGTGTATTGCTTTTTATATCGGGGTTAATGACCTGGCAACTTATATCAAAACCAAAGGTCAAATTGCCTGTAAAATTGACGATGCCAAGTCAAAACAGAAAACCATGACAAAAGTACAAAAACTTGTTAACGCAGAAATTTCCCTGATGACTATTTTGGGAGTAATAGGGCTTGCATTTGCGGTAAACTCAATAGAATTTGTATGCTCATCAGCCTTACCTGCTATTTTTACGAGTATTTTAGCACAGGCAAATCTTTCTATGGTGCATTATCACTTGTATATTTTGCTTTATGTGGTGTTTTTTATGCTTGATGACCTGATGATTTTCTGCGTGGCGGTTTTTGCCATTAATCGTTATGTGGGGGACAGCTATTTAGGAATTGCAAAGTTAATAGGCGGGGTTATTCTTTTTGCCCTTGGCGTAATTATGATATTTTTCCCTCAATTTATAAGGTGAATATTTAGAACCCATCTTGTTAAAATTATTTGTCATTGCGAGCGACGGAAGCGTGGCAATTGCAGGTTTTAACCAGATAGGTTCTTATATTGGTCTGTAATATACCTTTATAGAGAATGTTTTTAAGAATTTTTTTATTTAAGATGAAAATAGTGTTTGTCATTGCGAGGCATAAAATGTCTATTATAAATTAAGGTTAACCTGACTAAGCAATCTTCCTGATAACAATTCCGTACGTCGGAAAATTGCGTAGTTAGTAAAATTATTACATTCACAGACGATAAATGCCTTGCAATGACAACTTTACCTCACGGGATTAGGCTATGAATATTGTTAACATCTCAATAAACGGAAAAAATATCGAAGCAAAGCCAGACTGGACTGTGCTGGAGGCAGCCAGAGCTGCGGGAATTAATATCCCGACTCTTTGTTATTACCCGTTTATAAGCCGAAGAGGGGCATGCAGATTGTGTTCCGTTGAATTGGAAGGCAGCCCGAACTTAATTGCATCCTGCGTTTATCCTGTCAGAGAAGGCTTAAAAATTACAACACACTCCCCCCGCGTCTTAAAATCCCGAAAAACAATACTTGAACTTTTAGTTGCAAATCATAATTATGAATGCCTTATATGCAACAGAAACGGTAACTGTCAGCTTCAAAGCCTGTGTGAAGAATACGGCATTTCTGTTGACCGATATAAAGGCGGACGAAAAAGACCTGATTATCAAGACTA
>DNRP01000101.1:4416-5575 GCA_003499955.1 Cyanobacteria bacterium UBA9971
GCACTTAAAGAAAAAGACTCCATAGAAGATGTTTTTAATGCTTTAAGCGACGCAAATAAATATGTAATCGTCCAGACTGCACCCGCAATAAGAGTTACGATAGGCGAAGCAATGGGCTTAAAAGCAGGAACGGTTTCAACAGGGAAAATGATAAGCGGCTTAAAAAAATTGGGCTTCAAAAAAGTTTTTGATACGGCTTTTGGAGCTGATTTGACTGTTATGGAAGAAGCCAGCGAGCTTGTACACAGGATTAAGAACAATAAAGTCCTTCCTGTTATGACTTCCTGCTCGCCGGGATGGACAAAATTCATTGAAACTTTTTATCCCGAGTTTATTCCCAATCTTTCTTCCTGTAAATCCCCTCATCAAATGCTCGGGGCGATAATTAAAAGTTATTTTGCGCAAAGAAATAATATTAAGTCTGAAGATATTTTTCTTGTTTCTGTAATGCCCTGCACCGCAAAAAAATTCGAGATAAACAGGGACATAAATAAAGTTGACGGAATTAAAGACGTTGATGCCGTAATAACAACAAGAGAACTTGCAAAAATCTTCAAAACAGGCGGAGTAAATTTCTTTCAGCTCGAAGATTCTGAATTTGACAATCCGTTAGGCTCTGCATCCAGCGCGGGAGAAATTTTCGGGGCATCAGGCGGGGTTTTGGAGGCTTCTTTNNGTCAGAGGCTTAAACAGGCTAAAAGAAGCTTCTATTGACATAGAAGGAAAGGAATTAAAAGTAGCAGCCGTAAGTTCCCTCGCAGAAGCCCGCAAACTTCTTAAAAAAATAAAATGCGGTGAAGTTAGTTATGATTTTGTGGAAGTTATGGCGTGTCCGGGCGGGTGTATTGCAGGGGGCGGACAGCCTTATACAGAAGACTACGAAGTCATAAAAGCCCGTATGCAAGCGCTTTACGAGATAGATTTCGGCAAAGATATAAGAAAAGCTCATAAAAATCCATTTATAATACAATTATACGAGGATTTTCTTGGCGAACCGCTAAGCGAAGTTTCACATAAATACCTTCACACAAAGTTCAAACGCCGTAAAGATGTGTATTAGGGAATAATTTTATTTTTTTGTCAGGTGATGACTGCCCATTTTGTACAATTCTTCACGTCTTTTCTTGATTTTAGGATTGTTTAAATATTCATCATAGGT
>DNRP01000106.1:0-844 GCA_003499955.1 Cyanobacteria bacterium UBA9971
TAAGCAAGTACTGTTCTTTTCTGTGCGATCATTTGCATTGCGAATTCTAAATCACTCTTGTAGCCGACAATCATCATTAATCTGGCTTGTGATGCAGCAATACCCATAATAAATCCTCCTTGTAAATAATTCTATAAAGCTAATTTCGTATTGTGTGTGTGTTTTGTATGTGTTTTGTGTTTCTTATATATATAAAAAAGAAATACTCCAAAAAAGTGCTAAATTTGCTTGAATTGGCTTAATGTTTTGTTACAATTCAAATAAATAAAACCCGATAAGCCTTTTCTCCTTGACTTTAAGCCATTAACATCTTTTAATAAAAAACACCTGATTTTTAAAAATCAGGTGTTTTTTATTAATTTTTTATTTTAAAGACAACTATGTCATATATTTCATTGATCTTGATACGTTGTCATCAAGTGTTTTCTTAACTGAATCATATTCTGTTGAAACCATTTTATGTTGTGTTTCAAGAGTTTTCATTTCAGCTTCAAGTTTTTTATCTAATGTGTGATATTCAGCGGCTAATTCAGGATAATTTTCAGCTGCTGATTGTGCTTGATAAGCTAAAACTGTTCTCTTTTGAGAAATCATTTGCATTGCAAATTCCAAATCGCTTTGATAACGGGAAACCATCATTAAACGTGCTTGACTAGCAGCAATACCCATTGCATATCCTCCTATTTATCTAGTATTAAGACCCCATAATAAAATATTCAGTTTAAAATTCTTTTTAATACTCCTCTTATTTATATAAACAAAAATCATTGTTCCCAAAGTCAAAACATGGAATTTTATTTACATTTGTTAATAATTTGCTAAAAAGTAAAAATCTATTTAAAAT
>DNRP01000106.1:968-6619 GCA_003499955.1 Cyanobacteria bacterium UBA9971
GATACTTTTAGAGCTACTTTACTTCAAGATATAAGTATAGGAACAAAAGTAATTATACCCGCAGGAACTATAGTCAGAGGAAGAACCGGTGAAATAAAGAAAAACTTTTATCTTAGCAGAGGCGGCAAGTTAAATCTGACTTTTGATCATATTGTTACCTCTATGGGCAAACAAATTCCTTTGAATGTTAAAATTAATAACGCAAAATACTTAGATACCAATACCGGAGTGCTTTCAGCAGGCGGCGGTTATCTAAATGCCTTAAATAAAAATATTGAACAGGGTAACGATTTTTTAATCAGCGCAACAGGATACGGATTTGATAAAGGAAAAACTTTCTGGAACGGCTATCCTGTAATATTGACTGCCCCTCTTGGGTTTGGCGTTGGAGTTACCGGTGGTGCAGGTATTTTTGTAGTTAAATCAACAGTGGCTTTATTTAAAAAAGGTGACAATGTAAGAATTAACCCCGGTGATGTGATTGAAGTTATCTTAAAAGATCCTTTAGACGTACCGTTAAATTAGCGCATTGCTAATTTAAAAAAATTGTCATTGCGAGCGACCAACGGAAGCGAAGCAATCGCAAGGTTTTAGTAAAATTATGAGATTGCTTCGTCACTGCGTTCCTCGCAATGACAGGGAAAGATAAGAGATATGGGATTATGGGTATCGAATTTGCTACTTCTATAAATGATTATGATTTTTCTAATATTCCTGAAAAAATGCTGATGGCGCTAAAAGAAAATATGATTAATACTCTGTTTTTTGAGAAAATACCGGCTTTTGCAGTTGTAAAAGCTGGAGATATTATAGAACATCAAACTTACTGGAAGCTTATTTAAAAGAAATTTTTATATTTATTAAAAGTCATAAAAAATTATGAAATTGCTATTTATTAAATAGCAATTTTTATTTTTACGCGACTTACATGATTTAAGGCGGTTAATTTAATAAATTTTACTGAAAGATATTATGTTAATAAGATTAATACAACCATTAAAATTACAACCATATCAAAAACCCAAAGAGGCTTTTGATGTACAGAGCAGGGCTTTACCTGATTTTTTATATAACAAAAATTTACAGCAGGATACGATTTCATTTACCGCAAATAAAAACTTAAAACCGGAAGAAACAAAATTAACTCACATTGAGAGAATTAATTTAAATAAAGATATAGAGCGAATAGAAAAGCAAAGCATTAAATTTTTCTTAGATCATAGTTTACCCAATGGTCTTGTTTTAGATAGAGCCCCTAATTCAGATACGCTTCCAACAGACAGAAGCGCTAAAATGTGCAGTGTTGCGGCTACCGGTTATGGTCTTACAGCAATGGTATTAGCTTCTGAAAAAAATATGCTGCCTAAAAAGCAAGCTAAAGAAAAAGTAATGCAAACTCTTACATTTATAGACGAAAACACCCCTAAAATAAATGGCGGCTGGTTAGCGCATTTTATAGACGCTAAAACAGGCAAAACATATAAAAACACGGAAATTTCTTCCATAGACACTGCTATATTCTACTTTAACGCTTTTGCCGCCGCAGAATATTTTGGTGGAGATGTTAAAAAACAAGTTAATAAAATGTACAACAAAATAGACTTTAAAATGATGCTAACTCAAGATAATCAAAAACCGGATCAACTTGCGTTTAATTTGGGATTTCATGTTAAAGACGGCAAAAGAGAATTTATTCCACACAAATGGGATGAGTATTCCGAAGGAATATTAGTGATGCTTCTTGGCTTAGGATCTAATCAAGTACCTGATGAAATGTGGTCAAAAGGATGGAATCGCGACAAAAAATGGGAACAGGACGGATTAAAAAGTTTTGTTTGTTTGCCTTTATTCACATACTTTTATCCACATGGTTTGATAGATTTGAAAGATAAAGTTGATAGAAATGGTGATAATTTCTGGAAAGCTTCACAAAATGCCGTAAAAATGCAGGCAATATATTGTAAAGATCATGGATATCCTGAAGGGGTTTTTGGTATTACAGCGTGTGACGGTCCTAATGGATATCAAGCTTATCAGGCGGCAGGAACAGAAGAATATCCGGCGCATGATGGAACTATTGCCCCGCCGGCCATTCTCGCCTGTTTGCCTTTTGCTGAAAAAGAAACATTAAAAGCGCTTAAATATATAAAGAACCAAAATTTAGATAACGAAAAATATGGTCTTTGTAATGCATATAATGTCAGATTAGGCTGGAAAACTTCTGATGCTTTAGGCATTGATTTAGGAAGCATGTTGCTTATGCTTAATTCCAACAGTTCAGGATTAATTCATAAATTAGTTAATAAAAATGAAATTGTTCAAAAAGCTATGAAAAGAGCTGGTTTTAGACCCGAAAATCAGGAAGCTTAAAATCCCCTGAAATTTCCGCCTTTGTTTTGCATGTTTTTCATCATAGCTTGAGGGTTTTTCATTCCGGGAGGAAGTTTTCCGCCTTTTGTAATATCAGCCATTTTTTTCATCATTATTTTCATTTTTTCAAATTCTTTTAAAAACCTGTTGAGATCAGCAACCTGAACTCCGCTACCCGTAGCGATTCTTCTTCGTCTGTTGGCGTTGAGAATTTCGGGTTTTTGTCTTTCTTTTATGGTCATGCTGCTAACCATGGCCTCAATTTTTTTCAGCTGTCCTTCTCCGGCATGAGCAATTTGTTCCCTGTCATTTTTGGAAATTCCCGGAATCGGTAGCATCCCCAAAATCTGGTCAATCGAGCCTAAAGCTTTCATTTGCTGTTGCATTTTCATAAAATCTTCGAGCGAAAAATCTTTTTTTCTCATTTTTTGCTCAAGCTCTTTGGCTTGATTGATGTCAAAATTTTCCTGTGCTTTTTCAACGAGGGAGAGGATATCGCCCATTCCTAAAATTCTTTGAGCCATTCTGTCAGGATAAAAAGGTTCTAGCGCATCAAGTTTTTCGCCCATGCCGGCAAATTTCACGGGTTTTCCCGTAGCATGAACAACGCTTAAAGCCGCGCCGCCTCTGGCATCACCGTCAAGTTTTGTGAGGACAAGTCCTGTAACATCAAGTTGTTCGTTGAAGGTTTGGGCGACATTTACGGCTTCCTGTCCCATCATTGAGTCAATAACAAGAAGTTTTTCCGCAGGTTCAAGAAGCCTGTCTATAATTACCAGTTCCGCCATAAGGCTTGTGTCAATTTGCAAACGTCCTGCTGTATCAACGATTACGGTATTGTATCCGTTTTCTTTAGCATGTTCTATCGCGGAAGTTGCAATATGTCTGACATCCGTGCTTCCTTCTATGGTAAAAACAGGGATATTCACCTGTTTACCCAGAGATTGAAGCTGTTTAATAGCTGCGGGTCTGTATACATCGGCTGCGACCATAAGAGGATTTCTGCCGTTTTTTCTTAGCCTTAAACCAAGTTTTGCCGCTGTAGTTGTTTTACCTGAACCCTGAAGACCAAAAAGCATAATAATATTGGGTTTGCCTTCGGTAGAAAGCGGCTTGTTTTCTCCCCCCAAAAGTTCTGTAAGTTCGTCATAAACGACTTTTACAAGCTGTTGACCGGGGGATACGCTTTTTAGAACTTCCTGCCCTTCGGCTTTATCTTTTATATTGGAAATAAAAGATTTGACGGCTTTCAAACTCACGTCGGCTTCCAGCAGCGCCCTTCTGACTTCTCTAAGCGCGTCGGCTATATTATCTTCGGTTAATTGGCTTTGTCCTGAAGTTGTTTTTATTATTTCCTGTAGGCGGTCTGATAGGCTTTCAAACATTTATGATTTGTCCTTTAAATATTTTTTCTTTTATTTAATCTATTGTTATTTTAACATCATCAAAAAATTCATAATTAAGAAAAATTTTATATATTGATTGTTCAATTTTCTGACAAGGAAAAGATAAGGACGCGAGAGNNCTCTCGCGTCCTTATCTTTTCCTTTACTGCCGCAAGGGTTTTCGTCTCCGATTCTTTTTCTTTTGCATTATATCATATCGTTTTTTTTACCTCCTTATTTTTCGAGGTCGGTTAGTATAGTTAGAAAATTCTGAACGGAGAAATCATTGCTATGGGTGAATGAAAAAATTTTTGATGATTAAATAGTCCAGATTATTGCATAGATAATCCAGATTTTTTTTGTTTGCTTATACTTTTTTAAATAAATTTTAGTTAAATCATTATTTACACCCACCCCCAACCCCCTCCCTCAAGGGAGGGGGCTAGAGTTAGTTTTTGGGCTCGCTTTCCGCCGCCTTCGGCGGCTCGCTCGCCCTTATATTTTTTTCTTTTCCATTTATCGTTTATTTTTTGAAATTAGTATAAAGACTTTAGACCATGCCGGATAGCCCCTGAGCTTGATTCAGGGTGACAATGAGGAGGCTAAAAAAGGGGGTTCGGGGGCTTGCCCCTGACTGTGGCGACCCCTTGGGGTTTTNNCTTTTGGTTCGTTTTCTTTCTCTTTTGCGTTCAAAAAGAAAGAAAATGAACACGTTAAAACTAAAATTACAAACTGGACAGATTCTTCGGGCTAAAGCCCTCAGAATGACAGAGCGGTGACTTAGAACAATGCATCGATGAAGTCATCGGCGCTGAAATCCTTTAAATCTTCCATTTTTTCGCCAACTCCGATGAGTTTAACAGGTAAATTCAATTGTCTTGCTATACCTAAAATCACNNGATTCTTTGTCTATAACTTTTTTGATTTTTCTAAGCTCTTCCATAAGATTGAACTTGTTATGAAGTCTTCCTGCGGTGTCGATAAGCAAAATATCATAATTTTCGGACTTGGCTTTCTGTAAGGAATCAAAAACAACGGAAGCCGGGTCAGCTCCGTCTTGTCTGACTATATCAGCGCCTGCCCTGTCTGCCCAAATTTCAAGCTGGTCTTCGGCAGCCGCCCTAAATGTATCCCCCGCTGCAACAAGCACTTTTTTCCCCTCGAGTTTAAACCTATAGGCGAGTTTTCCGATTAATGTAGTCTTGCCTGCGCCGTTTACTCCTGTAATAAGAAAAGTATTAAGCTGGTCTTTCTTTAAATTCAAAGTATTTGAGCCGGGGGCTTTTATGATTTCCTTAAATTCGTTTTTTAAATATTCGCCTAATTTGTTAGGTTTTACTTTATTTTTGTTTTCTCTTAGTCTTTCAATAATATAAACGGTTGTATCAACTCCGATATCAGCCCTGATTAGTTTTTCTTCCATTTCATCAAGCAAATCGTCGTCAATTTCTTCTTTTCCAACGCCCAAAGAAAGAATATTTGTATTAAAAAACTCGCTTGTTTTTGAGACAGCTTCTTTAAGTCCTGCAAACGATATTCCAAAAAGACTTTTTGCCACAGGTTCTTCGGGTTCTATTACAAAATTATGCTCTTCCACTTGAGGAATTTCTTGAGGTTCAGGTTCTTCAAAATCTTCTGTTTCCAACTCTTCTTTTGGATAAATTTCTTCTAAACAATTAAAAGCTTCTTCTTTTTTCGAGATTTTATCGCTATTTTCTTCTTCAATATCAACAATAGTTTGTTCTTTAAGATTCTCGTTTTCGTCTTTTTTTACAAATTTTTTGAATATATTAAACATAAATTTCAAATTTCCTATTCAGATTGACCTGTTTCATGCTGTAAATGGCATTAACTGCCGTTTTATTCAATTTTTGTTCGCAATCCGTTTTTTTGTTT
>DNRP01000126.1 GCA_003499955.1 Cyanobacteria bacterium UBA9971
ATTGTCGTGGGCGGTGCCGGCGTCAAAGAGCGATTTGAGGCGGGGACGGCCTTGAGTGTCGAGGAGGGGATTGTCGGTTAAGTCGGTGGCGTCGAGCGTTATGTCATTGTCAGGTGCATTGTAAACAAGGTTGTCGTGCTCCACAGCGACAGATCCCGCGCTTGTTTCAAACCCTTTGCTTGTCGGGCTGTCACAGAGGTTATTAATCCACGTAGTGGTATTGCCTATGTTGTCACCGTCAGCTTGACTAAAGCAAACATTTGGGGAAATAACAGTGTTGCCAATCCATCGATTCCCACTACTCTCGTTGCTAGCGTTCCTCAACCCCATGCCGCTTGAACCACTTACGAGATTATGCTCTACAAGGTTTCCAGTTCCTTTGAAAATGCTTATGCCCCGCCCCCCGCAAGCCGCGTTGGTGTTTTTAATAATATTTCTGGCGACATAATTGCCTGTTGACAACAGTGTGTCATCGGTGTTCGACCAATCCAAGATAATGCCACATCCGTCGCAACTTGCCGTGTCAACACTATCAATCCTGTTATCGATTACGTCAACCTCGTTAATCCAATGGAGCTGAAGGCAATTTACCATTGGGTAGTCCGAGTCACCACATTGTCCTACATGATTATCCTCTATTGTGCTGGCTAAAGTTGCACCGTTGATGCCACCAGGAAGACCCATAAACGGTCCCCGTGTGTGGTCAACATCATTCCTCGCAACAGTCAATCCTTCGACTCTATGCCCTCCGCTCCAGACATCTGCGTCAGCGGTGCCGAATATGAAATTTTTGAGGTAGTCGCCAATGTTATCGGTAATGGAGATATTATACGGGTGTTTCGCATTTGCTCCCGCCTGCGCCATCCTGATCCCTTCCATTGTCCCATTGCTGCGAAAATCATTGTGGTGAAAATTTATGTTGTAGGAATCAGCGGTTGACGTGTAGATATCAAGGCATGTCTGGGATGTGTCCGAATCGCAAATAATATTCTTCACTTCAACATCATGTTGCCCGAAAAAGTACACTATGCGCCCGAGAGCGGCGCCGCCCGCAAACGTCAGAGTGCCGAGGCCGTCAATTTGATAGCACCCTCTACCAGCTACCCCAAAAAGAAATCCTTGCGTTGCGGAGTAAGACAAAACCGGTGCATCCCCAAAAGCTGGCGCAAAATAATACAGCGCATCCGATGTGCCGGTGGCCCTGACGATAAGCTGCCCGTCAATGGGGCCAGCATCGTCGCAAAAGTAAATTGTATCACCCGGGGTCATATCCGCGGCGTCTGTTCCCCAGTTATCTTGCGCGGAAAACCAAGACTCATCATGGGCAGTAGCACAACTTGTACCTGAATCATCGCCTTGAGTTGCCCCAGCAATGTAGACGCCCTTCGCCCCCGCCACGGACGGCATGGCCAACATGAGGGACAGAAGCAGGGCTAGAATTTTCTTGATCATTTTACCCTCGTTAACGTGAACTCAAATCTTTCAATCCCGCCTTTGTACAAAATACCCCTGAATGTGCCGTCATCCTGCTCTTCAACAACATCGATAATGTCACAGAAAAATTCATGGTTTTTCGGGTGGTTATAGTCAAGGCAGTATTTTTCCCCGTTCGTGCTCACGTAGAAATGCGCCCCCTCAATCCCCACGGCCCGGTTGAATCCCTCGCCGTCCTTGATGATCTTGTGGTCGCCAAGCGGGTTGAAAATGCTTGCCCAGCCGTGACAGGTCACTGCCCATTCGCCGTCAAGATTCATAATATTATCAACCCAAAAGTTCATATATTAAAGCAAAGTAATAATAATTGTCCCAGTAGCACTAACACCACTATTTGACGCAATATCAAGTTGTAATGTAGTTGGGCTTCCAATTGGATAATTAGCGTTATTACTGTCAATCATTGAATATTTTTCAATAGTATCACTCGTATCTATATTAGATAAAGCAGTCCCAAATACATCTACTCCAGCATCATCTTTTAATGTTATATCAGCAACACCAGTCGTTACAGGAGTAGAGCCGGGTATATGCCTTATCTTTAAAATAAATCCATAATATCTACTTACAGAAATCCGTGTCGCAGTAGATAAAGACCCATCAGCAGCAGTTTCATACTCTATTGTTAGTGTTCTTAACCCAGACATTGTACTTTTTGATACAGAAAATGTTACAAGTTCTGCACAATAAACATTAATTGGGACAAATAAAAACAAAAACAAAAAAACCAATCTTTTAACCATCTTATCCTCCAACTATTGTTAATTTTGCAGAACAGCTAATTTTTTAGGATTATCAATTATATTTCCAGCGCCAGTACCTTGAGCTATATTAGATAAAACGCCATCCATAGTTGTCATGTTGACCGCAATTAATGGTTCATCAAATCTTTTATCAAATTTTTCCTTACCCAATCCTGTTCTAACTTCATTAATTGATTCAATTCCTGTTTGAACATGTTTAATTCTTTCATTTAACAATTCTTCTCTTGAGTCAGGAACGCAATTATCATATGCTAGAAACAATTTTTCATCATATCGCCAAATCAATTTTTCATTTAACTTTTCTTCAATTCTTCTCAATCTCGGTTGGATTGTAAAACTCATATATTGATATATAGCAGCGTCTACATTCGCTCTGTTCGCTTCTTTACTATACATACCTAGTGCTTGTCCAAAAGCGTTTAAAATCAACTCTCTTATCTTTTCTCTGCCACCAAGATAAGACATTTCTTTAGGCGAAGTTCCAACTGGTTTAAATTTTAAACCACTATCAAGTAATGGCATTTTCCCCGCATTTTTAGGGCCAGTAAACGCTTGTTTAATTTCAGCCTTTAATCTTTCAAATTCATGATCTCCTAGTTCACTATCTGTTTCAAATGTCCCTGACAATGTTCCTTGATTTTTGAACATTGCTTCTTCATATTCATTTATAGAATGGTTTAATGAATATTCTTCAGTAATAGAAGAAAAAGGAGGGAACCCATAATAAACAGATTTTGGATTTGGCATTTTAAAATGAATCACAGCTTTTTCTTTTAAATCTATAGACTGTGTTCCTTTTTGATATTGATAACCAGAAATAAAACTTTTACTATCTGGAACAACTTTACAATTTTGTGGCGGAATAATCCAAATTTCTTTTGGGATACCCATTCTGTCTTCAAGAATATGCCAGAATGTATTTCCAGTAAGTTCCTGATACAACTGCGTCATTTGCATCAGGTCAAAATTATTCATGAAATTGTTTACATTTTTTTTCAAATCAAGAAATGGATGATCAAGAACTTCTTCAAATTCGCTAGCTTTTCTAACAGAAGTTATATTTGATAGAAATGGATTTTCCCTAATAAAAGCGTCTTGAGATTTTGAAATATTTCTCGTAGGAAAATTTTTTATTTTTTGGCCTTTCTTATTTTTTGCCACATAAAGTCTAAGAGGAATATTTGCTACACTATCAGCATTTTTAGAACTTGCAATATATACCCAAGACTTATAAGAATTCACCATCGCATTAAAATCATCTTCTGGGTACAACTCTCTGCCATATTGCCATGGGTAAAGCCATGGCAATGACGTTCTTTTTCTTCCAACTCTAGCAGCTCTCATTTCAATTTCATATTTAAAAGGGTCTATCATTATTTATTTCCTTGAGAAGCTTCAAGATAAACTTTATACCTATTTTTAAAAAAGTCTTCATGAAAATATTTTTCAATAAACTCTTTTTTTTCTGTATCAAAATATTCTGTAATAATATACAATTTATTTTCTTCTGGTTCTAATTCTCTTAAAATAAAATCTGGTGATGAGGAATAGTCTTTAATATAAAATTCTATCCCATCATGAATTAATAAAAGACCTTTTGGAAATATTTCTTCTAATTTTGCAGAAAAAAAATAATAATTTTGAGCCAAATTTTTTGTTGCAAATATATAAAAAATATTGTAAAGTAGTTTAAAAATATTTTTTATCATATTACTCTTATATGAGGAATCGCAGGCTCAAAGAAACATTGCATTAAAGAAGCAAACTTGTCTGGGCTTCTCCCAATCTTCTTTTTAATTGTTTTCTTATCACTTACTTTAATTTTACCACTACTTTGGTCTTCGTAATATTCAAACGCGAGCATCTCTTCCCTTAAATCATTATCATCCGGAATCATAGCTGAAGGATCTTTCTTAAGCCAGTCAGCTATGGTCCAGGCCAACTCATCTCTTATTAAATGAAACTTACCCAATTCACATTTTTTTTGACTTGGTGAACTTACATAAACTTTTCTGGCATTAATATGGCATCTTGCCATTTCTTTATGACAAACAGGGCACTTATAAATACTTTCATCAAGATAAGTTGTTTTATAATGAGAGCATTCATTATTTTCACACCTCCAATACCACATTCTACCAACTCTCGGAGGTATTGCAGCCCCAATCCCGTCAGCTTCTACATTAGCCTGATCTGCATCCAAACTTACATAAATTTTACTAAGTCTATCTGATGATTTATCTAAATCAACACCCTTCCAACTTTCAAATCCATCTATATAATTACCATATCTTTTAGCAACACAACAATTATCTCCACCCTCATCAGCAACGTCCATTCCTAGTAATGGCTTAATCCCTTTTATTACATCCTTCCCGTATGTTGCCCGATAAAGTTTCCATCTACTTACAGCATTATCTATATCCACCATACTTATTAGAGAACTTTCTGTACAAGATGGGTACTCCCCTAAAACCTTATAGGAAAAAGCAGGATTTGTTACAACCCTCCATCCACCCTTTAAAGGTGGATAGAATTCATTATTTCCTGAAGGTTTTTCACCAGTAACCCCAATTAAAAATTCAGGAACTTCAAAACAAGATTTATCAACCTCTTCATCATCCCTTAACTCTCTTGACCAGCTATTAATCCTTTCAACAACTTTATCTCTACTTACTGCTCCTGGAATTAAATTTTTGCCACTCACTACATTTGGGTGATTAAATGCAGACATTGTGATTACATTTGCTTTGCCTTTAGTCAATTCATAGACATACCCAGATTGACGTTTTGGGTTATACATATTTAATTGCCTACTGCCATCACCTGAAAGACACCCATCCTCGCCTTTAAAAACCTCATCTGGGATAGCATCACTTTCATCATTTTCATAAAAAAGATAATCTGCATGCTGCCCACTAAATTTAGCTTCTCTTTCCTCAGCAGAACCAGTGGATGGAATTGTTTTTCCAGTTATAAAATGTTTTCCACTACTTTCTCCGTAATCATCTTCTTTGCTATTTAAATTAATGTCATCTGTTATTTTTAAATTTAAAATTCTATCACTTTTAAATAATTTTCTATTTTTAACAACAATCTCTACTATCTCACTCCAAAGTTTTTCCTTTAAATTATTTTCAGGAGGAGCAGCAACGGCAATTGTTTGTGATTTTGGGAAACAGCGATAATGCCAAATAGCAAGAGCTGCGGCACAAAAGGTTTTTCCAGTTCCGGTCGCTGATTTAACAACTGTGACTTTATTGTCTCTAACAGATTCAGCAATTTTAATTAAATCATCAGGAATTATTTTTATTTTTAAAATTTCTCTAAAAAAAACAACTGGATCTTTTTGATATTTCGTATAATCTATATCATCCAGCAAGACCGATTTTATTTCATCTTCATTAAAAAGATTAGCAAGCAAATCTAAAGCTTTTTCATCTATGCCCATCATTTATTCCCAATACGACGAGCCAAACCTACTTTAATCGAATCTTGAACTTCTTTAGGAAACATCGAAATCAAAGTTTTTAAATCAACAGGGATTTTTCTATCATTGTCTTGTTCAAACATCCCCAAGTGTTTTGCCAAGGCATCGAGCGCACTTTTTTTATCAACTGTTTTTAGTTCTTTGATATACGATTCTAATTTCTCATTGCCGTCTTTATCTTTAACAGTTTTAACACCAATACTTAGTCCGGATATAACAGCAGCGGTATCTCTATCCATTTCAGATAAATTTTTTAAACTATTGTCTTCGTTATATAAATCCTTTACATTGGAGTAAGCAAGTTTGGCATATTCTGTTAAAACACGTTCTTGAGTTATTTGCAGTTTTACACTAATCTGTTTTTGAAGTCTTTCAATTTCTCTTCTTACTTTTGGATTTGAAAGGAGTCTTGAACCAGCAGCTCCAGCATTCCATAATGAATAACCCGCTTTTTGAGCGGCTTTTTCTTCGTTATACCAAATTACATATTCTTGACAAAATCTTGAAACACGAAAAGGAAGGTCTTCACCTTCCTCAATTGTTTCTAACGAATGAACTTCATTGACTAATTCATTATAATCGTCGACAGAGTAATCTTCGGTTTTAATTCTCTCCATTTGTTGATTTAAATTATCTTGTTTTAATATTTTTTTATCCATAATTATTGGGGTGAAGTGTGAGAATCGAACTCACTAGAACCTGATTCACAGTCAGGAGGATCAACCGTTTTCCTTACTCCACCATAAAATTTTATTCAATAACTACAAATTCGTTTATGATAGAATCTACTTTTCTAATAACTTCTTCAAGTGTTTCTTTTTTTATCATGCACTCAAGTTCAAGCTCTGGACAAGACTGGGTTAGGGAATCTAATTGATCTAATTCATCTCTCCACTCATCAGTCATCTCTTCTAACAATTCAATAATTTCATCATCCATATCAATTCCAATTCATTCTAAGTTTATTTACTTATCGGCATAAGTTAGCAAAAACTTTAATATTTTTATTCTTCTAATTCAAGATACTCTTCATTGAATCTTTCAATCGATTCTCTTTCTAAATTTTTATTTTTTAAAGCCTTCCCAAATCTATCTCTCATCTTTATTTTTGGCTTTATTTTTTTATTAAATTTTTTACTTTTGTGCTTTGTTTTAAAATCATCTTCTTGAAACACTTTTATCCCTCTTTTTTATTTTCTATCTCCAAATAAAATCCAAACATCGCCTTTTAAAATTTTATGTGGTATTTCTGGTATATCATATTTTCTTAATTTTTTAAATTCTTCTAAATCTAAAACAATCGCAATCCCGTTTTTGTCATCTGCGTAAATACAATTATTTATTTTTAATCCATTGAATCTAATTTGAATGTTTGAAATTAAATTAGATTCAATGGCTTTCTTAAGATCTATTTTCATTTCAAACAACTCCTAAATTAATCTGGCATTCTTTTATGTCAAGGATTTCTATATTGTCAAGAAATCTACATTTTTTAATATTATTCTCTTTGTCCAAAACAATGTATGGACAAATTTTAACAACTGCTGTTTTATTTTCAAACTGGCATTTTATAATTTGGTAACAATAAAATCCCTCAGGTATTAATTCAACTGGCATTTGTTGGTTCATATATAACTCCCATAAATATAATCATTGCAAATAACGTTGTCAAGTACTAGATCCAATTTGCTATAACAACTTATCGGAATATTTTTATCAAACTTTAATAACATTATTTTTCAATCATAACATTCAAAATGTTAGCATTAAATTTTATGTTATTAATTTGAGTTTTAGTAAACAGATTGTAAAAGCAAAGTTTTTAAAAAAAATAATAATAAGCCACAACGTGGCTTGAGTGTTTGCGCAAGCAAACACATTTTCATAATTTTTTATTAATATTTTTATGAAAATAAAAATATATTCGTAGAATAATCTTGTAAAGATTTATTCCTTAATATCTTGTAGAATATATTAGTCAATTTTGTCTATGACCAAGAAACCTATTTTTGTCTATGATTCATCGCCATTTTTGACTATGAACAGTCATTAAATTTGCCAAAAATGACTATAGTTTCTATACCAAATTTTAGTCAGTACTTGACAAAATTGACTAAAGATGTTACCTTCTATGTCTATAGTTAAAAATTAAAAAGAGGTGGAAATGGAAACAGAAATTAATCCAAGTATAAGGCCGGGTTTGCTAACAATTCCAATTGAATTAGTTATGAACCCGAACATTCCAGAGAGTTCAAAAACTTTGTTTGGTGTTTTTAATTTATACAAAAATAAAACAGGAGGATGTTGGGCAAGCAATTCTTTTTTATTTTCAATACTTAGGCATAATGAAAGAACAATTACTAGAAATATTAAAATATTATCGGATTGGCATTATATAAAAATTGAAAATAAAAACAGGTCAAATAAAAGGAGAATTTTTATTTGTGGCTATCAAGAAATATATGGCGATATTTGTGATAAAATTTATGACACAAGAAGAAATCCAGAAAAATTAGATAATGAATTTGTTAAAAGCGAATTTTTAAGATTAAAAAATGAATTTATTAAGAAAAATGATTGCATATAAATTGTTTAGAAAAAGAAAAGATCAGACACTTGCGCCATTATTTATTAATAAAAGACAGGTCATAGTTTTAAATCAATGGCTAGAAGCAGAAGAACATCAAACCAATGGCTATGCTTTTAGACCGGGTTGGCATTGTTGTGTAAAACCATTTGCCCCACATTTATCAGAAAAAGACAGAGCCTGGTATAAAGTTGAAATTGAAAATTATGAATTTTTTACCAGACCAGAAAGTCAAGGTGGGGTCTGGGTTTTGGCACAAAGAATGAAAGCTTTAGAAGAAATTAATAAAGAAGTGAATTAAATAATTATAAAATTAAGATATGGCTTAATTAAAATGAATCGTAAATTCCCAATAAAAGAAGAAATTTGCAATATTTGTTATAGTGTGGGTAAAATTCACCTTAATAAATTTACAGATACTTTTTCTGATATGTCAATAAAAGATGGTGTTTGTTATAAATGTAGAGGAACGGGATTTGTTATTAAAGAAATGAGCATTGATGAAAAACTAGAATATTTATTAAATGCAGTAATGGATAATTTAAAATGAAAAATTATTATTTTCTGTAACAAGAAAAGATTTTGATGTCCAAACATTTTGTTCTGGTACAGGAGTTTTATGACAATTAAACATGGCATGTGTAAAACTAAAGAATATTACACATGGAGGAATATAATAAATAGATGCCTTTATAAAGATGGGATAAATTATCCAGATTATGGTGGGAAAGGAATAACCATTTGTGATGAATGGAAAAATAGTTTTATGAAATTTGTCAATGATGTCGGTTTATGCCCAGATGATAAATCTTCATTAGATAGAATAGAGAATACAAAAGGTTACTATAAAGAAAATTGTAGATGGGCAACTTGCTCGGAACAAGCTATGAATAGAGGACCAAAGAAAGATGGGATAGTAAAATTCAAAGGAGTTGTTTACGAACCAAAGAAAAAATTATATAGAGCTAGAATAATGTCAAACGGGAAAACAAAATCTCTTGGTAGGAGGAAGACTGCTGAAGAGGCAGCGAAACTTTATGATAAAGCAGCAGAAGAATTGTTTGGTGAATTTGTTTTAACCAATAAAAAGCTCGGCCTGCTATAATTTACAAAACTGATAAAAATTATATATAATATTTTGACTTTGACATAAGCAAATACAAATATTTTCGTAAAAACGAACCCATACCCATTGACAAAAGCTTATAATTGTGGTATGGTATTTTTAAGAGGACAAGATGTGGACAGACAATGATATCCCAAGTTGTATTTACGATACCATGGCTTGCGAGGATTGTGGAGCTTGCAGGCCTTCGCCACTGCAAAAATATTTAGAACAAAAAGAAATTGGTGAAGACGAAGACGAAGACGAAGAATTAGACGTTGAAAATTTAAAGGATTGATATTAAATTAAAATGTTACCTAAGAATTGGCACACATACAAGCGTTTATACTATCATGCGAGGAGGTATAAAATGCCTAAATATAGCATGTATAAAAGAACAATTCATCCCGTACCTAAAATGCCGACTTGGTATGTTGTGGCTTTGGCAATATTATTTATAATTGGATTGATGATTTTATGAAAAATATATTTTAACAGACGGATTCGATCAAAATAAAGTTATTGGTGAAAGCTGATTAAAATCTAGTTCTTCTAAAAATTTTATATATTTTTCTGTAATCTCAATTTCATCAATAAATTTATCCTATGGTGGAGTTTTAAAAGATGGAGAATTAACTATCACACAATTTGCAATTATACTAAATGATAATCGAAGAAAGTAAAGCTATATCTGAAAAACAATACAAGGCTTTAGATAATTTTGTAAGTTTTGGGCCGATTAATAAAATTCAGACTTTTAAACATAAATGCTATTTATGGTGAATATGTAGGATGGGTTAAAATCTATCCACGTTGTGGGTTGTGGAAATAATAAGATTAATTGGACTTAATGGATTAAATATATGAGAACATTGATCAGACTTATTCGAATTGATTTCGATAACCTTGAGAATAGAGATTGTATTTATACAAAATCTATTGGGACTTTTGTTGATGAAAATATTGGGGCATCTGCTTCAGAAAAAGTAGGAGATTTTATTAAAAACATGAAGCCCGAAAAACTATATTTAGGCTGGGATATGAATATTTATCCTAAATATAAATTAGAAATTGAATATTTCCAGTGATTATAAATTTATGTAATACTTTTCAATTTTCTTAAAATATAAAATCAAGCGTAAAGTGCCCAACCTCGACCTATGGGGTGGGGTGCTTCGGGAAAAATGACCCCATACCCTATGACCTATCCTGCCTTAATCACTTTCCTAACAATCCTAACAACATTTAGTTCTCCCTAACTATCTTTACCTACCCTAATCAGTTCAACCTAGCCCAACACAATACACAAGTCTTAATAAAGTTAGGTTAGCTTGACTTTGTTATATAACACCAAGTTTTTAAAACCCGTCTTTATATATTTAGGCCGTCCTAATTAGTTAAACCCTGCCTAATCATCTATTACCAGCATTACAATCTAAAGCAAGCCTGCCATAAGCAATGTCTGTGCCTGATAAATATTTATTTTCTTTTTATTCATCTATTATAGTATTACTAATGTTGTTAGGCGTGTTATGGCCTTAAATAATCGTTTGCTTAACCGTAGTGAGGCGATTACAGGCTTGCATGTGCTAGTATTAGAAAATATATTTCGCTTAACCTTGCGATTTTGATGTATTAAGTGCGTGTTTTGATTATGTTTATTTCCTAACAATAGCAGTATTGATGTGCTTTAGTTATGGTATAAGTCTTGCTTTGTTATGCTACTTCTATGCCCATATGCTGTTAATTGTGCGTTTTTGGGGTAAATAGTCTGACATTATAAACGCTATTAATGATATGTATTTATTCGTCTTTATTTTAAATTATTATTTCTTTTAATATCAAACACTTATGCGCAAGTATGTGTAATGATTGATAAAGAAATATTTGACTTATATAAATTAACTTATTATCTTGTAATTAACATCAGCCATTAAGAACAATTACAAAGTGAGGTATAGTTATGAAAGCATCTACAAAGGTATACAGAGTGCTTAGAGCAATGACCGTACATGTACCATACAATGACATCGAAATAGATATAGAAGCACTGCAAAACGTTAAAGGCGGGGATTTTATTATAGGTATACGCAAGCTTGGCACAACTAGCTTTATTTATCGAAAACCGTGTACTAATTGGCTTGATGAATACAAGGAAGTGACAGATACATGGCCTAATATTGAATGGTATTGCGGCAGTGTTAATGAAGGTTGGATTGTGTCATTAAGTGATAAAGACGTACCAAAAATGCTCAATAATTGGCTTTATATGCATTTTGCTAAGTGAGGCTAATTATGAATACCAATAAAAGAGATGCACTCAAGATTAAGATGGCCTCAAGTCTTTATTTTCTCATGCCTGTTAAAGTCAGACTCCAGGCAGTCAAAGAGCTTGAAGGCTTGCTTGAGACAGGTTCATTGCCTGATATTAAATACGTTAGAGTATATGCGTTTTAGACTAGCTGGCATAGTCAGGTATGGCTTGAGTTTAAAAACGTCTATACCATGCCTTTACGGTACCTTAAAATTGAAATTAGGGAGCAAGTGAGATTATGAAAACAGATAGAGACGTTGACGCTATGACATACGAAATTTTAACTGATGAAACATTGGCAGTTAAAGACAAATATTATATCCGCACTAAATACCCGTTTTGTTATTGTACTGATAGAATGACAAAAAAGCAGGTTGAAAATGTGGCAAAGTCTATGCGGAACCTTGGTTTTACTGTAATAGGTAAGACAAAATAAGGTAAGACAATGAAAACAATGCTAATAACGGCTTGGATTATGTTTTTAGTTGTGATGGCGGTTCAGACAGTTTTGACAATCTTTACTTTTTGAGGACAAGATTATGAAAGATCTGACAAAGAAAGAATCTAAAGACATGCCTGAAGAAAGAAGGATATTTATTGTTATGCTTGTAACGGGATCTGATTTTAAAACGGCAAAACAATATTTGATTGCAGAAGAATGGAATATTGACAATGCCGTTATTTCTCTTAAAGGCGATAGAAGATAAATTGCTTTAAACTAGTTCAAACAGTCTTAAACCATGATTGACACAATTTCAATAAAATCAACAACTTATTTTTTAAGAAAAGAAAAAACTCCATATATAACTTATTAAAAACAGCTATTATAACTCATTGATATTAAAAGATAAGTGAGGAAATAAGAGCTATTAAGAGCAAATGAGAGGATAAGACCATGAAAAAGTATGAAGTGATTCTTAAAAGTGGCGAGATCGGCATTTACTTTGGCCGGAAAAAACCTAAGGAAGGAGACAGGGTTAAAATACACATTGGCAATGGCGTTTTTGTCCACGGCTTTGTCTATGACGTTATGGATTGATTTAAGCCATTTTTAAAACCTGGCATACCTGACTATGGTTTTAATCTAAAAACAGTTCTACGGGCCTAATAGGTGCCTTTAAGACATATCTAAATCATGAGGTGAGGTTATGAGAACAATTACAGTGAGAATTTACACGTTTGATGAATTGAATGATAAGAGCAAAGAAAAGGCCATTGGAAATTTAAGCGATATAAACATTAGTCATGAATGGTGGGATTATACTTTTGAAGATGCTGAAAACATTGGATTGAAAATCAGTGCTTTTGATATCGGTAGAGGATCTTACGTTAAAGGTAAATTTATTTATTCCGCCGCCGAAGTTGCAGCAAATATTTTACGCGACCATGGTGAAAAGTGTGATACATACCGAACTGCGGAAGACTTTCTGACAACCTGGCAACCGGTTTTTAACGATTACATGGATGAAGAGCATGAAAATTATGAAAGCAGGGAAAGTGAGGACAAATTGCAAGAGATTGAAGAAGAATTTTTACGCTCATTGTGTGAGGACTATCGTATTATGTTGCAAAAAAATTATGAATATTTAACCAGTGGAGAAGCGATAATTGAAACAATTCAGGCAAACGAATATGAATTTACAGAAAACGGAGAATTGTATTAGGTATGATTTAAGACGTTTTCAAACTTCAATGCCTGTACATACCAGGATATTTTAAATCAAGCTGTATGGTGGGTTTAAAGGCCTGCAATCAACTAATAACTAGTGAGGTGAGGTTATGACTAGTTCAGAATTAAAATATAGGCATGAAACAAATAACCCCGGTTCATGTTTTTCACCCGAAATAATATGAAATTTGCTGGTGATACCATGAAAAATTATGGTGTTCGTGAATCAGCGGTAATTACGAACTATGACAATAACGGCGATTATACCGAATCAGGGATTGTTATTGAATGCTGGGAATTATATCGCCGCAAGCCTGTAAAACATGGATTGTCAAAGAGTGCGTTTTTCAACAAAATTACTTTCAAAGTTGTTAAATAACAAATTGAAACGGTTTCATGTTCAAGGTTTGTAAGGTATTGATATTATTAGCGCGTGTTTGCATCATTTGCATGTTTTAATTATAAGAGTTAATGAATTTTCAATCTTCTTGACTCTGATTAAAACCAAACCTTAAAGGAGAGATTATGAAGATCAATGAAATTATGGCAATGACACACAAAGAATTTGCAGTTAAGATCAAGACTTTTAAAGCGAGCTGTGAAAAGGCTGGTGTTGAACCTACAAAGCGACAGGCCAGCAAATACAGGCTCAAGAAGGGCAAAGCATATATGGCTAAAGAGGCGAGCAAATGAGGCCATGGCAGCTTGCTCTTGTCTTTGCCATGGTTTATGCCCTTGCAAGCTATGTCGAGTTCTGTTTGTAATAGTTGTGTATACACAATTGAAAAGGAGAATGCTATGAAGCTAAGTCTTGCGGGCTGGTTCTGGTTGTCTTACTTTGCTCTGATTTTATTTTTGTTAAAATTTTGCTATAACTGAATTTGTATGAATTTTTTGTATTGCATAAAACGCAATAATAATTGTTTCGTGTTGCGTGAAGTGAAATACCATATAACGGGAATTGTATGACGGGCCTATACAGGATATTTTCTTGTTATAAAACTTTGAAATAAACTCTAAAAGGGGCGGATATGAAGTATTACATTATTTTTTGCACTTCTTCTAACAACTTAATTTGTTTCACTTCTTCATACTCTAGCCATATTGAAGAAATTTTTGACGTTATCCAAGCTGAAAATATCTATGAATTCAACTGTTAAAAATAAAATAAAGGCAATATCATGACCACTTACATTGATATAACGGGTTCTAATATCAAAACCGGGCCTTGGATTCACAAGGTAAGTACTAAAGCCTTTACATTCAAAACCGTTAATGGCATTAGGTTTGCCATAACTGAAAACAACTACTACCTTGATACTAAAGCCGATAAGATCAGATATCAGTTTATGTCTTGTGCTGGTTGTTCATGGAAACATAGTTATGTCATTTATATGGAAGTAAGACCTAATGTTTTTGTTTATTTTATTCAATGCACTGAATACGATCTTGATATGAGGATAAAGCAATGCTCTGATGTTTATCACAATTATGATTATCCAAACAATTTTGAAGTAGATGCATATATAAATCAATTGCAGAGAAAGGTATGATTATGAAAATTATTGCCATTGCTTGTAATGACAGATTTTTTACTATAGGCAAAACTAGGAGAAAAATTATTACAAGCAATGGTTGCAATGAACCTTGTAAGAACAGATTTTATTGCCCGAAACGAAATTGGCTTATGTTAGAAAAATGTCCGTTCCTGAATTTGAACGAATGCAATAATTTTGTCAAAATGTGTGGGAAAATTTAGCTATAACCGAAAAGACGTGAATTTTATTTTATCAGTTTTTATAACAATTTGTGGAAAACTGGCTATAACTGAAAGGACGTGAATTCATGGCTTATTTATAACCGGTTTTAATTATTTTGTTATAACCTTGTTTTTATCTTGATTTTATTTGTTTTTGGTGTATAATTTTAAATAAGATAAACAAAAATTAAAGGAGAAAGTTATGAAGAATGAAAGATATATTGTAGTAAACAGAAGTTATTGGCAAAAAGTGATCCTTCTATTAAAGCAAGCATTTATGGTGCTGTACCTTATTTGTCAGAAGAAGACCAGCTGGATTGGGAAATAAAAGAAAACGGATATAATATCATAAACACAAAAAATAATTGTGTTTATGGTAATTCATATTTCCCTTATTACTGGACAAAAAGGAAGCTCAGGATATCTGCGATAAGAGAAATCAATTAAAATTTAAAAGGAGAAAATTATGAAAACTGATTATTCAGAACTTAAAGGCGAGGAAGTAATTTTTATTAATGACGCAGGGGAAGATGAACCTCAAGAGGTGTTAGATTCGTATTTCATCGACATTGAAGAGTTCGATGAATTTTACAATGAAAGCACATCATTGTGCGTAGTTAGTGCTCGTAAGGGTATGGGGAAATCTGCTCTCTTGTCTCGCTTAGAATATAAACTTCGTAATTCAAGCGATTATGAGAACCCAATTATTGTCAGATCCACAGGAAATGCACTGCTTGGGTTGGGTGATTTTCAAGGTAAAGATCAAGCATATTTAGAAAATTATTGGAAGCAAATTGTCTGTAAGAAAATCAATATTGAGATTGGTAAGCTCATTGGATTTGCTTTGGCAGATAACGAAATATCAATGGTTGAGGCAGCAGAGCTTGAAGGAATTAAGAGCAAAAACCTTGTTGGTGCTCTTGTGTCTAGAATTAAAGGAAAAATTCCGTATTTAAATTTAGAACTGAAAAAAAGCATACCTGATAACTGGGAACAGTTACTTAAGACGTACCAGGAAAGTCACAGTAAATCAGCGGTTTGGGTTTTAATAGACGACATTGATGCGAAATATTTAGATACTGAAGAGTATCAAATTAGGATTGGTTCTTTTTTTAGTGCTATAAGAGGACTTGTCCATGATGTTAAAAATTTAAATATTCGTGTAACAGTGAGAACGGATGTTTGGCACAATCTAAGATATCTTGAGGATTTGGATAAATTGGAACAGTATTTGATTGAAATAAACTGGACCAAAAATAGAACGAAAGAAATGCTTGCAAAGCGCATATCATCAAATGCATTCAAAGCGGCAAATATGATGTTGGGGAAAGGAAAAAATTTGTAGATCAAAGTAATTGCAAGGGCAATCTCCAGTGCTCATTTAAATAACGGCAATGGGTGAAGTCATGAATATAAAATTGTATTGTAAAAGTATGGGGAAAATTTTTAGAGTAACCAAAGTCGCTTTAAATGATCAAGAAGCAAATGATTATTGCTCAAAACATAAAGATCAAGGAGTAATAGCAGTAGACAATAAAAATGGCCTGGTTTATATCGCTGAGTTCTATTCTTCTAAAGTTCCATCAAGCGTATTGCCTGACTAAAACAAAAGATATACTTTGAAAATAAATCTATAACTGAAATAACGTGAATTTTTTGGAGGTGATAAATGAGCATTAACGGCCTTATCAAAGAAATAAAAGCAAGCAATCAAGACTTTGAATTCTATCCCACGACCAATGAGATTATTGATTTGATCAGAACAGA
>DNRP01000062.1:0-7651 GCA_003499955.1 Cyanobacteria bacterium UBA9971
AATTCTCTTATAATGTCCTGATAAATATTTGAATATGTTTTTTGATAAAAATCCAGGGCGCAGGAATGTATTTTTATTCCGTAAGTAAAGTGCATGCTTATTAGTTCTGACATTTCTTTTGTAGAATTTGCCACATAAACATTATTTCTTGTTAATTCTTCGGAAAAATCAACTAATTCCAGTGTTAATCTCAAAATTTCAATATTTGGCTCAAAAAGAATTATTTTTCCTTTGCAGGATTGAACAAATCTTTTAAATACATACCCCAGACCCATGCCGAAAATAACGTAAATATTATCTTCATCATTATCGTTTAATTTGTAAAACATTTGATAAGCGGTGTCTATCGGGTCAATTTCATCATCAATTATCATGCCGTCGTATGAAAAAACAGGATCTCCCGATTTTGCTTCTAAAAATTCGACGGGTTTAGTTATTTCCTGAAGATTAATTATTTTTTCAACAAGTTTGCTGTTATAAATTTTTATCAAATCCAGATTTTTTTCTAAAATTGGTAAAATAGTTTTAATATCCATTTTTTATAAACCCTCGCGACCTTTTAAAATTATAATGTAAATTTGGGGATAATTTCCCCCACAGGATGATTTTTTAAGTTTTTAATTTTTAAATCGTATAGCTTTGCGATTTTTTGTGTTTCCAAAGCATCTTTAGAAAGCCATTTAAGCTGTTTTAAAGCTTCTATTATTGCGATTGATCTTGCGGTCATATCAGCGTCAAGAATCTTAACTACAAGCGCCTGTTCCTTCTCTAAATTAATTGTTACGCAAAGACCCCCCGCTGCTGTTTTTGAAATTAGGTTGCCGCAGGATGTTTTTATAATTTCTGTATCTAATCTTTCATTTCCACCAATTAAAAACGGGTTTTTTTGAAAAGCTTTTTTAATATTTTCATAGCTTGGTTGCTCGCCATAAACGGCGTTACGGACGAGCTTTGCTCGTCCTTCAGCCTCTGCGAGCAATCCGCCTTTATTTAAAAAAAGATTTAAAAAACCGACACCCATTTTATAAAGAGGCAGGGCATGCACAGGCGCGGAACATCCGTCAGTACCTATATTTATGTTGTTTTCATCAAAATTGCAGAAGTTTGCTATAGTTGTCGTTATTTCTTTCTGGAGCGGGTGACTTAATTCAAGATAATTTTCTATATTCCACCCGTTTGCAATACAAACTGCAAGCATGCCGGCATGTTTTCCCGAGCAGTTGTTTTGCAGTTGAGAGGAATTAATATCATTTTTAATGAAATAATCCCTTGTTTCTTTATCAAGAGGGTCATGGATTCCGCATTGAAGATCAGTTTCCGTTAAGCCGATTTTATCCAGAACGGATTGAACGGTTTTGGTATGTTGTTCCGTGCCTGTATGAGAAGCGCAACAAACCGCCAATTCTTCCAAAGTAAAGTTGAATTTATCATAAGCGCCAGATTTTATGATTAAAGAAGCTTGAAAAGGCTTTGCGGCGGATCTAAACCAGAAGTTTTTATTCTCATCATCGCCTGTTTTTGAAAGAATTTTTTCTTTTTTGTCAACAACCAGAATAAAGCCATAATGCTGTGTTTCTGTAAGTTGACTTCTTGTTGTTTCAATTAATAAAGCAGGTTTCATTTTATGATTTAGGTATTTCTTGTGTAATTAAATTTGATTTGTAATACTTTCTGCAGTCTTCTTTTAAAAGAAGTATGCCTTCGGTATCATTTTTACTTAAAAAGTTTAAGTTTACAAGAATTTCTGCCAGTCCGGGTCTGTCTCCAAGGGCTTCTTCTATGTGTTTTTGTTTTCTTAAAGCTTCATCAAGCTGTTCTATAGTAATTCTGTTAATTTTAACAAAATATTCGCCGAGTCTTATTTTTCCGCTCATATAAAGCGCTGTTCCTTTTACAAAAGGGGAAGAGGGCTTTGAAACAAGGTCAGCTTCTATTGTTTCAAGAAAATAACTCGAACATTCACATAAATTCCAGCCGTTTTTAATGGCTATTTCTATTATGCTGATGTCTTTAGAGACGCATTCCAAAAACACAGAAGCGTTTTCGGAAAGGGTTTTTGTTTTGTGCGTCAGTTCTTTTTTGCCTGTATAAGTTAATTTGGGAATATAAAGCTGAAGGCAGTTATCTTTTTTGGCTATATCCATGCAGCTTTTCATTGAAGAACTTTCAAGCTGTTCTTTTAATTCCATGTATATAATCTGTTTTATCCAGACAGGGAGGTTAAATACTTCCTGTATAAAGGTGTTAAACGTTTTGTGCTGTGATGTCGTCATTGTTTCTCCAAAATAAAAATGAATATGCCCAAAAAATAAGATGTATTAATCGCTTTTATTATTTTAAGCTTATTTTTCATTTATGTTAAGGGGTTTTTGTAAATTTAATAAAAACAAATTCAAGTAATAAATTCAATTAACACAATTTAAATAATTTGTTTTTATAAGGGTTGACAAAATAATCAATTTGATAAATACTGTAAATGAAAATAAAGTGTTACGGATACACTTTAAAAAGTATTAAAATTATGGAGAATTAAAAAATGTTTATAAATAGATATGATCCGATTGACCCGGGTCGAAGCAGGATAATTAGTAACGGTCATTATCAAAAGCAGGCTCCGCGAAGTTTAAACTTTAATAACAATCCTACAAAACCTGCAACAAAACTTGAAAAAAAACCGGAAGATGAAATTAAATTGTCAAAAGAAAACAAAAATCGGGCAGATAACTTAACAAATTTAACTTTAAAAAAAATCAAATTTGAAAAGAATGAAAAAAAATCAAATAAAAATACCGGATTAGATTACTTTATATAAGAAACGTGGAAAAAGAGATCATGAAACAGAAAAAGCAGTGGTTTAATATGATCACTGCTTTTCAATTTTTTACTTAAAAATTTTTCTCTAAAAAATTCTGTTCTGTTAGAATATAACTATAAAATTAATGTCGGGAGTTAAAACTTTGGAAAAAATAAGAGTTCTAAGTGTTTTTGGGACAAGACCGGAAGCCATAAAAATGGCCCCGGTTGTTATGGAACTTGGAAAAAACAAAGATGATTTTGAAAATATTGTTTGTATAACAGCTCAACACAGAGAAATGCTTGATCAGGTTCTTCATCTTTTTAATATAAAGCCTGATTATGATCTTAATATAATGAGACCTAATCAGAATTTATGGACTTTAACTTCTGATGTTCTTCTTCAAATGAAGGAAATATTTGAAAAAACACGTCCGCATATTGTGCTTGTTCACGGAGATACAACAACAGCTCTTGCAACAAGTCTTTCTGCTTTTTATGCGAGGATTCCAATAGGGCATGTGGAAGCAGGATTAAGAACTTTCAACAAACATTATCCTTTTCCCGAAGAATTAAACAGGGTTATGGCTGATTCGGTTTCGTCTTTGTATTTTGCTCCTACGCAGCAATCGGTTGGAAATCTTTTAAAAGAAAATATACCTGATGATAGAATTTATTTAACGGGAAATACGGTTATTGATGCGCTTTTGCATACAGTAAACAATAATGAATTAGATTTATCAAGATTTAATATAGATAAAAATCTGAAAACTATTCTTTTGACTTCACATAGGCGGGAAAATTTTGGTGAACCGCTTGAAAATATTTGCAGGGCGGTAAAAATTCTTATTGAAAAAAATCCTGATATTCAGGTGATTTATCCTGTTCATCTTAATCCGAATGTAAGAAAAACTGTATTTGGCATGCTTGAAGGAATTGATAGGGTAAAATTAATTGAGCCACTTGAGTATGCGCCTTTTGCAAGTCTTATGAAAGAATCGCATATTATTCTTACGGATTCCGGCGGTGTTCAGGAAGAAGCTCCATCCTTAGGAAAACCTGTTTTTGTGCTTAGGGATGAAACAGAAAGACCTGAGGCTGTTGAATTTGGAACTGTTAAGCTGGTGGGTTCCAATACTGACAAAATAGTTAATTCCGTTCAGGAACTTCTGGATTCCGAAGAAAAATATAATAAAATGGCTTCTGCGACTAATCCATACGGAGATGGGCTTGCTACTTCAAGAATTATTCAGGCTTTAAAAGCTAATAAAGAGTTTTTAATAAAAAGTTTGGAACAAAATACGGTTTTAAAGTAACAGATTAGGTTGTCATTCTGAGCGACCAACGGGAGCGTGAGAATCTATTTGGATTTCAAAATTACGGATAGATTGCCACGTTGGGGTTTTGCCCCTCCTCGCAATGACAGCTTGTTACTTAACGACCGAATTCTGTGTAGACAGTATCCCTGTGAGGAAGTGATTTTACTGCTCCAAGTCCTTTGATTTGTTCTGAGGCGACGATTGTGGCAAGTCTTGCAGATTCAAACGGATTGTAACCACATGCTATTCCATGCAAAAATCCGCCGTTAAAAGCATCACCTGCTCCAGTTGAGTCAACAATTTCCGTTTCCTTCGCCGGTATTGTGTTAATTTCTCCGTTATATCCTACAACACAGCCATTTTTGCCCATTTTTACGGCAACGGTGGCAACTCCTTTGTCCCAGAAATATTTTATGATTTTGTCAGGCGAAGTTTGATCAATAAGCCATTCAGCGTCATGAATATTGTTTAACATAATAATATCAATGCAATCAATGATTTCTTCCATCGCTTCGTTTGCTTCATCGGCACCCCAGAGTCTTTCCCTGTAATTCGGGTCATAAGCTACAAGGCAGCCTTTGTCTTTGGCTATGCGAAAAGCTTTTTTTACAGCGCCTTTTGCGGAAGAAGAAAGGGACTGCGCTATTCCCGTAGAATAAACGATATTAGCTTGCTGTATATAATCTTCTGAAATATCATCTGTTGAAAGAGCTGTTGCAGCACTTTTTTTTCTGTAAAAAACAAACTCTTTTCTGGCTTCTTCTTGTATTGAAAGTATATAAAGTCCGTTATAGCCTTCTACAATCTTGATATTGCTTGTGTCAATGTTTTCTGCCTGCCATGAATCAAGTAAATATGTTTGAAAGGAATCTCTTCCAACCCGTGTTATATAGCCGACTTTTGAGCCGAGTCTCGCAGCTGCTACGGCTGTGTTTAAGGTATCTCCGCCGTAGTATTTGTGTAAACATTCTGCGTATATAAGGCTTTCATTGGTTGAAAGCTCTATCATGCACTCCCCGATGGAAATTATATCTAAACTGTTAGTCATGTAATTTAAATTTTCCTTTTATATCACTCGATTTTATTAATTAGACAACTCTTTATAATTTAAGACTATTTAACCCCGATTGGATTAATAGGTCAATATTATTAACGTTTTAAGTAAAGATGTATTTTTTGAAGAAGTTCATTAATATCAAAAGGCTTTGTTATATATTCATCAGCGCCTGTTTCTTCACCGATAACCTTGTCCTCTTCTTGAGATCTGGCTGTTACCATAAGAATAGGTATGTGTTTGTACTTGTTATCAAATTTTAAAAGTCGGCATACTTTATAGCCGTTAATCTTTGGGAGCATTACATCAAGTATCATAATATCGGGGTTTTCTTCTTTGGCTTTTCTTAGAGCTTCTTCGCCATCCATAGCTATTATGCTCTCAAAACCCTCGCTTTCTATCAGAAATTTAAGGGTTTCTACTATATCCGGTTCATCATCCACAATCAGAATCTTTTTTTTAGCTTTTTTGTCGTTTCCTGTCATTTTATTTACCTATTTTTATATTTAATTAAACATTGGGGTGTCATTCTGAGGGCTTTAGTCCGAAGAATTTGTCTATTTAACTATTTGCGCTATTTGACAGATCCTTCGCTTCGCTCAGGATGACAAAAAAGAAGCTCATGATGACGAAAAATTATGAGTTGATTTAATATGTCTGGATGAAAGATTTTGCATCAAAGGAATAACAAAAGAAAACTTGCTGCCTTTTTCAAACTCGCTTTCGAGCCATATTTTTCCTTGATGAGCCTCTATAAGCTGCATTGCAATAGGAAGACCAAGTCCTGTTCCTCCTACTTCGCGACTTAAAGAGCTTTCAATCTGCTGAAATTTATCAAATACTTTAGGAATATCTTCTGTTTTAATCCCTATACCCGTATCTTCTATAGTGATTTTTACATAATCCTGTTCTGAATTAAGTTCGTCGTTTGAATCTATTAAAGATGAATCATTGTAAAATACAGTTGTATCTATAGAAGCAGCGTTAATTTCTTCTATATTTACCGCAACTTTGCCGTTGTTGGGAGTAAATTTTATGGCGTTTGAGATAAGATTGGTTAAAATCTGTTCAATTCTGCTGGAATCTCCGTAAATATTAAAGTCATCCTTTGCGGCATTGATATAAAGCCGAATATTTTTCTTGTCTGCAAGGTGTTCAAAGGTAGATACAACAAATTTAACCGGTTCAAGTATATTTATCGGTTCAAAGCGATATTCCATTTTACCTGCTTCAATTTTGGACANNGTTCTTAGTTCGTGAGAAACGATTGAAATAAATTCTGATTTAAGTTTTTCAAGTTTTTCGAGTTTTATATTTGTTTTTTGGATTTCTTCGTAAAGAAGAGCGCTTTCTAACGGGAGTGAAACTTGTTTTACGACGGTATGAAAACAGGTTGAATCTTCGCCGGAAAATTCGTTTTTTCTGATGATTTCTACTGTGCCAAAAAACTTGTCAGCTGTGCTTATTGGCGAAAACATGCAGTCCCAGTTTAATATATTTAAGTCAAAAAGTCCTTCCTGTTCTTTAATATGTTTTTCTACAGAAATATCACCGATTGAAAGTTCAAAAGGAAGTTTATTATTTTCAAACAGGCTTTTGTAAGAAAGCATTGCCCTTAATTTAAGGGCTTCTTCAAGTGTTTCTGTTATTGGATACAGAGAGTTTATTATTAATGTTGCATCTTGAGGTTCATTCATAACAAGAGCGTGGCAGAGTGAAGAATTAAGACTTTTATCAAGACCGGTATTCATAATATTTATGAGTTTAGTCTTGTTAAGAGTTCCTGCAAGTTGAGAGCTTGTATTGTAAAGAACATTTAACTGGTATAAACTCTTTGCCAGTTCGCTGTTGTTTGTGTATAAAATGTCAAGAAGCTTTTTAATTCTTAAATGCGCATTTACAGTAGCAATTAAAATGTTTTCGTTAAAAGGCTTTGTAATATATCCGTCAGCTCCAACAAGCACTTCTTGTGAAGCAGAGTCTTTTGAAGTCAATAGAACTATTTGTATATCATTGGTTTCGTTTTGAAGTTTCAGGCTTCTGCAAGTGCTGACAATATTTATATCAACTATTGAGGTGTCAATTATTGCTATATCAGGAGAAAATTCACCGGCAGTTTTAATCGCATCTTTTTCCGTTTCAACGGAAATTGCTTCATACCCGACACCGCTTAATAAGTTGATTAAGTCATTATTTATATTTGAATCTCTTGATAATATTAGAATTTTCGACACAAAGCTACCCTGAATAAATATTTAATAACATTCTATCAATATATGAAGCGTCACTCAAGTTAATTATACAAATTTAATTGATTTATTAATTTTACCTGTTTAATATGTTTAAGAAGAAAAAACTAAGTTTCAGGTAAAAAAATGAAATTCAGAGAAGAAAAAGACTTTTTAGGTGCGGCTGAAATACCACAGGAAGTTTATTGGGGTGTTCATACTTATAGGGCTTTGCAAAACTTTAATGTTTCGGGATA
>DNRP01000062.1:7680-8567 GCA_003499955.1 Cyanobacteria bacterium UBA9971
TTAAACATGAACATAAACGAAGTCATAGCAAATCGCGCGCTGGAAATTTTAGGGAAAAACAAAGGCGAATATGAATTTATAGACCCTATAGAAGATATAAATCTTTATCAGTCAACGAATGATGTTTATCCGACAGCTTTAAAAATAGCCTGTATTTTGCTTTTAAGAAAACTGGAGAAAGAAGTTATCGCACTTCAGGAAAGTTTTCAGGAAAAAGAAAAAGAATTTGCGGATATTGTTAAGGTTGCAAGAACACAGCTTATGGATGCGGTTTTAATCACGCTCGGGAAAGAATTTTCTGCTTATGCGGAAGCTGTTTCCCGCGACAGATGGCGAATTTATAAATGCGAGGAGCGGCTTCGAGTTGTTAATGTCGGCGGAACTGCCGTAGGGACAGGACTTTCCGCGCCGAGAAAATTTATTTTCGCTGTTGTTGACAAATTAAGGGATTTAACGGGAATCGGGCTTGCTAGGGCGGAAAATCTTGTTGAAAACACGCAGAATCTTGATGTTTTTGCAGAAGTCAGCGGAATTTTAAAAGCGCATGCCACGAGTTTAATCAAGATTTCAAACGATTTAAGGCTTATGAATTCAGGACCTGCCGCGGGTTTAGGGGAAATTAAACTTCCGCCTGTTCAGACGGGTTCTTCAATTATGCCGGGCAAAGTCAATCCTGTTATTCCTGAAATGGTCGCGCAGGTGGGCATTAAAGTGCTTGGAAATGATGTGATAATAAATCAATGCGTGGCAGGCGGGCAGTTTGAATTAAATCAAAATATTCCCCTGATTGCGTTTTCTATTTTAGAATCCCTTGAAATTCTTATCAATGCTAATAAAATTTTGAGAGAAAAATGTATTGACGGGATTGAAGCTAACAGGGAAGAAAT